>JBDIAR010000016.1:0-28836 GCA_039812545.1 Dermatophilaceae bacterium | reverse complement strand
CGCTACAGGAGGCAGAGTTCGACGCGGCGCTTCTGTCGGCACTCCAGCGCGTTATCGCGAAGTTCGACGTAGACCAGATCCCGTTCGCTAACCAGGAGAGGTCGGACGCGGGACTCACGGGGGCGCCCGCTCCAGCGCTGGAAGTGCTTACGCGCCGAGGTGGGCGGCGCGCCTGATCCGGTCGACGTCCGCCGCAGGGTCCTCGGTCACGACGACCAAGCGGTCCAGTCGTTCGCCGTCCAGGTCGACGACGACGCCGGGAGCGCGGCCATTGCAGACGGCCAAGGTCACCTTGCCGTCCCACCGGAAGGTGCCGACGGCGACGAGACCCGGTATGCCGGTGCCGACCCGCCACCCGTGCACGGCGTCGATCGCGGGATCGCTCACCATGACGGAGCGCACGGCGCTCAGCGGGACGGACACGTCACCGTGCACCGCTTCGACCTTCTCCATCGTGGACAGCCGGACGACGAGCTGCCCACCATCGATCCCGAACTCGGCCATTATTCGACGCTACGCCCGGGCGGAGTCCGTTGTCGAACAGTGCGAGTCCGGTGCCGTCAAGTTCGAGGCGTATGCCGGTTCCCGGCGCCGCTCAGGGCCGCAGCCGGGCGACGGTCTCGCCGTCGTCGACCTCGCCCGTCGGCACGAAACCGGCGGCCAGGTAGAAGGGTTCGGGACCGCCCGGGCCCGGCACCCAACTGGTCTCGAGTTCGGTGTGGCCGACGGCTCGCATCGCCTCGAACCAGGCGACCAGGGCCCTACGCCCGATGCCGCGGCCCTGGTGACGCCGGTCGATCAGGAAGCGCCACAGGTAGGGACGATCGTCGGCACGGAAGTCGGAGTACATGAGGAAGCCGACCGGTTCGCCGTCGGCCTCGATACCGCGCAATACGGCAACCAACGGCATACCGCGCCAGAGACCCGGGAAGTAGGCATCGGCATACGAGTCCTGGACACCGGTGACGAAACGCTCCTGCGAACGGTGGACGCGCAAACCGGCGTAGGTCCAACGATTGGCCTCAGTGATCTCGACCAGTCGGACCGCGGCCGGTGGGGTGCGCGGCCGGTCTCGCCAGGCGCGCCACTGGTCGGACGTTATGGCATACGTGAGGCTGTCGTCCCACGCACCCCGGCACCAGAACGAACGAGCCGTGAGGGACTCGAAGGTCATCCCGAGCCGTTCCAGCAGCCGCTCGGACGGTCCGTTCTGCGGGGACAGTTCGGCGGCAACGCGGTGAACGCCGAGCCGCTCGACGAGGTGGTCGATGACCGCGCTCACCGCCTCGTGGGCGATCCCGCGACCCTGAGCGGCGGGGGTCAGGCTGAACCCGATGTCGGCGACGCCGCAGTGCTCGTCGAGACCGGCATACACATCACCCACCAGGTGTCCGTTGAGCTCGATGGCGATCTGGTGCCTGCGTCCGGGCTGCAGATCGGTGAGCCCGGCGTGTTTGGCCACGAGTTCGCGGGCTCGGGCCTCGGGGTAGGGCAGGTCCCAGTCCTGCAGGGCCGCGACCCGAGGGTCGTTCCGGTATGCCGTGAGTGGCGCCACGTCGTCGTCGCGGACGAAGCGCAGGACGAGCCGTGGGGTCACGATCCGGAATGGTTCGCGCACCCCGTCCCGACCGCTCGGATCGATCATGGGCCCTGTCCCTCCAGGACCGAGGAGGGGCCGAACAGGCTCGCCTGCTGAGCGGCCAGCGAGCCGGCCGCCCAGCCCTCCGCGCTGCGCACCGCCGGAAGGGTCTTGTGCACAAGTTCGGGGAACATCGCCGCAACGGCGTCGTCGACACCGGCCGCTCGCCGATCCAGCACTTGCAGCACACCGCTGATCGCCCGTCGATCGGCCGCTTGTCGCCGCTCGCCCTGCTCCTGAGCCACCGCCTCGTCGGTCGCCTGCCGGGTCGCCTCACACAGCCGCTCCCCGATGTGTTGGGCGAACGCGGTGAGGAAGGACGAGCGGAATGCCCGGGTGCGGGACCGCTCGCGCACCGCCACGGCACTCTCCCGGGTCATCGCCCCGGTGGCCTGCAACAGCAGTGAGGTGAAGATCGTTTCGGTGGCGACCAGGTCCGTTTCATGTCCCACAACGGTGACGAAACCCAGCGCACTGCTCCACACCGTCCGGCACCGGTTGGCCGTCGCGACGGCGTCGAGCAGGGCGACCTTGGGCGCCTCGTACGGGCGGTCGATCCCGATGCGCCGCCCGGTGGGTCCTCCCGAAGGGGCCGAGGCGCGGCTCGCCAGCATTGCGGCGTCGATGCTGTGCCGGGCCATCAGGGCCTGGGCTCCCGCGGTGAACGTCTCGGCCTCCGCCTCATACGGCGTCGACTCCGCCTTGGCGAGCAGGGCGCGGACGCGGGCCAGGATGCGTTCGTCGACGTCCGGACCGACGGGTCGCGGGGTTACCGGCGCGGCGCCCGGCAGCGGGTCGAGCCGCTCGATCCGTGGCAGCCCGCCGAGAACGACGACGAGGCGCAGGGCGGCGGCCACGACGGCCTCGAACCCCTCGGGCAGATCAACGGCGCGAGCGCTCAACGGATCGGTATCCGCGGGCCACCAGACCGAGGCACCGATCTCGCGCAACTGTCCGGGCCACCGCGGCGCGAGGGTGGCGACGTCAAAGGTCCGCAGCTGGTCGGCGATCTCGTCGGCGACGACCAGTTGGCCCACCGCGCCGACCCGACGTCCGACGATGCGGTGCAGATCGGCGGGCTGCCACCCCAGCTCCCAGGATGACTCGACGCAGATCCGCAACAGGGCGCGCAGGTGGTCGACGAGCAGCCGCCGCTCCGCGGGGACATGCATACGGGTCAGCACCTTGGCGATCGCCCGGTCGGCGCCATAACCGGACCGCGAGTCGAGCCGGTCCAGCGCCTCGCTGATCTCCTCGCCGATCGCCTCGCGCAGTCGGTCGGCCTTGGATAGCGGTGGCGGAGGGATCGTGCGAGCGCCTGCGCCTGCGCCTGCGAAAGTCCACTCCGACGTCGTCCCCGAAGGACTCCCGCCGAACTGTCCCGCGGCGGCGCTGCGTCGCGCGCGTCGTTCCTTGGCCTTCGCCGCACGACGCGCCTGATTGTTGCGGCCCATGGTCCGTTCCCCGCTCGATTCCGGCAGATTCCCGTGACGTCTCGTCGATCCCTCTGCCTGCACTCTGCCACGCCGCGTCGCAGGAGTACTCGCGGCGACACGAGAATGCGTGCGCACCGTTGGCGCGAGCATAAGGTGACTCGAACGCCCGATGCAGCAGAGGAGAGGATCCCCGTGTGGCGTAACTGGACCGGTGACCAGACGTGCACTCCGGCGACGCGCGTGACACCGGCGTCGGTGGAGGACGTCGGGGACTGCGTGCGGGCCGCCGCGGGCCGCGGCGAGGTGGTGCGCGTCGTCGGCGCCGGCCATTCGTTCGGCGACAACGTTGTGACCGACGGGACCCTCATCAGCCTCGACCGGCTGACCGGCATACGTGACGCCGACCCGCAGTCCGGACTCGTCCGAGTCGCGGCGGGCACCCGGCTATTCGACCTCAACGCGGAGTTGGACGCGGTCGGCCTCGCGATGCCCAATCTCGGCGATATCAACGTCCAGAGCCTGGCCGGCGCGATCTCGACGGGGACCCACGGGACGGGAGCGCGGTTCGGCAATCTGGCGACCGTCGTCGAGTCGATGGAGCTCGTCACCGCCGACGGCAGCGTGATCGAGTTGCGCGACAATGACTTACGCGCCGGGCGGGTGAGCGTCGGAGCGCTCGGTGTCGTCACGGCATACACGCTGCGGACGGTGCCGGCGTTCCGGCTGCACGAACGCCGGGGTCGCGTGCCGCTGGCGCGGGCGATCGCCGAATTCGACGAACGAGCCGAGGACAACGACCACTTCGAGTTCTTCGTGTTCCCGCACGCCCGCGAGGCGTTGACCAAGGAACTCAACCGGACCGACGAACCGGTGCGGCCCCGGAGCGAGCGGCGCGCCTACCTCGAGGAGGTGGTGCTGGAGAACCGCGTCCTCGACCTGGTGTCTCGCACCGGGCGCCGGCTCCCCGCCGCCATCCCCCGACTCAACCGGGTGGTCACCGCGTTGGCCGGCTCGTCGGAGAAGGTCAACGTGGGGCACAAGGTCTTCTCCAGTCCCCGCATGGTGCGGTTCACCGAGACCGAGTGGGCCTTCCCGCGGGAGGCCGGGATGACGGCGCTGTCGGAACTGTTGCGGCTCGTCGAGCGAGGCGGGTTTGCCGTCAACTTCCCCATCGAGGTCCGGGTCACGGCCGCCGACACCGAGTCGATGCTGAGTCCGTCGTTCGGCCGAGACACGACGTACCTGGCCTGTCACATGTATGCCGGTATGCCGTGGGAGGGGTTCTTCGGCGCCGTCGAGACCGTGGCCGCCGAGTACGGCGCTCGGCCGCACTGGGGCAAACGGCATACCTTGGACGCGGCGGCGCTGCGGCCGTTGTACCCGCAGTGGGACGCATTCCAAGAGGTGCGAGCCCGGTTGGATCCCGACGGGGTGTTCGCCAATGCCCATGTCAGGCGGGTCTTCGGATGACTGGGTTTGCGGGGGGCGCGGCTCCGGCGTTGGACCTGGCGGCGATTGAGCCGGGACCCGGGGAGGGGTTCGCGGCACTCGCCGCCGCGACGGCGCACCTGGCGACGCCGTTCGCGGTGGTGGACGCGGGCGCCCTACGGGCGAATGCTGATTCGCTGGTGCGGCGGGCGGCCGGCAAGTCGGTGCGGGTGGCCACGAAGTCGGTGCGGTGCCGGGCGGTGAGCGACGCGGTGCTCGGCTTGGCCGGGTTCCGGGGGATTCTGGCGTTGACGCTGCCCGAGGCGTTGCTGCTTGCGCGAGGTTGTCGCGACGTCGTCGTCGGCTATCCCACGGTCGACCGCGGCGCCCTGGCACGCCTCTGCGCGGATCCCGAACTCGCGGCCCGGGTGACCCTCATGGTGGACTCGCCAGAGCAGCTCGACGTGATCGAAGACGTTGCGGCACAAGGCGGTTCGACGATCCGCGTGTGCCTTGACCTGGACGCGTCACTGCGGCTGCTCGACGGCCGGATGCACCTGGGGACGCGGCGCTCGCCGCTGCACTCCCCCGAGGACGCGGCGCGGTTTGCGTCGCAGATCGTGCGACGCCCACGGTTCAGGCTCGTCGGGCTGATGGCATACGAGGGGCAGATCGCGGGCGTCGGTGACGACGCCGGCTCGCCGGCCACCAAGATTGCGGTGCGGGCCATGCAGGCCCGTTCGGCGGCGGAACTGCGCGAGCGGCGGGCGGCTGCGGTCGCGGCGGTGCGCGCGGTCGCCGACCTGGAGTTCGTCAACGGCGGCGGGACGGGCAGCATCGAATCGACCGTGGCCGAGGACGCCGTCACCGAGGTCGCGGCGGGATCGGGGCTTTACTGCCCGACGCTGTTCGACGGTTATCGCGGATTCCGGCCGATGCCGGCGGCCTGGTTCGTCACCTCGGTCGTGCGCCGACCCGCGCCGGGGATGGCCACGGTCCTCGGCGGCGGCTGGGTCGCCAGTGGCGCGGCCGGCCGCGACCGATTGCCGACACCGGTGTGGCCGCCGGGCCTGCGGCTGACGGGGATGGAGGGAGCCGGTGAGGCCCAGACGCCGCTCACCGGGCCCGGTGCCGGCGCCCTGCGCGTCGGGGACCGGGTGTGGTTCCGCCACGCCAAGGCCGGCGAGCTGTGTGAGCGGGTCAACGAGCTGCACGTCGTCTGCGGCGGAGCGGTCATCGCGACCGTGCCGACCTACCGCGGCGAGGGGTACGCCTTCCTGTGAGGCGCCCTCCTGCCGCCCCGGCCCGGACGGCGGTGTGCGCGGGTATGGCCGGGAGTATGACCGGGAGCATGGCCGCGGGCGTGGCTGTACATCGCATACCGACTCGGGAGAGGCTGGTACATGGGCAATCTGACCTACGGCATGAACGTGAGCCTGGACGGTTATGTCGCCGCGCCGGGCGACGACCTCGGCTGGAGCGCGCCGAATGACGAGTTGTTCCAGTGGTGGTCGGACCGGGTGGCGTCGACGGGCGTGGCGTTGTACGGACGCAGACTGTGGGAGACGATGAGTTCCCATTGGCCGACCGCAGATCGACAGCCCGGCGTCACACCGGCGCAGATCGAGTTCGCCAGTCGCTGGCGGGACATGCCCAAGATCGTGTTCTCCTCGACGGTCCGCGCGGTCGACTGGAACACCCGTCTGGTCACCGGTGACGCGGTCACCGAGATCGCCCGGCTCAGGGCCGAGGACGGCGGCCGGCTGGACATCGCGGGCGCCACTCTGGCCGCGGCGGCCGTGCGGGCCGGCCTGATCGACGAGTACGTGATCGTCACGCATCCGGTCATCCTGGGTGGGGGTATGCCGTTCTTCACCGCTCTCGATCATTGGGTGAACCTGAACCTGCTGGAGACCCGGGCCTTTCCCGGCGGGGTACTGCTCACCCGGTACGAGACCAGGCGCTGAGCCGCCCGGCCGCCTGGCGCATCCCGCTGCCTATCGGTGTCCCTGCGTACCCTTCCACGAGAAGCCGGCGCGACCCGGGCGCGGTCCGTTTAGGCTCGCGCTGGAGACTGCGGAGACACGACGGACACACGATGGACCATGACGAGATCAGCTACCTGAGGGCGAACTCACGGGCCTGGCGACTGCTGCGCGCCGACAGCGCGCCGCTGGTGCTCGGCGTCCTCGGCCAGATCTTCGTCGCCGAGAATGTGCGGACCATCAGCGAGAGCGACCTGCTCGTCAGGGTCGACGACCTGCTGTATGCCGCCAACGCCGCAGCCGCGGCCTCTGCTGTCACCGCCTCGGCGAACACCACCGCAGCTCCGCCGGGGGGCACCCCGGACGAGTCGTCCGACGATCCCCAGCTGCCGGCATACCGACGCTCAGCCCGCGGCTATCTCGACCTCTGGGCGGCACCCGAGCAGGGCTGGCTGCGCAAGTTCTATCCCGACGGGACGACCGAGGCGCACTACGACGCGACCTCGGACCTGGAGAAGGCCTACGCGTGGGTGTGCGACCTGCGCTCCCGCACCTTCGTGGGCACCGAGTCACGCCTGCACACCGTCATCGACCTGCTGCGCCAGATGGTCCACGGCGCGGAGAGCGATCCGGCCAAGCGCCTGGCGAGGCTGCGCGAGCAGCGGCTGGCCCTCGATGCCGAGATTGCCCGCGCCGAAACCGGGTTCGTGCCGGCGCTTGACCGGGCCGGGCTCCTCGATCGCTACCAGCACCTGAGCACCACCGCGCGGGAACTGCTCGCCGACTTTCGTGAGGTCGAGGAGAACTTCCGGAGCCTGGATCGCGGCGCGCGAGAGAAGATCGCCGCCTGGGCCGGGTCCAAGGGCGAACTCCTCGAAGAACTCGTCGGCGACCGTCACGCCATCGCCGCCTCGGACCAGGGCCGCAGTTTCCAGGCGTTCCACGATTTCCTGCTGTCCCGGACCAGTCAGGCCGAGCTGACCGAGCTGCTCGACCGGCTCGTGGAACTCTCCGAGATCGACGTCGACCCGCGGCTGCGCCACGTCCATCACGACTGGCTGGACGCCGCCGAACGCACACAGCAGACCGTCCGGGCCCTCTCCGAGCAACTGCGCAGGTTCCTCGACGACAAGGTGTGGCTCGAGAACCGCCGGGTCATGGACCTGCTGCGCTCCATCGAACGCCAGGCGCTCCTTGTGCGCGACGCCCCGGCCGCCGGGTTCGACCTCGCCATCGACGGCCTGGCCCCGCGCGTTCGCCTGCCGATGGAACGCCCGCTGCACACCCCGAGCCCGGAATCGGACTTCGGACAGATCGCGGTCAGCGACGCCGACGGTGACCTCGATCCGTCCGCGCTCTTCGAGCAGGTCCACATCGACATGACGCTGCTCGTGGCCACGGTCCGCTCGGCACTTCGGGGGCGCGATCAGGTCACCTTGGAAGAGGTCCTCGAGCAGCACCCGCCGACACAGGGCCTGGCCGAGATCGTCGGATATCTGGCGGTCAACGAGGGGGACATGGTCGTCGTCTCCGACGAGGATTCGCCGGTGACGATCCCCTACGTCGACTCCGTGGGCCGAACTCGATCACTGCGTATGCCGCGCGCCTCCTTCGTTCGTCAACGTCGCCTCGCGAGGACCCCCGATGCCACCCCCTGACCCGAACCCGACCAGTGCCGCAACGGTCCAGGCCACCTCCCCGGACGAGGCGCCGCCGCTGTCCGTGGCGGCCATCGCCTTGATGAAGGGCGTCGTCTACCGGGACGCCAACGAACTCACCTGGCGTCATGTGCTGCGGCTCCAACACCAGTTGCGCGACCACGTCGGGGTGCTCGGGCTCTCCCTCGTCATCGACGAGGCCGAGGGGTATGCCTATCTCCGGTCCGCTCCGGAGGACGGCGAGTCGGCGTTGCCACGGCTCGTGCCACGCCATCGGTTGTCCCTCCAGGTGAGTCTCCTGCTGGCCCTGCTGCGCAAGGCGATGGCCGAGTTCGACGCCACCAGCGGCGAGGGGCTCCTGGTCGTCTCCCGGGACCGCATCGTCGACGAGTTGCGCACCTTCCTCGCCGAGTCGACCAACGAGGCTCGCGTGCTCGACCAGATCGATCGCACGATCGCCAAGGTCGTCGACCTCGGCTTCCTCCGGCCCTTGTCGGGGCGACCGTCCGAGTGGGAGGTACGCCGCATCCTCAAGGCCTTCGTCGACGCGCAATGGCTCGGTGAGTTCGACGCCCGGCTGCGCGAGTATGCCGTGGCCCTGGGTCGCCCCGGCGACTCGAATGGGCCGGTGGAGTCGACTGAGGAGGACGCCGGTGACTGACGCACTCTTCTCCACGCTGGATCTCGAGGTGGCGCCGGACAGCAAACCCGGCTTCCGGCTCGACCGGCTAGAGGTGTTCAACTGGGGCACCTTCGACGGGCGGGTCCACCGGCTACACCTGGACGGGGAGAACACCCTCCTCACCGGTGACATCGGCTCCGGCAAGTCGACGCTCGTCGACGCCGTGACCACCCTGCTCCTGCCGGCCAACAAGATCAACTACAACAAGGCCGCCGGGGCGGACACCCGAGAGCGCTCGCTGCGGTCCTACGTGCTCGGCCACTACAAGTCGGAGGGAGTCGAGTCGACGGGCACCTCTCGCCCCGTCGGCCTGCGCGACCACCGGCACTACTCCGTCGTCCTCGGCGTGTTCACCAACGTCGGTCACGACGCCCACGTCACGCTGGCCCAGGTGTTCTGGACCCGGGACACCAGCGCCCAGCCGCAGCGTTTCTTCGTCGTCGCCGAGCAGGCCCTGACAATCACCGACCACTTCGGCGACTTCGGCGCGGACATCGGCGGCCTCAAACGCCGGTTGCGGGCTGCGGGTGCGCTCGTTTCGGACCACTTCCCCGAGTACGGCACGCGGTCCCGGCGGCTGCTCGGGATCCAGTCCCTGCAGGCCCTCGAACTGCTCCACCAGACGATCTCGATGAAGTCGGTCGGAAATCTCACCGACTTCGTGCGCAGTCACATGCTCGAAGGGGCGGATCTCGCCGGCCGGATCGACTCCCTCGTCAACCACTTCGAGGACCTCACCCGAGCTCACGACGCCGTGCGCCGGGCCCGGGACCAGCTCGCCCAGCTCGAACCCCTCCTCCAGGAGGGCGTCAAGCACGACCAGCACGGTGCGGCCATGGCCGCCGACCGGCTGCAGCAGGAGGCCCTGCCCCTCTGGGCCGCCGAGCACAAGGTGACGCTGCTACGGACGGACCTCGCCGCGGCCCACGCGGCCCTGACCGCTGTGAGGGCGGAGCAGGACGAGGCGGCCGCCGTGCGCGACGAACTGGAGGTCACCCGCGACGCCCTGCTACGGGAGCGGGACGGCGCCGGCGGTGCCCGCCTCGCCGAGCTCGACCGCCTCGTCGTCGAGGAGACCAAGCGGCGCGACGAACGCAGCCACCGGGCGAGACGGCATACGGAATTGCTCGCCGAGGCCGGGTTGCCGTCGGTCGAGGACGCGGCATCCTTTGCCCGAGCCCTCGTCCTCGCCGAGGAGCGTCGCGAGTCCCTGGCCGGTGACCTGGACGCGACCGCGAACCGGTTGACCGAGGTGGCCGTGGATCGGCGACGGGCCACCGAGGCCGGCGAACGGATCTCGCGATATCTGCGGACCTTGCAGGGGCGCCAGTCGAACATCGACGAGACGAGTCTGCGGATCCGCACGGCCCTGGCGCAGGCGCTGCGGATGGACGAGAGCGACCTGCCCTTTGCCGGTGAACTCATCCAGGTCCGGCCCGAGTACGCCCAGTGGCAGGGCGCCGCCGAACGCGTGCTGCGCGGCTTTGCCCTCTCGGTTCTCGTGCCGGCCGATCGGCACGACGAGGCGTCGCGGTGGATCGACGCCAACCACCTCGGCGGGCGACTCGTCTTCTACCGGGTCAGCCCGCGGGTCACCCGCTCCGCGCCTCCGTTGGGCGACGAGCAGCTGCTCGCCGACCTGCTGGAGATCAAGCCCGGGCCGTTCGCCGAGTGGATCGAGCGCGAACTGGATCGGCGGGCCGACCACGTCTGTGTCGCATCGGTGGCCGATCTGGCCAGACACCAACGGGCCGTGACCCGCAACGGACTGGTCAAGGCGGGTTCGGGACGCGGCGAGAAGGACGACCGGTACCTCGTCGACGACCGCACGCGGTGGGTCCTCGGGTGGTCGAACGCCGAGAAGGTCGACGCTCTACTGGCCCAGGGCCGAGCCGTGCAACAGGAGCTCAACGCCATCGCCGGCCAGGTCGAGGAGTTGACCCGCCGACGCAGCGCCTTGACCGACCAGAAGAGCTGTCTGGACAAACTCGGCGAGTATGCCGCGTGGTCCGATCTGGATTGGCGCTCCAGCGCCGCCGCTGTCGCACGGCACGAGGCCGAGCGCACCGAACTGGCCTCGGGCAACGAACAACTCGCCACGATCTCCCGGCGCCTCGCCGACACCGAGGCCGACCTGGCCCGAGCACGCGGCGCCGTCGAGTCGTTGACGAGCAAGGCGGGCGGGTTGCGCGAGCGGGCGGCGAGCATCGAACGCGACGCGGCGGTCGCCGAGAAGGTGACGACGAGCACCGGCGAGGCGGACCTGATCCGGCTGCGCACGGCATACCCGGCTCTCGACGCAGAAGCCGGTATGCCGGACTCGGTGGCCGATTGCGACCAGCGAGAGCGCACCCAGCGAGACCGGGTGACGTTGCGGTTGACGGAGTCGGGCGAGAAACAGAAGCGGGTCGGTGAGCGGATCATCGCGCTGATGGGACGGTTCCGGGCGGAGTGGCCGACCGAAACCGTCGAGATGGATGCGAGCCTGGCGGCCATCGGCGAGTACCGGGACCTGCGTGATCGGATCGCCGGCGACGACCTGCCGCGGTTCGAATCCGAGTTCAAGCGGCAGCTCAACACCAACACGATCAACGACATCGCCGGATTTCACGGCTGGCTGGAACGCGGCTCGACCCAGATCAAGGAACGGATCGCCGAGATCAACGAGTCGCTGCGGGCGATCGAGTACAACCCGGACCGGCACATCCAGCTCATCCACACCCCGACGCTCAACCAGGAGGTCAAGGCGTTCCGCGAAGACCTGCGGGCCTGCACCGACGACGCGCTCGTCGAGGACGACCAGTACTCCGAGGGGCGGTTCCTGCGGGTCAAGGCGATCCTCGAACGGTTCCGGGGGCGTGAGGGCAGCGCCGACGCCGATCGACGGTGGACCTCGTTGGTCACCGACGTGCGCAACTGGTACGTCTTCGCCGCCTCGGAACGCTGGCGGGAAAGCGGTGAGGAGTGGGAGCACTACACCGACTCGGACGGCAAGTCGGGGGGCCAGAAAGAGAAGCTGGCCTACACGATTCTCGCGGCGTCGCTGGCCTACCAGTTCAAGCTGCAGTGGGGGGTGTCGGTGTCGCGGGACTTCCGGTTCGTCGTCATCGACGAGGCGTTCGGCCGGGGTTCGGACGCCTCGACGCGGTATGCCCTGCGGCTGTTCGCCAAGCTCGGGCTCCAACTGCTGATCGTGACGCCGCTGCAGAAGGTGCACGTCATCGAGCCGTATGTGCGGGCGGTCGGGTTCGTCGACAATCCCACCGGGGAGCGGTCGCGGTTGCAGACCCTGACGATCGAGGACTTCCGGGCTCGACGAGATGCGCACGTCGGCGCCGCGGCTGGTGCCTCGTGAGCGAAGTCGAGCCGGCGCGCGCCGGCCCGCGGGCGTGGACCACAGTCGAGGACATCCGGGCCAAGGTGCGTCGACGCTGGAGCGATGGTGGCCTGCCCACGGCATACGTGCGCGGCGAAGACTGCCCCCTCATCGAGATTCCGTTGCGCGGTCCGCGGGCCGGGGAGGTGGGCGCGGAGCTGGCGCGGGTGCGCTCGTGGAAGGCGGAGCTGGAGAAGGGTTCGGCCGGCGGGCGGGCTTTCACGTTGGACACCAGGGCCATCGGTGGCCGGCTCGTGGGACGCAACGAGCTGCCGGCCCGGGCCCGCGTGGACACGTATGCCGCTGCGTGGCGCCTGCTCGGCGTGGCCGCTGAGGTACAGGCCCTTGATGACGTGGTGGCGTCGACCCGGGTGCGGGCGCCTGAGCTGGTCGACTGGGTGGCGCGTCATCCGCTCAGCGTCATTCCGCTTGCGGCGCAATGGGATCGGCTGTTGGCGGCGGCGCGCTGGCTCGCGTCCTCGGGCGGGCAAGGACGCTACCTGCGCCAGATCGATGTGCCGGGGGTGGACACCAAGTTCGTCGAACGCCACTGCGGCGTCCTGGCGGGTCTGCTCGACGAGCTGCTGCCACCCGAGCGAGTGGATGCCCGGCATACCCGGGGCGCGGGGTTCGCGCCGCGGTACGGGTTCGCCGAACCCGTGCCGCTGATTCACGTGCGCTGCGGCGAGGGCTTTGCGGGTCTGCCGCGCGGGGTGTCGGAGGTGGCGTGGCGAGCCGGGGAGTTGGCGCGCCTGCGCGTCGGCGTGCGGCACGTCGTCATCATCGAGAACCTCGTCACCTATCTGTCCGTGCCCGTGCCGGCCGACGGCGTCGTCATCTGGGGCTCGGGGTATGCCGTCGCGCGGCTCGGCCGCTATCCGTGGATCGGGTCGGCCTCCCGGGTCAGCTACGCCGGCGATCTCGACACGCACGGTTTCGCGATCCTCAGCATGCTGCGCGGCCAGCTGAGCCGGACCGGGCCGGTTCGGGTGGAATCGGTCTTGATGGACCGGACGACCCTGCTCGCCCATCGCGATCGGTGGGGACGTGAGGGGACTCCGACCCGGGCCCGGCTCGACCACCTCACCGGCGAGGAACAGTCGCTCTATGCGGACCTCGTCGAGGACGTGTACGCCCCGGCGGTCCGCCTCGAACAGGAGCGAATCGACTGGGGTTACGCGATCGCGGCGATGGACTGGGCGGATCGGTAGCGGCTCCGTCGGCGGGCCTGAGCTGCGTATCCCTTTGCCCGCCGGGCGGGTTCAGGGTCCGGGGAGCAGTTCGCGGTCGAGCACCTCGTCGAAACGGATCGCCGCAACCGGCTCCCCGGTCGCGCGCAGCGACTTCACGAAATCCACGACCGTCCGCGGCGGCGGGTCCGCGCGGATCACCAGCGCGCCGTCGGTGTCCCGTTCGGCCACGGGTTCCACAACGGGTCGCAGCGTCGACATCGGCACCACGATCACTTCTCGCTCGGCCTTGCGCCAGAGCTTTCGGCCGAGGCGATCGCGCACGACGAGTCAACGTCGCCCTCCCGGCGATCCGCACCGATCTCGACGCCACGCCCGCCCACCTGGAATGGGTGGTCGGCGCATACACCCTCGGCTTCGCCGCAGTTCTCATCACAGCAGGTCGGCTCGGGGACATCGTCGGGCGCAAGCGCGTATTCGTCGTCGGTGTCGTCATGTTCGCGGCCACGTCACTTGTGGCGGCGATGACGGGTAGCCCGGACATCCTCGTCGTGGCGCGGGCGCTGCAGGGCGTCTCGGCGGCGCTGATGATGCCCCAGGTGCTGGCGAGCGTGCAGTCGCTCTACGCGCCGGCCGAACGCGCACCGATCTACGGGGTCATCGGTGCCGTCGCCGGGCTGGCCGCCGTCATCGGGCCGCTCCTCGGCGGCTGGCTCGTCACGCACGACGCGTTCGGCCTGGGATGGCGGGCGATCTTCATGATTAACGTCCCGATCGGCATCGCCCTCGCGATCGCCGCACTGGTCTGGGTGCCAGACACCCGCTCGGCTTCGCGGCCTCACCTCGATCTTCTCGGAGCGGTCCTGGCGACGACCGGCGTCGGTTCCATCGTCGTGGGACTCGTAGAGGGCCCTGAGCGCGACTGGGACGCCGGGGCGTGGGCCGCCCTCGTCGTCGGTCCCGTCCTGCTCCTGGTCTGGTTCGCGTACCAGCGGCGACTCGAGAGGCTGCGACGCGACCCGCTGGTACCCCCGCATCTGTTCGCCAACCGGGGCTTCAGCGCGGGACTGCTGACACAGGGAATCTTCCAGGGTTCGATGGCCGGGTTCTTCTTCGCCCTGATGATCTACCTCCAGGCCGGTCGTGGGTTCAGCGCCTGGGACGCCGGGCTCTCACTACTCCCCTTCTCGATCGCGGCCTTCGTCGGCAGCGGTGCCGCGGTCGCCCTCACCGCACGCCTCGGCAAGCAGCTCGTCGGGGGCGGAGCGGTCCTATTGGCCGTGGGCACCCTGTGGGCCGCACAGATGGTCGACGCCGCGCCGGCGACGATGAATTGGCATACTCTCCTGGCGCCGATGGCACTCTGCGGACTCGGGCTCGGGCTCCTCGTCGTCCCCCCCGTCGACGTGGCTCTGGCCACCGTCGACGTGCGCGAGGCCGGCTCGGCGAGCGGAACCTATGGCATGGCCCAGCAGCTCGGTGCCGCCCTGGGGGTCGCCGTCGTCGGGGTCGTCTTCTTCGGCCGGGCTGGGCGTTTCGACCTCGTCTCGCTCACCGACGCGATGGTCGCCTCCGCCGTCACCTGCGCGATCGGGTATGCCGGATGCGCGCTCGCCGCTCTGCTCCTCCCGCCGCCATCGGTGGTCGCGAGGCGTCTCGCCGACCAGGGCGCAGCGCACTGACGTCGGCGGCGCTCCGGGATCAAGGACCGGCATACCTTGCGCGTGCCCGACCTCAGGGGCAGATGACGGCCTGACCACGCAGTTCCCCGCGTTCCATGGTCATGAGGACATCGGGCACGCCGTCGAGTCCGACCGTCCGGTCGATGGCCGGCCGCAGCGCACCCTCGGCGACCAGGACGGCCAGCTCGGCACACCCCTGCGACGTCGTGCGCGAGACGAACCACGCCAGGTGCTGCCGGGTGAAGGGATTGGCCAGCGAGGCCGCGAGATTCCGCTCGAGGCCCCCGAGGATGGCACCGCCCGTCTCTCCGCCGACGATGACGAGCCGGCCGGCGGGCGTGAGAGCCGAACGCAACAGCGAGATCGCGCGGTTGCCGCCGATGTCGATGATGCAGTCGAAAGGTCCGCCCATGTCGGCCAGGTCCACAGCGCGGTAGTCCAACGCACGGTGGGCGCCCAGTCCGATGACGAAGTCCCGCTTGGGGGCACTGCACGCCGCGGTGACCCGGGCACCGCGATGGACGGCGAGTTGGACGGCGCAGCTCCCCACGGCGCCGGATCCACCGAGGACAAGGACCCGCTGCCCGCTCTGGACTCGGCCGTGGTCGACGACAGCGTCCCAGGCAGTCAGGCCCGAGACGCCGAGCGTCGCCGCGTCGCGGTTCTCAACTCCTGCAGGGGTCGCTGCGAGGGTGGCGACGGGCGCGACGGCATACTCCGCGAACGACCCGCCGGCCGTTCCGAAGACGCGGTCGCCGACGGCATATCCACCGACTGCCTCTCCGACGGCGACGACCTCGCCGGCAACCTGCTGCCCGAGGACGACCCGCTTCGGACGGCGCGCCCCGAGAGCCAGGCGCGCGACTTTGGGCAGGCCGGTCAGCAGGTGCAGGGTCGCCCGGTCGAGGCCGGCTGCGGCGACGCGGATCAGCACCTCGCCGGCCCTCGGTTCCTGACGTGGGAGGTGCTCGACACCGACCACCTCGGGGCCCCCGTAGACCCGACGGGTCGCGGCCCGCATGGTCGGGGGCACCGGGGGTTTGGATTCGTTGAGTTGGGGTTCCATGACGCGCTCCTGCAGGCATACAACGTAAGGCTTGCGAAAGTAGCATTACGCTGTAAGGGTTGGCAACCCGAGAGGAGACCCGTGCCGCCCCGCAAACTGACGCCGGACGCGGTCGTGACCGCGGCCCTCGCGATGGCCGACGCCCAGGGCCTCGCCGCATTGACGATGCGGGCGCTCGCCCGGCGGCTCGGCGTGGAGGCCATGTCGCTCTATCACCACTTCGCCGGCAAGGATGCGCTGCTCGACGCCATGGTCGACCGGGTCTACGGCGAGATCGACCTGCCGGATGCGTCGGGCGACTGGCGCGCCGAATTGCGCCGGCGTTCGGTCTCGGTCCGCGAGGTGCTCCACCGCCACCCGTGGGCGCTCCCCCTGATGGAATCCCGCCGCGCGCCGGGACCGGCGAACCTGGCCTATCACGAGGCCAACATCGCCTGCCTGCGCGGCGCCGGCTTCACCGCCGAGCAGGTCGCCCAGGCGTATGCCGTCGTGGACGCCTTCGTCTACGGGTTCGTCCTGCAAGAGGCGACGCTGCCCTTCGACAGCGGCGAGGAGGCCGCTGCGATGATCCGCGAGGAGGCGTTCGGGGCGGCGCTTGCGACACAACCCAACATGGTGTGGTTCACCGAGCAGGTCATTCTGGTGCCGGGGTACTCATTCGCGCGCGAGTTCGGGCCCGGGTTGGATCTGGTGCTCGACGGCCTTGCGGCGCAACGGCATACGGGCACGACCTGAACGACCTCAACGGCCTGAGTGCGCTCAGCCACGTGTAAAGTACGTGTATGGCCAGAACGCGGACCAATATCGAGATCGAGAACGACTACGTCGACGTGATCATGGCCCGATTCGAACTGCGGACGAAGACCGAGGCGGTCGACCTGGCGCTGCGGCACCTCGCGGGCGACCCGATGACCCGCGAGGAGGCCCTCGCCATGCGCGGGGCCCATGCCATCGCCGCACTTCCCGCCGATGCGGGCCCTGCCGACGTCGCATGATCCTCGTCGACAGTTCCGCCTGGGTGGAGTTCGATCGGAGCACCGGCAGCGCTGTCGATCTCGCCCTGACCGAACTCATCGCGACGAACGGCCCCGTCGCGGTCACCGAACCGATCGTCATGGAGGTCTGCGCCGGCGCTCGCGACCACCGTCGCGAGCGCGACCTTCGGCGCCTGCTGAACCGGTTCTACCTGGCCCGGTTCGACGCTGCCTCGGACTTCAATGCAGCGGTGACCATCTACCGCTCGTGTCGGCGTGCCGGAGTCACCCCGCGGGGCCTGGTGGATTGCATGATCGCGGCCGTCGCCCGGCGCGGCTCGCACGAGATGCTGGCCCAGGACCGAGACCTCGCGCACGTCGCCCGCGTCATGGGCTTGGCGCTCCATCCGGCGTCGCTCAGCGGGTAAGCCGTGGAGCACCATCTCCGGCATAGCGGCGATCGCCGGAACACGGGGTGGCGACTCAGTGCCCGCCGGACTCCCACAGCGCGCTGATCGGCACGGCGCTCAGCCGATCCCCGAACGACAGCACATCGCGGCCGGTGTAAAGAACGTACCCGGCCACGAAGTCCGGCCCGAGCCGCTCCTTCAGATGTCGAATGCCCCGGAAGTCCTCGGCACGCACCGTCGATGACGCCTTGACGTCGATAGCCACCACCTCGCCCGACCGCTGCTCGATCACCAGATCGACCTCCACGCCATCGCGCGTGCGGTAGTGGAACACGTCGGCCCTGGTACTGGACCACTCAAGCTGGCGGGCGACCTCCATAGCGACGAACGCCTCCAACAGCCCCCCGAGCGGACTGTCGGGTCGCATGAGCCTGCGGACGTTCTGGCCGAGCAGGTTCGCGGCAACTCCGGAATCGACCATCGCCACCTTGGGTGTGGACACGGCTCGACTCGTCAGATTCCGCGACCACGCCGGGATCCGTTTGACGAGGAAGACCTCCTCGAGGAGGCCGATGTACCGGACGATGGTGGGCCGCGGCAGGCCGAGTTCACCGGCGATGGCGGCGGGAACGAGCAGCTGACCAGACCTCGCGGCCAGGAGCCTGGTCAACGATCGCATGGCATGGCCGCGCTCGATCTCGGACAACTGGACCACGTCACGGTTGATCAGATCGGCGACGTAGTTGTCGAAGAATCGCTCTCGACGGGCCCCCTCCCTGGCGACGGCCTCGGGGAAGCCCCCTCGGCACAGCCGCTCGACATAGTCGAGCTTGCTCAGTTTGGCGGAATGGGTCAGACCGGGACCGCGCTGGAAGCAGGCATCGACGAAGGCGTCGGGCGTGCCGTCGATCTCGCCCTGAGACAGCGGCCACAGCTCAATGGTCTCCATCCGTCCGGGCAGCGCATCGGGAAGTCCGCGCAGACCGAGGATCCTTGCGCTCCCCGTCAGCAGGAATCGCCCCGGGCGCGGGTCCTCATCGACGGCGGCCTTGATCGCGAGGAAGAGCTCGGGCTCACGTTGCACCTCATCGATGACCACGAGTCCGTCGCTGTGGACGAAATCGACTGGGTCGGCATAGGCGGCCTCCCGCTCCACGGGCCGATCGAGGTTACGCCAGAGCGCGGCCCGCTCCCGGCATACGGAGGACACCAAGGTGCTCTTGCCGACTTGCCGGGCGCCGTTCACCAAGACGACTCGGGTGTCGGACAGCGCATCCTCGACGAGCCCGGCCGCTTTGCGGGGAAGCAGGCGACCCAGCGGACCAGGAGAAGGGTTGACCACGACGGAAGCCTAGGGTGAACTTTCATCCAGCCGCAAGGCTTGCGTGCGTTTAGCCGGATGGTCCGTGTTCATTTTGCCGCATAGTTGATGTTCATTCTGCCGCCAAGCCGGCTCCCCTCGTCGACACCCCTCCCCACGGCGTGGCGGGCCACATGTCACCCGGCCGGGCGAGCGGGTGGCGGCCCGGTCACACTTGAACCATGCACGCCAACCTCGTGATCCCCTACGTCAGGGCCAGCGGTGCGAGCTCTACCTTCGACGGCAGCGAGCGCAGGAGACCCTGGATCGGGCGGTCCAAGCGGGCGCCGCCCTGCTCTCCCCGCTGCTGGCGCGCCCGTGGGGCGAGACGGTGGGCTACTGCCTCGACCCGAACGGACACGTGCTCGCCTTCGCCGAGGCGAACGATCGAGCTGTCGGGGCCTGAGGACGAGCCCGAGGTATGCCGGAGCCGGACTCTCTCAGTGCCTCGCCTGAGCTGCCATCCCGACAGTGGCCGTGAGGCACGGTTGACACGAGCGTCCGCATCTCAAGCGAGCCGGGACGATCCGTCGACCGAACCCTCTTGCCGGAGGAGGCGCTCGTCTGCGTCATCACCATCGCCGAGTTGCAAGCGGGGGTGCTTGCGCCGCCAGAGAGCACCTCGCGGGCGCACATCCATGGCCACCTTGCAGGTGGCCATGGATTGTGAGGTGTTACCGGCGGACCTGCGGGCCGCACAAGTGCGGGCCGAGCTGCGCGTTGGGCTGCACGAAGCCGGTCGTCGCGTCAACGTCAACGATCTGTGGATCGCCGCCATCGCCATCGCCCACCAGGTCCGATCGTGAGCCAGGACGACGACTTCGATCCGCTCGCGGAGCTTGGGGTACTCGCCGTCCTCAAGGTGTAGGTCATCAAGGTGTAGGTCATCAACGTGTAGGGCCGGACCCGTCACGGGTGAGCGTCGGACAGCGGACTACTCGGGACGCGACCACCGGACGCCGGGGAACCGGGCGAAATCCGCGTCGAAGGTCACCACAGTCGCATGGTGTTCGACCGCCAGGGCCGCGAGGTGAGCGTCCGTGGTGAGGTTGCCGGCCGTTCCCACCGACCCCAGCAGCCGAGCCAGGACCTCGAGGTGGCCGGCGCCGGGGTGCAGGACGGTGGCCGCCGGTGCCGTCAGCCAGCCGGCGAGGAGTGCGGTGGCCTCGTCGGTGGTCAGCGGTCGCTGGAACAAACCAGGCCGCGTCGCGAGTCGAAGCACCGCCAGCAGCACCACCCAGGCCAATCCGACGGGAGCACCGCCGCTCAACGCGGCGTCGAGCCACCGCTTGGCCGCCTCGTGATCGGGGGCCGAGCGGTTGATCGCGTTGAGCAGGACGTTGGCGTCGACGAGGGTCATGCCCCGCGCCGGATCGAGGAGATGAGGGTCTCGTCCTCAAGTTCACCGGCCACCCGAAGCGCCTTCGTCAGGTCGACCGCCGGCACGCCCATGGCATACGTCGGCGTCTCGTACCGGGGTTGGTCGGCCCCGAGCGACCCGTCCCGGATGGCGTCGTTGAGTGCCTGCTTGAACGAGACTCCCCTGCGCTTCATCCGCTGGCGGATGAGTTGTTCGGTGTCCGGGTCGAGCGTGACAGTCGTCCGCATGGCTGACAGCCTAGCATCACGTGTCAGGACAGCATGCGTTCACGTCGAGGTTCGCCGCTGCGCCGCGTCTTCATCGGGCTTCTCGCTCGTATGCCACGCCGAGTGCGTCGGGCGCGGAGAGCTTCCGACTGGACCAGCCGGCCGACACCACGACGAGCACCACGACCGTCATGAGATAGGGGATCGAGTCGAGGACCTCGGGTGCGAGAGCGACGCCGCGGGCCTGAAGGATCAGGCTCAGGCTCGCCAGGGCACCGAAGAGGTAGGCCCCGATCATCGTCCAGGTCGGTCGCCAGAACCCGAAGATGACCAGCGCGAGCGCGATCCAGCCGCGGCCCGCGGTCATCCCGTCCACCCACGTCGGCACGATCGACAGGGAGAACGAGATCCCGGCCAACCCGGCGAAGGCACCGCCGATCAGGGTGTGGACGTACCTGGTCCGGATGACGTTCAGCCCCATCGCGTCGGCCGTGGACGGCGACTCCCCCACCGAGCGCAGATTGAGTCCGGCGCGGGTGTGGAAGAGGTACCACGAGCACAGCGCGACGAGGGCCCACGACAGATAGGTCAGCAGGGTCTGGTCGAACAGCAGGGGCCCGAGAATCGGCAGGCTCTTCAGCCCGAACAGGTTCATCGGCCCGAACTGGTGCGGCACGGGGTTCCGCAGTTGCCACACATTGGCCAGATACGACGACAGGCCCGCCCCGCCGGCCAGGATGGTCAGCGCCAAGCCACTGACCGTCTGGTTGACCCGCAGCGTGATGGTCGCGAAGGCGTGCAGCAGGGCGGTCAGCGCGGCGGCGAGCATCGCCGCCACGGTGGCGGCGAGCAGGACCAGCCACTCGGGGCCGCCCATCCGGGCGGAGACGAAGGACCCGACCACGGCCCCCATCAGCATCATTCCCTCGACGCCCAGGTTGAGGACCCCGGATCGTTCGGCGAGGACCTCGCCGAGGGCGGCGAAGAGCAGCGGGGTTCCGTAGAAGATGGCGGAGACCAGGATCACCATGACGAGGCTGTCGTTCATGCCGTGGTCGCCTGCCTTCCGGGGACGTCGTCGGGCCTGCTCTGGCTGCGGCGCACCCGGTAGCGGGTGAGGAACTCGCCGGAGACCGCGCAGAACAGCAGCAGACCCTGGAGCACGCCGACCAGCCCGGCCGGGAAGGTCTCGCCCTGGAGCGACCTGCCGGCGTTGGCGAGGGCACCGAGGAGCAACGACACCGGGATCACCGCGAGCGGGTTCCACCGCGCGAGGGCGGCCACGACGATGCCGGTGTAGCCGTAGCCGGTCTGGCCCAGGCCCTTCGGGTCGAGGTTGTGTCGGATGTCGCCGATGTCACTGGCTCCGCCCAATCCGGCCAGCGCTCCGGATATGACCATCACGGCAAGTGAGGTACGCGGCACGCTGATGCCGGCATACCGAGCCGCCTCGGGCGAGTCGCTCACCACCCCGATCTCGAAGCCGAAGCGGGTGGAGCGGTACAGAGCCCACAGGCATACGGCGGCCACGGCACCGAGAACGAAGCCGAGCGGAATGCTCAGCCCGCCACCGCCGAACGCGGGCCAGGTCGCGTCGTCCCCGATGGGACGCCCCTGGGGGAAGACCTTGCCGGTGCCGGTGAGCAGCCGCCAGAAGGACTCCGACCCGAAGATGAGGTAGGACGCGATATTGGCCGCGACGTAGTTGAGCATGAGGGTCGTGATGACCTCGTTGGTGCCGAACCGCACCTTGAAGTAGCCCGGGATCGCCGCCCACAGGCCGCCGACGGCCATGCCGGCGAGCACCATCAGCGGCACCGTGATCAGGCCGGGGACACCGTCCAGCGCGAGGGCGACCCCGGACGCGGCGACCGCGCCGAGGACGAACTGGCCCTGGCCGCCGATGTTGAACAGCCCCATGCGGAACGCCGCCGCGGCGGCCAGGCCGGTCAGCAGGAGGGGGGTGGCGGCGATGATCGTGTCCGACCAGGCGCCCACCGAGCCCATCGAGCGATCGATGATGCGGGCATACGACGAGAGCGCGTCGTTGCCGCTGAGGGTGATGATGATCGCCCCGAGGACGGCGGCGACGACGATGCTGCCCAGGGGTACGGCGAACGACAGCCATCGGGGTCGGACCAGGCGCGGCTCCAGCCGCAGCAACCGGTTCATGCCGACTCCATTCGGCCGTGGCCGCCCATGAGCAGGCCGATCTTCTCGATGTCGTAGTCGCCGCGGGCGAACTCGCCGGCGATACGTCCCTCGTACATGACGATCAGGCGATGGGCCAGCGCCATCGCCTCGTCGAGGTCCTCGGTGATCAGCAGGACCCCGGTCCCGTGGTGGGCGGCCTCCATGAGCAGGGAGCGCACCGTTTCGATGGCCCCGACGTCCAGGCCACGGGTCGGGGTGGAGGCGATGAGGGCGTGGGGTTTGGCGCCGATCTCGCGGGCGAGCAGGACCTTTTGTACATTGCCGCCGGACAGCACCCGGGTCGGGGTGTCGATGCTCGGGGTCTTGATGCCGAAACGCTTGACGAGGTCCTCGGCGTTGTCCCGGATGACCCGGTGCTTGAGGAAGGGGCCCGAACTCATCGGAGCCGTTCGGTATGCCTTGAGCGCGAGATTGCCATGCACCGGCAGCGAGGGGGACAAGCCGGTGCGCAGCCGGTCTTCGGGGATGAAGGCCAGGCCGAGGCTCGTCGACTCGCGTGGGCCTTTGCCCGAGCTGGTGACGCCGTTGACCGAGACCGTGCCGGCGGTGCGTTTGCGTATGCCGTAGATCGCCGCCGCGAGCTCGCGTTGGCCGTTGCCGGACACCCCGCAGATGGCCAGGATCTCGCCGGCGTGGACCTGCAGGCTCACCTCGCGCGGCGAACTCTGGTGGCGCACGCCGTCGGCGGACAGGCCGCGCACGTCCAGGACGATGCGGTCCGGGTCGGCCTCGGGTCGGTCTTCGATCGCGTCGGCGTTGAACACGACGGACCGTCCGACCATCTGGCGGGCCAGTTCTGCGGACGTCGTGTCCGCGGTGATCACGGTGCCGACGTTGCGGCCGTCGCGCAGGGTCGTGACCCGGTCGGAGACCTTCATCACCTCGTGGAGTTTGTGACTGATGAAGATGACCGAGTGTCCTTCCTCGGTCATCCGGCGCATCGTGGCGAAGAGGGCGTCGGCCTCTTGCGGGGTGAGCACGGCCGTGGGCTCGTCGAGGATGAGGACTCGCGCCTTGCGGTCCAGGGCCTTGAGGATCTCGACGCGCTGTTGCTCGCCGACCGACAACTCCCAGACACTCGCGTCGGGGTCGACCTCCAGTCCGTACTCGGTGCCCAGAGCCCGGATGCGCTCGGACGCGCGTTTGGCGTCGAAGGCGCCCGAGGACCCGAGGAGGAAGTTTTCGGCGACGGTGAACTTCGTGACCTGGCGGAAATGCTGGTGGACCATCGCCACACCGGCGGCGATGGCATCGCGCGGGGAGGAGAAGGAGACCTGCCGGCCGAACAGCCGGATGGTCCCCTCGTCGGGTCGGTAGAGCCCGGTGAGGATGTTCGACAGCGTGGACTTGCCGGCGCCGTTTTCGCCGAGGATCGCGTGCACCTCGCCCGCCGCCACCTCAAGGTCGACCCCGTCATTGGCCACCACGCCGACGAAGCGCTTGGTGATGCCGCGCATCGACACCGCCGGAACGGCGGTGTCGATGCGCGGTGCGACGTTCGTCACAGCGGTCGGGACGTTCGAGGACGACTCCGGGGCCGGGACGGGTGCCCCAGCCCCGCCGGTCAATTGACCACGCCGTCGACGAACCAACTGATGGCCTGCAGGTCGTCAGCCGACACCTCGGAACCGGCAGCGACCTTTTCGACTCCCTTGTTGTCCTTGATCGGGCCGGCGAAGATCTTCAGCTTGCCGGAGATGATGTCGGCCTTCTTCGAGTCGATGAGGGACCTGGTCGCCTCGTCGACGAGCTTGCCGTACGGCGCCAAAGCGTTGAAGCCGTCCTTCATGTCGCCGTAGTAGTCGGCCTTGGTCCAGGTCCCGTCCATGACGCCCTGGACCTGATTGAGGTAGTACGGGCCCCAGTTGTAGATCGGGGCGGTCAGCCAGATGTCGGGGAAATTCGCGCTCTGATCGGAGTCGTAACCGACCCACGGCAGGCCCTTGGCCTTGGCGGCCTCGCCGGGCGCGGGTGAGTCGCCGCCGTTGGCGAGGACGTCCACGCCCTGGGCGATCAGCGAGTCGGCGGCCTGGCGCTCCTTGGTCGGGTCGAACCACGACTTGATCTCGACCGTCTTGACCGTGGCATTCGGGTTGACCGAGCGCGCGCCCAGGGTGAAGGCGTCGATGTGACGAATCACCTCGGGGATGAGGAAGGGGGCGACGAAGCCGATCTTGCCGCTCTTGCTCGCCTTCGCTGCGGCCATTCCGGCGAGGTACTTGGCCTCTTCCGTGGCGCCGTAGTACGTGCCGAAGTTCGGCTGCGGGTTGTGCCAGGCGCCCGTGGCCTGCAAGAACTTCACGTCGGGGTGCTTCTTGGCCGAGGCGAGCATCGCGTCGCCGAAGCCGAACGAGGTGGCGAAGATAACGTTGTTGCCGTCCTTGACCAGGTCCTCGATCACCTGGGTGGTCTCGGCACCTTCGGGGACGTTCTCCTTGTAGGTCGTCACCACCTTGGACCCGAGCTTGTCGACCACGTACTTGCGGCCGGCGTCGTGCGCCTGGGTCCACCCGCCGTCGTTGATCGGGCCGACGTAGATCCACGCGGCCTTTACCGTGTCGAGCTTGGCTCCGGCGGCCACTGATGCACCGGCGGTGTCCGCGGACGGGGTGGCGGTCTTGTTGTTCACGCAGCCGCTCGTGGTCAGAGCGACCACCATGAGCGACCCGAGGAGGAATGACCTACGTTGCATTGTGCTTGTCCTTCGCCGTTGTCGAGATGCCTCTCCTCCGGACGACACCGCAGCGCGCGGTCGCGATGCGATTCCTCGGGTACCGACTTCCGCCCGGAAGTGATGTGACGACGCTAGCTTAGGGTCCGAACGCCGGGTAGATATCCGGCGAGGTTGGCCCGTGAATATACCCATGGCGGAGGCCACACTCAGGTGGCGGTGACCGGCTCAGACGGCTACCCTGCCCGGCGCGGCGGTCCTGGCGCCAGGCCCGCCTCGACGAGGGCGATCTCGGCCATCCGGGCAAGAACCGGATGCCCGGTCGTGTCCAGCACGTCGACCCAGGCCCGCCGGAATGCCGGGCCGTGCCGGTCTCCGGGTGCCAGGTGGTGGGCGATTTCGTGCAGGATGACGAGTTCGGTGTGGGACCAGCCGCCCCCGATCTCGCGGCGGGGCACCGCGACAACTCCCGGCTCGTAGTGCGCCCGGCCCGCGGCGCGGCGCGGCCGCACCGCCAGCGGAGCCTGGGCGGCGCCGGCATACGGTCCCTCCCGGCGAAGGTGCGCGATCACCTGCTCGACATACCGCGCCACCGCGGGCAGATCGGCGAAGACGGCGACCCGTTCTGGGTCCCACAGCGAGCCCCAGACCGCGACGGGTTGCGGCAGGGTGGTCCAGCGAGCGACCCGGTCCTCCACGGCATACAGATCCAGATCCTGATGCGAGGGCGAGGCCACGCCGGACTCACCCCGCGATCTCGCGCCGGTTGGTGAGACGTGCCGAGTCCGCCGCCCGTCGGCCGGCGCCACGGGCCTGCGCAGAGGCTCCGTGTCGCTGGCGCCGCTCGCCACCCCACGATCCGCGCGCTCGATGCGAACGCACCCCCTGGTCGTAGGCCGACTCCACCTCGGCACGCTTGGCGCGCAAGACCAGCGCCATCGAGGTGAGCTCCCGGCCCGGGCCGCCGGCTCCCGGCGCCGTCGTGGTCATCGCACCCACCCGCTCCGCTCCGGCCGCCGACTCGGCGCGTTCCTTGGCTTCGATGAGCCGTTCGTGGATGCGGTGGGCGAACCCCTTGTGGAACTCGATGCGCGCGGCGGCCTTGGAGGGCGTGACGTGGGCGAACTGCCTCTCGGACCAGACCCGCTCGCTGAGATAGTGCCCCGCGCGCAGCCAACGCTCGCTCGCCGCGCTCATCTGGACCACCAGTGAGGCGTAAAGGGTTTCGGCGAGGGTGATGTCGTCGTCGAAACCGTATGCGTAGACCAGCGAGGAGTCCCGGGCGATGAGGCAGCGCAGGTCATTGACCTCGGCGACGCACAGGAAGAGGCGGGTGAACTGGGTGAGCCCCTTGCTCCCGGGGGTTCCGATGCGGACGGTGCGCTCGATGGGGCGGTCGCGTTGTTCGGCCCGCGCCGTGTGGGCCCTCGCCATGGCGAGGTCGATCGAATGCCGGGTCGCCAACTGCTGAGCGCGCGCCATGAAGGCGTCGGCCTCGTGCTCGTACGGGGTGCCCTCGGCCTGCTTGAGCAGCTTGGCGATCAGGTCGAGGTGTCGGTCGGAGTTCGTCATGTCGACAGCATCCTTGCCGGTACCGACAGTCCTCGCCAACCGCCGGGCCGACGCCCGCATCCCGGTTCAGCGACGGGACAGATAGCGATCGGCGAGTCCCACCAGGTCGCGCCCCCTACCGAAGCCGCGCTCCACGACCACCGCACTCAGCCGCCGTACCTCGGTCTCGTCGGCGCCGGTCAGGAGCGGGCGAAGGGCAAGCAGGTCGGCGGCGTCCTGTGGCCGTTCGTCCTCATTTGCCAGCAGTTTGAGGACGACCAGATGGGGTGATGTCGCCACCGGCACCAGGAGGCCCGAAACCAGTTCGAGAGTCTCCGCAGCCGCGACGATCTCTGCTTCGGCACCCGAGGAGGCAAAGAGCAGGTCGACGACGAGACCACGCGGAACCGGGGAGGCGAGTCGAACGGTCGACAGCCGCGCTTGGTGGGTGTGTTCGACGATCGCCGCGACGGCATACCCGCGGGGAGACAGCACGGCGACGAGTTGTTCGGCGGCGGTGTCGTCGGACACGGCTACGCAGATATCCACATCGCGGGTGAATCGTGGCTCGGCTCGGGCCGATACGGCCAAACCGCCGACCAGGGCCCAGGCTGCGCCGACCGCATCAAGGTCGTTCGCCACGCGCCGCAACGACTCCAGAATCGCCGTCGTCACGGGCGCGTGCCCGCCGGCGTGTCGGGGATCGTGCCGGGAATCGTCCGCAGGGACCGCGGACCGGGAAAGTCGCCGAACTCCGCGCCCGGGCGATCGCGCAGCCAGGTCAGCACCGCGGATTCGATCTGGTCGCCGCTCCACCCGGGGTGCTCCCGGCGCAGTCGCGTCCACTGCAGCTGCACCCCAAGGTCGTGCAGCTCGCAGGCCTGTAGCAGTCGGGCAGCGGCTTCCTCCGCGGACATACCGGCAGTGTAGGTGTGTGGGTGTGAGGGCGACTCGCCCAGCGGGCCGCGGCTACCGGATTTCCACCTTGTGGTAATGATTTCTTCCTTTTATGGTGGTAGGCGTGGTGTTGAACATCAAGGATCCAGAGGCCGATCGGCTCGCCCGAGAGCTGGCCGCCGCCACGGGCGAGAGCATCACGGTGGCGGCGCGCCGGGCGCTCTCGGAGCGGCTCGAACGGGTCCGGGCCAAGTCGATCGCGACAGACGCCGAACAGAGCCTGCGCGACATCATCGAACGCGGACGCTCCCGGCAGGTCCTCGATGACCGAGATGCCGACGCGATCGTGGGTTACGACCTCAATGGTCTGCCCGGATGAAGCTGGCCCTCGACACCTCGGCCGTGGCCGCCGTGGTCCTCGGCGAGCCGGACGCCGAGGCTCTGCTGGCGCTCATGCTGCGGTCCCGCGGCGACCTCCTCATGAGCGCCGCGACGTCGGTTGAACTCGGCATCGTCGTCGAGGCGAAGCAGGGGCCGGCGGCGACGGCAGACCTGCACCATTTACTGTCGACCCTGCGGGTCAGCCTCGTCCCCGTCGATGACGCGCAGGCGACGGTGGCGGTGGCCGCCTGGCGGCGCTTCGGCAAGGGACGACACCCGGCCGGTCTGAACCTCGGAGACTGTTTCTCGTATGCCGTGGCGCGCGTCGAGGGCGCTGTTCTGCTCTACAAGGGCGCCGACTTCGCCCAGACCGACATCGCCGGCGCGCTCTGACGCGTCGGGTCGAGAGCTGCGGCTCGCGCCCATCGCCCCAGTTGACGATGGCCCAGGGCATGACCGATGCCCGGGCGATGGGGCCGATCGCCAGGTGGGCGGGCTCAGGGCTGCAGGGCCTGCGCGAGCATGACGAGAATGCCGCTCGGGCCGCGCAGGTAGGTCAGCTTGTAGACGTCGCCGCCGGACTGCTGACCATGACGTCGCTGTCGGTCACGCAGGTCGCCCATCGCACCGGGTTCGTCGACGGCCGCCA
>JBDIAR010000015.1:0-29124 GCA_039812545.1 Dermatophilaceae bacterium | reverse complement strand
GCGTGCTGCCCCGCCGGCGTCGCGTAGGTTACGACGATGGCGACCTGTCCAGAACCGGGCCGGGCCTTTTCGCGGACACGCGCCCACGTGACGACGGCATACACGAGGTGGTTCTGGTGAGACTCGGCGACAGCTCGGGGTGGTTGCTGGCGGACGGCGTCCGCTGGGTTCCCCTGGGCGACTCAAGAACGCGGGCAACGTCATCGCCGAATCGGCCACCGCCTGCCTGCCGCTGCTTCCCGAGGGGGACCCCGAGGTGGTGCGCGCGGAACTGGCGGCCGGCAGTGCTCTGGTGCTCATGTCGGACGGTGTCGGCGATCCGCTGGGCGGCGGGACGGGCGACGTGGGCCGTGCCCTGGCCGCATCCTGGGCTACTCCTCCACACCCGATCGAGTTCCTGGCGCAGGTGGCCTTCGGGCGCAAGACCTTCGACGACGACCGAGCCGCCGTGGCGGTCTGGCCGGTCGCGCCGTGAGTTCGGCCGCCGAGATCATCCAGCGCGCCGATCTGGGCCCGCTGGAGTTCATCGCCGAGGGCGGGCAGGGCCGGGTCTACCGCTGTCCGCGAGTGCGGCTCGCGGACTTCGCCGGACCGCTGGCCTACAAGGAGTTCAAGGCCGGCCAACTGAAGTCGGCGGGCCTGGAGTCCATCATCGCGATGCGGTCCCGGCTGTCCGATCCGCAGCGGCGGCAACTCGATGCCCTGACGACGTGGCCGGTCCGCCTAGTCCGCGACGGCGCCGCGGTGGTCGGCCTGCTGATGCCGTTGATACCGGAGGAGTTCGTTCACGTCGGTCGATCGCTGACCGGGGTGCCGCTGCGCAAGGAGCGCGAGATCCAGTTCCTGTTCCTCGCCGCGCAGCGGTGCGACAAGCTGGGTTATCCCCGGGTGAATCTGTTTCAGCGGTATGCCATTTGCGAAGGGATCGCGACGGCGTTCGCCCTGTTGCACGAGCACGACGTCGTCTACGGCGACTTCAGCGCCAGAATGCCCTGTTCGCGGTCGGGCCGGGACGCACGGACGCGAAGGTCATCGTGGTCGACTGCGACGCTGTACGGATGCGCGGGACGATGTCCGCGGTGGCGCAACTGAATTCGCCGGATTGGGAACCGCCGCCCGGGGAGCACGACACGATGACCCAGGCAACCGATCTGTTCAAATACGGGCTCTTCGTCCTGCGTGTCCTCAGCCCCGGCAGCAATGCCTCGACCGCTGGGGATGTCCGGCGGGTGGAACAGGAGCTCGACGACCCGGGGCGTCGGCTGTTACGCAGCTCGCTATCCGCGGTTCCCCAGGATCGGCCGACCGCCCGGACCTGGGCCCAGTACTTTGCGGGTGCTCGCGCCGCGGCCACTCTCCCAGGTGCACCCTCGGGGGGTCCCGTCCGCCCACCGTCGTCGTCGGCAGTCGGGTGGATCCGAGGACCGGACGGGAACTGGGTCAGGGCCGGCCGCTGAGTTCGGCCGGGCCGGACCCGCGCGGGCATCGGAGGATATATCGACGCAACCGGCCTGCGCTGGGTACTTGGTCCTGAGATCGAGCCTTTCGCAAGTGCCAGACTGACCCCACGCGGCCCGTACGCGCGGGTGGTCAGTCCTGCGGTCGGCTGCGTACGGTGGGACGCAACGACCGGAACCGGAGGCTGATCCCAGTGGGCGACTTTATGAGGCCCCTCTCGTTCGACCACGTGATGACGTGGGCCCGGACGGAGTTCGAGCGCGAAGGAGCGATCTTCGGAGTGCGTGCGGAGCACTTCTGGCGCCCCGAGTCGGATCGCCTCATCCTCGACTCCTTCGGGCATCGCATCGCCTCGCCGGTCGGCCCGGCCGCCGGTCCGCAGACCCAGCTCGCCAACAACATCCTCGTGGCCTATCTGACCGGCGCCCGATTCATGGAGCTCAAGACCGTGCAGATCATGGACGGCGAGCAGATCCGGCTGGCCGTCGCCAAGCCGTGCATCGAGGCACAGGACGAGGGCTACAACTGCGAGTGGTCCACCGAACTCACGGTCCAGGAGGCGTTCGACGAGTACGTCAAGGCATACTTTGCGATCGCCGTCCTGGGCAAGGAACTCGGGATGGGCGGGCTCGACGACGGCGTGGCGTTCAATATCAGCGTCGGCTACGACCTTGCGGGCATCAAGTCCGACAAGGTGGATCGCTATATCGAGGGGATGATCGACGCCTCGAACACCCCGATCTTCCTGGAGTGCCAGGACTGGGTCAGGGCGCACCTGCATGAGTTCAAGGTGTTCGGGCCGGCCGATCTCGACGCGATCGACCCGCAGATCTCCCGCTCCGTCACCCTGTCGACCCTGCACGGGTGCCCCGCGGACGAAATCGAGAAGATCGCGCACTATTTGCTCACCGAGAAGCGACTCAACACGTTCGTCAAGTGCAACCCCACCCTGCTGGGTTACGACATGGCCCGTGACAGCTTGGATCGCCTTGGCTACGAGTACATCTCGTTCGACGACCACCATTTCAAGGCAGACCTGCAGTATGCCGATGCGATCGCGATGTTCCGTCGCCTCACGCAGTCCGCGCAGGGGCTCGGACTGCGTTTCGGCGTCAAACTGACGAACACCTTCCCGGTACAGGTGCTGCGTCAGGAGTTGCCGGCCGACGAGATGTACATGTCGGGACGCTCTCTCTTGCCGCTCACTCTTTCGCTGGCGGCCAAACTGTCGCGTGAGTTCGACGGCGATCTGCCCATTTCGTTCTCCGGTGGGGTGGACGCGTTCAACGTCGCCGACGTCGTCGCGACCGGTATCCAACCGGTGACCGTCGCCACGACCCTGCTGAAGCCCGGGGGAGTTCTGCGTTTCAAGCAACTGTGCGATGCGTCGGTGCCCGTGATGAGCGACTATCGGGGGATCGACGTCCCCGCGCTCGAATCCCTTGTGACACGGGTGTTTTCCGACGAGCGCTATCACAAGCGGTACCGAGAGAAGTTCCCGTCGCGCAAGACCGGCAGCCCGCTGCCGCTGATCGACTGCTACAAGGCGCCCTGCGAGCACGGCGGCTGCCCGATCGAGCAGCAGATTCCGGAGTACCTCACCCTGACGGCACAGGGGCGGTACGCCGAGGCATTCGACGTCATCGCCCTGGACAACGCTGCCCCCACCATCACCGGCGTCTTGTGCTCCCAACAGTGCCGGGAGCATTGCACTCGCCTGGACTACGACCAGTCGATCGACATGCGCGGCGTCAAGCTCGTCGCCGCCGACGGCGCCCAGGACGCCTACCTCGAACGGCTCGAACCGCCGTCACTGCGCACCGATCGTCGTGCGGTCGTCATCGGCGCGGGCCCTGCCGGGATCGCCGCCGCCCTCTTCCTGCGCCGCAATGGCATGGCCGTCGACGTTCTCGAAAAGCTCGACGGGCCATACGGAATCGTGAAGTACATCATTCCGTGGTTCCGGATCGAGCGCGAGCAGATCGAACGCGACTACCAGCTCGCCGTCCGGCTCGGCGTCGTCTTCCACTTCAACTGCGACGCTGACTATGACGTGGCCGAGCTGAAGAAGACGTATGCCGCTGTCGTCGTCGCCACGGGCTCCTGGAAACACGGCCAGAACCCCGTGCAGGAGGGTCAAGACCTGATCGTCGACGCCCTGGACTTCCTCTGGCAGGCCAACAACGAGGGTGGCGCCACCTGCGGCACGCGGGTCGCGGTGATCGGTGCGGGGGATGTCGCGATGGACTGCGTCCGGACCGCCCAGCGCACGCCCGGTGTCGAGCAGGCCGTGCTCGTCTATCGGCGGACCGAACCGAACATGCCGGCAACGCAACACGAGGTCAACACCGTGCGTGACGAGGGGCTGACCATGCTCGAACTCCTCGCGCCCGTCTCGTTCGACGGCAGCAGTCTGCGCTGCGAACAGATGACCCTCGGCCCCGTCGTGGCCACCGGCCGTCGCGCGGTCGTCGGCACCGGGGAGTTCGTCGACATGGCCTTCGACACGGTGATCGGCGCAACCGGGGCCCAGATCGACACGACGGCATACGAACGCAACGGGCTTGCCATCGACGGGCGGGGACGGGTGACCCTCGACGCGGACCTGTGTTCGAGCGTCCCCGGCGTGTACGTCATCGGCGACGGACGGCTCGGGCCGGACACGATCGTCCGGGCCATGGGCGATGCCAAGACCGCGGTCCGCGCGATCCTGCGCGACGCGGGGATCGCCCCGGACTTCGACCACCAAGACGCCCGAACCGGATTGTCCGACAAGACGATCCACCATCGGCGCGGACTGATGATCGCGACGATCAACGGACGGGCCGAAGGTGATCGCTGCCTGACCTGCAATGACGTCTGCGAGGTGTGCACCGAGGTGTGCCCCAACCGCGCCAATATCACCGTCGTCGTCCCCGGGTATGCCAATCCGCACCAGATCGTGCACATCGACGGACTGTGCAACGAATGCGGCAACTGTGGGACCTTCTGTCCCCACGCCGGACGACCCTATATGGACAAGATCACGGTCTTTTGGACCCGCACCGACTTCGACCTGTCCACCGACGTCGGCTTCCTGCCGCTGCCGGCAGGCGGCTATCTCGTCCGCCATCCGGGTGGAGAAGTGGCCGAATGGCATGGCGGAGAAGGGCTTACGGACGATTTCGGGCGAGTGCTGACCGCCCTTGAGGAGCGCTATCCGTATGTCCTGACGCTTCCGAGCATCGACTACGACAACGAGTTGGCAGGAGAACGCGCATGATCGTCGGCAACGGACCCGTCATCACGAACAACCCCGCCGAGCCCTTCGTCGAGGACGGCGGGGTGTTGATCCGGGACGACGCGATCGTGGCCGTCGGGAGCTACGCCGCCCTGCGCGCCCTCCACCCCGAGGAGGAGTACCTCGACGTATGCGGTCGGTTGATCATGCCCGGCATGATCAACGCGCACACTCACGCTTACAGTGCCTACGCGCGCGGGATGGCGGTGCACCAGCCGACCCGGGACTTCCAGGAGATCCTGGAAAACCTCTGGTGGCGGTTGGATCGGCTGCTGACCCTCGAGGACGTCGAACTCAACGCGGGCACGACCTTCGTCGAGTGCATCCGCAACGGCGTGACGACCGTCTTCGATCACCACTCCAGTCCGGGAGCCGTCGCCGGGTCCTTGACGACCATGGCCGCAGTGGCTCGACAACTGGGGATTCGGGCGAGCCTGTGCTACGAAACCTCTGATCGGGACGGCGAGAGTGTGCTGGCCGAGGCCATCGCCGAGAACGTGTCCTTCATGAAGGAGGCCAACAGCGGAGGACAGGACCTGCTGCGCGGCATGTTCGGTCTGCACGCTTCGTTCACCCTGAGCCAGGAGAGTCTCGAAAGGGCTTGTGCCGCAAAGGAAGGCGTCGAGGGCGGCTTCCATGTGCACGTCGCGGAGGGGCCGGGCGACGAGGTTGATGCGGAGCGCAAGTACGGCAAGCGGATCGTCGAGCGGTTCGCCGACCTCGGGATGATCGGTCCCGAGTCGATCGCCGCGCATTGCATCCACACCGATCCGGGGGAGGTCGAGATTCTCCGTGACACCTCGACCAATGTGGTCCACAACCCGCACTCCAATATGGGCAACGCCGTCGGTGTGGCCCCGGTCTGCGACATGCTCGAGCGCGGCGTCAGAGTCGGTCTCGGCACGGACGCCTATACCGCGGACATGTTCGCCTCCGCCCAGGTGGCGAAGATCCTGCAGAGCAACACCCTGGCCGACCCCACCGTCGGCTTCGGCCAGGCCATCGAACTCGCGTTCGTCGGCAATCCCGCGATCAGCGCCAACTTCTTCCCGAAGCCGCTCGGCGTCCTGAAGGAGGGGGCGTATGCCGACCTCATCACCTTGGCCTACCGGCCGTTCACCCCGCTGAACGCCGGATCCGCCTGGGGGCACGTGCTATTCGGCATGAGCGGCGGCCAGGTCAACGACACCATGGTCGCCGGACGCTGGGTGATGCGGGATCGCGAGATCCTCACCTTGGACGAGGCCCGGCTGTGTGCCCGTTCGGCCGAGCGGGCACACGCCATCTGGGCACATATGTGAGACAAGGGGTTCGCCGGATGTCGATGCTGTTCACCGGAGGCACGGTCGTCACCGCTCAGGCGGCCGCACCGGCAGCCGTGCGGGTCGTCGACGGCGTGGTGTCAGAGGTCGGAGACCTGACCGCACTACCCGGCGAAGAGGTCGTGGATTGTCACGGCTGCCTGGTCCTGCCGGGGGGCATCGACACGCACACCCACCTGCAGTTGGAGTCGATGGGCACCGTGACCGCGGACGACTTCGGTTCCGGCACGCGGTCGGCCCTGGCCGGTGGCACCACGACCGTCCTGGACTTCGCGACCCAGTTCCACGGTGAGAGTCTCGCGCAGGGCCTGGCGCACTGGCATACCAAGGCGGCCGGCAATGCGGTGTGCGACTACGGGTTCCACCTCGCGATGACGCAGTGGCGACCCGAGTTCGCCGACGAGATGGCCGACATGGCGGCTGCTGGAGTCACCTCGTTCAAGATGTACCTCGCCTACCGCAACACCATGATGGTCGAGGACGACGAGGTGTATGCCGCCCTCTCGGCAGCCGCCGACCTCGGTTGCACGATCGGCTTCCATTGCGAGAACGGCCGGATCATCGACGTATTGGCGGCCCAGCAGCTGGCCGCCGGCCACACCGGCGCCTATTGGCATCAACACACTCGGCCGCCGGAGCTGGAGGCCGAGGCCCTGACCCGGCTGGGGATGATCGCCGGGTTGTCCGAGGCTCCGCACTACGTCGTGCACCTGAGTGCCGGGCTGTCGATCCCGGTGCTGCGAGCCGCCCGCGCTGCCGGCAGCTTGGTGATCGCCGAGACCTGTCCGCAGTACCTCGTCCTGGACGGTTCGGCATACGGGGAGCCGGACACGGACCGGGACGGCGAGCTGGAAGCCCGCAAGTACGTCATGAGCCCGCCGTTGCGGACTCCGGCGGACAGCGACCTGCTGTGGAAGGCGTTGGCGGACGGCGACATTCAGTTCGTCGGGACCGACCATTGTTCATTCCGGATCGCCGGGCAGAAGGACGCGGCGGTGGACTTCCGAGAGGTCCCGAACGGTGCGCCGGGGCTGGAGCTGCGGTTGCCGCTGCTGTACAGCTACGGGGTGGGCGGCGGCCGGATCTCGCTCGAGCGATTCGTGGCCGTCGTCGCGGAGAACCCCGCGCGCTACTTCGGGCTGTATCCGCGCAAGGGTGTGATCGCCCCCGGGAGTGACGCCGACATCGTCGTCTTCGACCCGTCGGCCACCTGGACGATACGCCACGACCTGCTGCACGACGGCTGTGACTACAGCCCCTACGAAGGGCGCGAGTTGACCGGGCGGGTGCGCGACGTGTTCCTGCGCGGCCGCCGCGTCGTCCGGGACGGTGAACCGCTCAAGGATCTGCCGCCGGGCGGGTTCATCCGTCGCGGGCTGCCGGACAACGAGATTCGCTAGACATGTACAGCAGGCAGCTGAGTTGCGACCGACAGACCAGGCACGACCGACACCAGAGGTGACCAAGATGACGACGATCAATGTGAACGGTCGGGACTACCCGGTCAGTGGGGACAAGAGCCTCATGGCGGTACTGCGCGATGAAGTGGGGACCCTGTCGGTCAAGGAGGGGTGTGACGATTCGACCTGCGGGACCTGCCTGGTGGTGGCGGGAGGCAAGTTGGTGAAGGCGTGTTCGCGCAAGGCGGCCACCTTCGAGGGCCAGCAGATCGTCACGACCGAGGGCCTGTCCGAGCGGGAGAAGGACGTCTACGTCCACGCGTACGGCGAGACCGGTGCCGTGCAGTGCGGCTTTTGCACGCCGGCGATGGTGATGGCGAGCAAGGTGATCCTGGAGAAGAACCCGGACCCGTCGCGGGAGGAGATCACCAAGGGGCTGCGGTTGGACATCTGTCGCTGCACGGGTTACCGGCAGATCGTCGACGCGGTGGAGTTGGCCGGTTCGATGCTGCGGGAGGACACCGAGGTTGTGCCGTCCGGTGAGCGGATCAGGATGTCGGACCGCGCGCACCGACCCGATGTCGCGGACAAGGTACTGGGCACGGGGAAATTCGCCGACGACGTGCGCCTGCCGGGGATGGTCTTCGCCAAGGCATTGCGTTCGCCCTCGCCACGGGGGCTGGTGCGGGCGATGAACCTGGACGTCGCCCGGGCCCACCCAAATTGTCTGGCGATCCTCACGTCGGACGACGTCCCGGAGAACAAGATCGGTCACGTCACCCAGGACTGGGATGTCCTCATCCCGATCGGGACCCACACCCGCTATGTGGGCGACGCCCTGGCGCTGGTGGCCAGCGACGACCAGGACAAGCTGGACGAGATCATCGGGCTCATCGATCTCGACTACGAGGAACTGCCGCCGGTCACCTCGCCCCAGGAGGCCCTTCGGCCCGACGCCCCACTCATCCACGAGGGCGGCAATGTGCTCGATATCGAGCACACCAAGCGCGGCAATGTCGCCAAGGCGCTGCGCGAGTCGGCGTTCACGGTCACCCGCAAGTTCGAAACCCCTTGGCAAGAGCACGCTTTCATGGAGCCTGAGTGTGCCGTCGCCGAGCCCTGGGAGGGCGGCGTGCGGATGTACACCAGTTCGCAGTCGGTCTACGACGAGCAGCACGCCGTGGCGCGCATGCTGAAACTGCCGATGGACAAAGTGCGTTCGTCGGCCACCTATGTCGGTGGCGGGTTCGGCGGCAAGGAGGACATGAGCGTCCAGCACCACGCGGCGCTGATGGCATACCACCTGAATCGGCCGGTGAAGGTGAAGTTCTCGCGGACCGAGTCGCTGAACTACCACGTCAAGCGGCACCCGATGCACATGGAGTTCACCGTGGGCTGCGATGCGCGCGGCCGGCTCACCGGGGTCCGCGTCGTCATCCTCTCGGACACCGGCGCGTATGCCTCGCTGGGCGGGCCGGTGTTGCAGCGGGCCTGTACCCATGCCGGGGGTCCCTATGCCATCGACAACTTCGAGGTCCTCGGGATGGCCTTGTACACGAACAACACCCCGTCCGGGGCGTTCCGCGGATTCGGTGTGGTACAAAGCCAATTCGGCATGGAAACCTGCGTCAACGAACTCGCCGAGCTGGTCGGGCTGGACCCGTGGGAGATGCGCTATCTCAACGTGGTGCGCCCCGGCGATGCGCTGCCCAACGGGCAGATCGCGGACGAGTCGACCGGCATCGCGGAGGTCTTGGAGAGCCTGAAGGGCGACTTCTACGAACACCCCGAGGCGGGACTGGCCATCGCGCACAAGAACACCGGAGTCGGCATGGGACTGAAGGACACCGGTCGGTGCATCCTGTCGGTCGAGGACGGCAAGGTGCACATCCGCACGTCGGCCTCGTGCATGGGACAGGGCGTCGGACAGGTGACCATGCACGTGCTATCCGAGACGGTGGATCTTCGTCCCGATCAGATCGTCTTCGAGCTGCCCGACACCGAACGCACCCCGGACTCCGGGACGTCGACCGGTTCGCGGCAGACGCTGTTCACCGGGGAGGCGACCCGGCTCGCGGCCGTCCAGTTGCGGGACGCGTTGGCCGAGGTCGGGGATCTGGCGGCCCTCGAAGGGCGCGAGTGGTTCGGGGAGTTCTCGCCCGAGACCGACGTGGTCGACTCCCCGAAGGAACACCCGGTCAGCCACGTGGCATACGGGTACGGCGCGCAAATGGTCACGCTCAACGCGAAGGGCGAGGTCGAGAAGGTTCTCGCCGTTTATGACGTCGGCACGGTCATGAACGAGCAGGCCGCCGTCGGCCAGATCGAGGGCGGCGTCATGATGGGGCTCGGGTACGGCTTGACCGAGGAGTTCGTCATCGAGGGCGGCTACCCCCAGACCAAGTACGGCAAGCTCGGGCTCATCCGGGCCGACAAGATGCCCGAGGTCGAGGTCCGGTTCGTCAAGGGACCGGGAACTCTTCCGTATGCCTATGGTGCCAAGGGGATGGGGGAGATCTGTCTCATTCCCACGGCCCCGGCGGCGGCGCAGGCGTACTACAAGCGCGACGGGAAGCGGCGCTACTCTCTGCCGCTGCGCGACACGGCATACAAGCCGGCGAAATAGGGGCGGATTGGGCGAGCGCGATCGGCTAACCTGGGAACCGAGCGACACCTCCGTTGCTCCCGAGCGGGGATCGGGGCGGACATGGAGCAGGTCAGTACCAGATGCGCCCGCGGGTTGACGAGGCGCATGCCGACGGGATCGGCCACTCACCGGTCTGCGCGGCCCGTCCTTGTGGCCGCCGCCCTCGTCGGTGTCGCCGCGTGTGGCGCAACGCCACTCGGAACGGGTCAGACGACGGTGGCCGATGCAGCGTCGACCTCGACCCCGGGCGGTTCGCGGGTCGTGGCAGGCGTCGCGAGCGGTTCGCGGCCCGGAAGCGCGTGGATCGCCACCGCAGCAAAGGAATTCGTGACGGTCGACGCCGCCCGGACCTGGAAACCGATGAACGCGCCCAAGGGCCCCGGCGCAACCGGACGGCCCTCGTTCGGACACGAAGTGCTCGTCGCCGGCGCTTGCCACTCGGGCACGTGCACGCAGACGACATCGCGTGACCCGGGCGCGACCTGGTCGGCCGAGACCCTCAGTGCTCAGCCGGTCGATGCGCAGCGCGCCGCGGTGTCGGCGAACGACGCGGCCGACGAGTTCGCCGTCGCTCCCGTCGTGCCACACGCGGCGGGGGCCATGAGAGAACCGGTCGCGGTCACCGTCATGACCTCCGACGGGACGACCCGAGCATCGGCCGTGTCCCCGGCCAGTGACGTCCTCACCTGGGTCGGTTCATCGATCCTCGGGATCGGCGGGAGCGCGAACACGACGCTGGCCAGCACCGTGGACGGGGGTCGGACCTGGCAGGTGATGACGACGCCGGCGGGTGCGCCGCCCGCTGGCCAGGTGAGCGAGGCCGACGCGAGGTACGGAGACCCCGTGCTGGTCACGGCGACCGAGGCTCTGCTGCCGGTCATCCGCGGTGAAGCCGGAGGACGGACGACATTGATGATGCTGCGTACTCGCGACGGCAAGAGCTTCGAGGTCGCCGGGACGACCACCGTGTCGGCGGACGTCCCACTCGGGACGGTGCCCATCGCAGCGCTCAAGGGATCGGACGTGGTGATTGTCGTCCCGGGCCGCGCAGAGGCGTATCAGCTGACGGGCGGCTCGATCAGCACCCTCGGCCCTGACAGTGCTCCCGTGGGACTGGAGAGCATGACCTTCGCCGATGATCTGCACGGCTTGGCAGTCACGTCGTCCGGTGCGTGCGCGACGGACAAGAGCGACTGTGTCACTGCGACTGAACTCAAGCTCACCGACGACGGTGGCCGGACCTGGAGAACCAGCCCGCCACCGGCGTGAGGGCGAGCCAAGAGATCGGAGGGGCGGATGGTTTTCGCCGGCCGTTACAGGTGGTCGGCCGCCGAGCCGCAAACACTCATCGGTAGGCATCTCGCCGGTGCCGAATGGTGACGACTCGAACGACCACTCGATCGTCGTTGATCTTGTAGATCACTCTGAACTCGCCACGGCGCGCTGACCATCGGCCCGCCAGCTCATGGCGAAGAGGCTTACCGACTCGGCGCGGCTGTTCCGCGAGGACGTCGGTCAGGAAGTTCAGGCACGCCCCCGCGACCGCCTCGGGCAACGTCTGCGTCAGCGCTCGCCGCGCGGCCGGGGACAGCTCGATGCGATAGCTCACCGGCCAAGCCGGCCACGCGCCCGCATCTCGGCCTGGACCTCCTCGAGCGAATACACCTCGCCTCGCGAAAGAGAGCGCTCGGCCTCGCGGATCTCGGACATGGTCTCGCTATCACCGAGGATCTCAAGAGTTTCGATGAGGGAGTCGTAGTCATCCGCACTCAGCAGGACGGCAGCTCGTCGACCATTCTTCGTGACCTCTACACGCTGATGCGTGCGCTCGGCCTCTTCCACGAGTCGGGAGAGGTGGGCGCGAACCTCCGCAAGGGGCATGGTGGTCATGTACATAATTCTAGCGCAACCTTCGTCACTCGGCGACGGCCGGAGCGCCGAATCTGTCAGAGAGCGGCTGGCCGGTTGGCCGCCGAGCCGCCGTGTCGAGTGGCGACGAGTTCGGCGACGACCGAGAGCGCGATCTCCCGCGGTGCTCGGCCGCCGAGGTCCAATCCGATGGGCGCCTTGATGCGCGTGAGGGATTCGTCGGTCACCCCGGCATCGCGCAGGCGGGCCAGGCGGTCTTCTCGGGTGCGGCGCGAGCCGAGCAGGCCGACGTACGAGATCTGCGGCAGAGCGAGGGCCGTGGCGATCAGCGGGACGTCGAACTTTGCGTCGTGGGTCAGCACCGCGACAGCCGTATGCCGGTCGAGCCGTCCGGCGTCTGCCTCACCGGCGAGGAAGCGATGCGGCCAGTCGGTCACCACGCGGACCCCGGCCGGGAAGCGTTGTGCGGCGGTGAAGGTCTCGCGGGCATCGACGACCGTCACCGAATAGCCGACGTAGGAGGCGAGTTCGGCGACGCAGGCACCGAGATCGCTTGCGCCACAGACGATCAGCCGCGGCGGCCGCTGCGCGCGGGTGATCAGGATCCGCAAGCCCTCGATCTCGGCCACCTCGGTCGCCGCGTCCGGCCGCGATCGGACCAGCTCGGCGACCCGGGCGTCGAGCACCGGATCCCCGAGGCTTCCGACGTCGCCGTCGGCCTGCACGACGAGCCGTCGGCCGACCAGATCGCCGTGGCCCGACTCGCCGTCGGCCACATCGTCGCCGTTTCCCTCGATCACCGTGGCGACCGCGAGGGCAGGCGAATCCTCGCCGTAAGCGGCGTCGAACTCGGGAAAGGCCTGGGGCGTCACGGATTCGACGAAGACGTCGATGGTGCCACCGCAGGACAGGCCGACGGCCGCGGCATCGGCGTCGCTCACCCCGTAGCGCACGAGTCGCGGCGTTCCGGACGAAGCCACCTCCCGGCATACCTCCAGCACGGCGGCCTCGACGCACCCTGCCGTGACGCTACCGACCATCTGGCCGTCCGGCCCGACCGCCAGGACGGAGCCCGCCGGGCGCGGTGCCGACGACCAGGTCCGCACCACCGTCGCCATCACCGACGGCAAACCCCGCGCGTACCAACGCCGCAGCGCATCGAGTGGTTCAGTCGCCATCCGCTCCTCCGAGGTCCACGTCGTCGAGATCGCCATACGCCACCGGGTTTTGTGAGGCGTTGTCCAGTGGATCTGGCCGTCCCACCAACGGATGGTCACCCAATGGCCGGCCGATGATCGCGACGCGGTCCCCGTGGATGGTCACGCCGTCAATCGTGCCGACCATCCGCACGGTGCCGGCGTGTGCGATGAGCAGGTACTGCGAGGTGAGCACCCGATCGGCCTGCATGCGCCACACCCCCCGACCGCGCAGCCACACCTCGTGATCGGACAATCCCTCGGCGAACCCGACCCGTTCGCGCCCGAGCGCGTCGCCCACGACGGCGGGAATGTCCGGACCCAACCGGACCCGAACCGCCTTGGACCCCAACGGCATCGGTTGTGTCGGCGCCAGCCCGAGTCGAGCCAGAACCGCCGCCTCTTCCGCTTTGCGACCCTGGGCGGACTGCATGAGCACGCTGGCCACCATCGCCTGGTGCTGACCGTCCATCGCGTCCCACCGCACACCGAAGGCATCGTCCCGGGACTGACCGTCCCCGGCATACCCGGCGAGTTCGGCGCAGATCCCGAGGAAGGCGCGTTCCGTCCCCGACAGCACACTGGCCGTCGCGGCCCGAGCCACGCCGGCCCAATCGACCTGTCGCCCAAGCTCGCCGGTCGTGACGTACGGTGCGACCTTCGCGAGCATCGAGGGGGCGCTGGCGAGAATGGCGACGGCGTCGCGCGCGGACTGGGATTCGCGGGGCGACGAGGCCGGCGGATCGGGCGGATGCTGGGGGGTCGGGGGAGGGGCGAGGTCGGGCGGCATCGCCTCCGGCGGGCGGCGGCGGGCTGCTGGCATGCGGCCAGGGTATATCGCCAACCCTGACCAGAGTCAATATACTTGACCCAAAGTTATGGCTTCACTCGGAAGGTCGATGTTACCCTCGGAATCGTTCGAGAGGCGCCCCCCGGCGCCGGAGATCCGTTCGACGAGGAGCACATTTCCGATGGACTTCACCGGCCAACTGGCCAAGCTCGACGGGCTGGATTACGCCGGCCTGTTCCAGGACGACTTCTTCTTCACCTGGGACAAGAGCGAGGACGAGATACGAGCGGTGCTGGCCGTCGCCGACGCGCTTCGCGCCCTGCGCGAATCGGGCCGCAGTGCAAGGATCTTCGACTCGGGCCTGGCCATCTCGCTGTTCCGCGACAACTCCACGCGCACCCGGTTCTCGTTCTCCTCGGCGACGAACCTGCTCGGCTTGGCGTTGCAGGATTTCGACGAGGGCAAGTCTCAGGTAGCTCACGGCGAGACCGTCAAGGAGACCGCGAACATGATCTCCTTCATGGCCGACGTCATCGGCATCCGCGACGACATGTACATCGGCAAGGGCCACACCTACATGACGGACTTCGCGGCATACGTCCAGGAGGGCTACGAGTCCGGCGTTCTCGAACAACGGCCCACGCTCGTGTCGCTGCAGTGCGACATCGACCACCCCACCCAGTCCACCGCCGATCTGCTCCACCTCATCCACACCTACGGCAGCCTGGAGAACCTGCGCGGCAAGAAGCTCGCGATGACGTGGGCGTATTCGCCGAGCTACGGCAAACCGCTGTCGGTGCCGCAGGGCATGATCGGGCTGATGACCCGGTTCGGGATGGACGTGGTGCTGGCCCACCCGCAGGGCTACGACGTGATGGCCGAGACCCGGGAAGTGGCCGCCGCCAACGCCGCCGCGTCCGGTGGTTCGTTCCGGGTGACGAACTCGATGACCGAGGCCTTCGAGGGCGCCGACATCGTCTGCCCGAAGAGTTGGGCGCCGTTCGCGGCCATGCAGGAGCGCACCGACCTCTACGGCGCCGGGGACACCAACGGCATCAAGGCGCTGGAAAGGCGTCTGCTCGCCCAGAACGCCGAGCACAAGGACTGGACCACGACCGAAGACCTGATGGCCAGCACCGCCGGCGGCGATGCGCTCTACATGCATCCGCTGCCCGCCGACATCACCGGGGTGTCGTGCACCGAGGGCGAGGTGGACGCCTCCGTCTTCGACCGGTACCGCGTCCCGCTCTACCAGCAGGCCAGCAACAAGCCGTATGCCATCGCCGCCATGATCTTCCTGCAGAAGGTCAAGGACCCGGCCGCCAAGCTCCGGGAACTGTGGGATCGGGACCTGCGCCGCTGGCAGTCCTGACCCGAATCGCATACGTGCCCAACGGCATACCGACAACCCGCCGACTCTTCACTCTCCACCCATCGCTGCCCGCAGATCGCTCGCACCGCCGCCCAGGAGGCACCAGATGACAACCGCCGCGCACCTCGACATCGACTACGCCAAGGTCAAGGAGGTCGCGCAGGGCTACCGCGACGACATGGTCGCCTTCCTGCGCGCGCTGATCAAGAACAAGGGCACGAGCTGCCAGGAGGAGGCGAAGGCGCGGCTCATCGTCGCCGAGATGGACAAGCTCGGCTACACCAAGACCCGGATCGACGGCATCGGCAGCGCCATCGGATACATGGGTGACGGGCCGACGCTGATCGCCTTCGACGGCCACATCGACACCGTCGGCGTGGGGAACCCGGACAACTGGGAGTTCGACCCGTTCGAGGGCATGGAGGACGACGAGGTCGTCGGCGGCCGGGGCGGTTCGGACCAGCTCGGCGGGGTCGTCTCGGCGGTCTACGGCGGTGCGATCGCCCGTGACCTCGGGCTGCTCTCGGACAAGTACACGTACCTGGTCACCGGCACCGTGCAAGAAGAGGACTGCGACGGGATGTGCTGGCTCTACCTCATCGAGGAGGAGGGCGTCCGGCCGGAGTTCATCGTGTCCACCGAACCCACCGACCACGGCGTCTACCGCGGACACCGCGGCCGGATGGAGATTCGCGTCGAGGTGTCGGGTGTGTCCTGCCACGGTTCGGCTCCCGAGCGCGGTGACAACGCGATCTACAAGATGGCCGAGATCCTGCTGGAGGTGCGCGATCTCAACGACAAGCTGCACCACGACGACTTCCTCGGCAAGGGCACCGTCACCACGTCGGAGATCTTCTTCACCTCGCCGTCCCGGTGTGCGGTGGCCGACTCGTGCGCCATCTCGCTGGACCGTCGCCTCACCTGGGGCGAGACCTGGCAGAGCGCGATCGCCGAGATCGAGGCCCTGCCGTCGGTGCAGAAGTGGGGCGCGAAGGTGTCGATGTACGAGTACGACGCGACCGCCTGGACCGGGAAGGACTACGGCCAGGAGTGCTACTTCCCGACGTGGGTGAACCAGGAGTCCGACCCGCACGTCGCCGCCGTCATCGAGGCACACCGCGGTCTCTACGGCGAACCGCGGGTGGACAAGTGGACCTTCTCGACGAACCTGGTCGCCACCGCCGGGCGCCACGGCATCCCCGGCGTCGGGTTCGGGCCGGGCAAGGAGGCCCAGGCGCACGCCCCGAACGAACTGCAGTGGAAGGACGACCTGGTGCGCTGCGCCGCGCTGTATGCCGTCGTCCCGACGATCTACTGCGCCGACAAGTAGTCGTCCGGCTGTCGGCCGGGAACGTGTTTGCGCGGGGATGGTGAACTCGCGGATGCCGATTCCGGTGTTGCCGATCCGGACCGAGCGGCTCATCCTTCGGCAGGTCCGCCTCGGCGATGAGGCGGACCTGCTGGTGTACCGCGGCCTTCCGGAGGTGCTCCACTGGATCCCGGGCGACGTCTTGACCCCGGACACCGTGACGGAGTTCGTGACCCGGCGGATGGCATACGGGGAACTCGGCGGCGATAACCGGGTGGTGTTCCTGGTCGCCGAGTTCGAGGGGCGAGTCGTCGGCGATGTGGTGCTGCGGCTCGGTGACCCGGGTGAGGGCCGGGGCGAATGCGCCGAGATCGGTTGGGTGCTCGCTCCCGCGGCGCGGGGAATGGGTCTGGCAACGCAGGCCGGGAGAGCCCTGGTGCGGGTGGCGTTCGAGGAGGTCGGCGCCCACAAGGTCTCGGCGCGCGTGGACCGACTCAATCCGACGTCGGCGGCGGTATGCCTGAGGTTGGGGCTGACTCTGGACGGCACGATCCGTGCGGATTCGGTGTTCAAGGGCAGGTGGGTTGACCTGCAGGTGTGGTCGGTGCTGCGGTCCGAGTGGTCGGACCTGGGTCGTCGACCCGGGGATTGCGCCGACCGGGCGCGCGGGGGCGTGGAGTCGTGGCACAGTTGACGGGTGGATGAACAACGGGAAGCGCGCGGCATACAGGAGGTGTATGACGAGTTACGAGCGCGCTTCGTGGAGTTGCCGCCGGAGTACGTGGAGGCGGCCGTCCGGTGCGAGCGGGCGGCCCTGACCGGCCCGGTCCGCGATTTCGTTCCGTTGTTGGTGTATCGGGCGGCGAGCCGCCGCCTCCGGGAGTTGACCGACTGACGACGACAGCGCGAGGACACGAGCGAGGGCGCGGACGGACAGCCCCAGCGAGGACACGAGCGAGGAACGAGCGAGGCCCGCAGCGGGGCGCGGACGGACGCCGGATAGAACGAGCGAGGACGGGCTGTGACCCCGCGACTCAGCTCTTGGTGAGGTACGCGCGCAGCGCTTCGTCCCCGTAGGCGGGCACGAAGCCGGTGGCCTCGATCCGCGACAGATCCAACGTACTGTGCACCGGTCGCGGTGCCATCGCCTTGCCCTCCCCGTATGCCGCTGTCGTGGTTTCCGAGATGGCGTCGGGGTCCGCGCCGACGAGTTCGTAGACCCGTTTGGCGATGCCGGCCCACGTCGTGACCGGGCCGGAGCACGAGAGTTGGTAGGTGCCGTATGCCGCGCCGCTGGTGAGCAGATGGACGATTCCGCGCGCGAGGTCATCCGCGAAGGTCAACCGGCCGTACTGGTCGGCGACGACGGCCGGGGCGACACCTTTTGCGGCGAGCTCGGCCATCGTCCGGACGAAGTTCCGTCCGTCGCCGACGACCCAGCTGGTGCGCAGCAGGTAGTGCTTCGGTGCCGCTGCGGCGGCCAACTCGCCGGCGGCCTTGGATTGGCCGTACACCCCGAGCGGCGACAGCGGTTCGTCCTCGGTGTGGATCTCGCGCGTGCCGTCGAACACGTAGTCGGTGGAGACGTGGACCAGGGTCATCCGCCGGTCGCGGGCGAGTCGGGCCAGGGTTGCGACACCCGTCGCGTTCGCCGCCCAACAAGGCCCGCGCCCCTCGTCCGTCTCGGCGAGATCGACTGCGGTGTATGCCGCTGCGTTGACGATGACGTCGTACGGCGACCAGTCGAACCCCGCGACACAGGCTGGGTCGCCGAGGTCGAACTCGGGCAGATCGACATAGGTGGCATCGGGCAGCAGCGCCCGCAACGCCCGGCCCAGCTGTCCGTTGCCGCCGAGCACGATCGCGCGCCGGGGCGCCATCGCAGTCGTTTCGGCCAGTCGCGGGTGGTTGCGGTCGGCCTCCGACATGGTGGCCTCGGACAGCGGGATCGGCCAGTCCACGGCCAGCGTCTCGTCGGCCAGGTTGACATAGCTGTATCGCGACACCGCGTCGGCACTCCAGTGGTCGTTGACCAGATAGGAGTAGATGAGTCCGTCCGTGATCGCCTGGAACGAGTTGCCGACTCCGCGCGGGACGAAGACCGACGTGTTGCGGTCCAGCACGATCGAAAACGTCGTGCCGAACGTCGGGCCCTCCCGCAGGTCGACCCAGCAACCGAACGCCTCGCCCGAGAGCACCGAAACGAGCTTGTCCCACGGCTCGCCGTGAAAGCCGCGGGTCACGCCGCGAACCGCGTTGTACGACACCGAATGCTGGACCGGCCCGAAGTCCGGCAGCCCGAGCGCCGTCATCTTGGCCCGCTGCCAGTTCTCCTTGAACCATCCCCGCGAATCGCCGGGAGTCGGCAGCCGCAGCACCAGCAACCCGGGGATCGGGGTGGGTTCGACGGAGAGTTCGGTTGCCTCGGCCATCGGTTGTCAGTCCTTCGCGGTCGCGGAACGGGTTGTCACTGGCCGGTTTTCGCGTACTTCGCCTCGGCGGCCGCCTTCTGCGGACGCCACCAGTCCTCGTTGTCGCGATACCAGGCGATCGTCTGCGCCAGCCCCGCCTCGAAGTCCCGGTATGCCGGTTCCCAGCCGAGTTCGGTGCGCAGCTTGGTCGCGTCGATGGCATACCGCAGGTCGTGGCCGGCGCGGTCGGTGACGTGATCGAAGTCGTCCTCGGCGCGACCCATCAGCCGCAGAATGGTGCGGACCACCTCGAGGTTGTTCTTTTCGCCGTCGGCGCCGATCAGGTAGGTCTCGCCGATTTCTCCGGAGTCCAGGATCACCCGGACGGCGTCGTTGTGGTCGTCGACGTGGATCCAGTCGCGCACATTCGCGCCGGCGCCGTAGAGCCGCGGGCGGATCCCGTCGATGAGGTTGGTGACCTGCCGCGGGATGAACTTCTCGACGTGCTGACGCGGACCGTAGTTGTTGGAGCAGTTCGAGATCGTCGCGCGCACCCCGAACGAGCGAACCCAGGCGCGGACGAGCAGATCCGATCCGGCCTTGGTCGCCGAATAGGGCGAGGACGGGTTGTAGGGCGTGCTGTCGGTGAACTTCGCCGGATCGTCCAGTTCCAAGTCGCCGTACACCTCGTCGGTGGAGATGTGGTGGTAACGACGGTCGTGTCGGCGGACCGCCTGCAGCAGGTTGTACGTCCCGACCAGATTCGTGCTGACGAACGGCGCCGGGTCGAGCAGCGAGTTGTCGTTGTGCGACTCCGCTGCGAAGTGGATCACCGCATCGGCCTCGGCCACGAGCGACTCGACGACGGCCGCATCGGAGATGTCGCCGACGACCAGACGGTGTCGGCGCGCATCCAGCCCTGCCAGGCTCGCGGATGACCCGGCATACGTGAGTTTGTCGAGAACGACGACGGAATCGTCGGTGGTTGCCAGGGTCCGGCGGACGAAGTTGGAGCCGATGAACCCGGCGCCGCCGGTGACGAGCAAGACAGCCATGGGCTCGATCCTACGATGTCGAGCGTCCGTCCGGCGTCGGTAGAATGCGCAGGTGCGTGGCATCATCCTGGCCGGGGGGACCGGCTCGCGGCTGCATCCGATCACCCTCGGGATCAGCAAGCAGTTGCTGCCGATCTACGACAAGCCGATGATCTACTACCCCTTGTCGACGCTGATGTTGGCGCGGATCCGCGACATCCTGGTCATCACGACCCCGCACGACGCGGCCGCCTTCCAGGCCCTGCTCGGCGACGGCTCCGCGCTCGGGGTGAATATCTCGTATGCCGTGCAGCCCAGTCCCGACGGGCTGGCGCAGGCGTTCGTCATCGGCGCGGACCACATCGGCGACGAGCCGGCCGCGCTGGTGCTGGGTGACAACATCTTCTACGGACCGGGACTGGGCACCCAGTTGGGTTCGTTCGCCGACCTCGACGGCGCGGCGGTCTTCGGTTATCGCGTCGCTGACCCCACGGCATACGGGGTGGTCGAATTCGACGCCGAGGGGCGGGCTATTTCGCTGGAAGAGAAGCCGACGGCACCGAAGAGCGATTACGCCGTGCCCGGACTGTACTTCTACTCCAACGACGTCGTCGGGTATGCCGGTGCCCTCAAGCCCTCTGCGCGTGGGGAACTCGAGATCACCGATCTCAACCGGATCTACCTCGAACAGGGCCGGCTGCGGGTGACGGTCCTGCCGCGCGGGACGGCGTGGCTGGACACCGGCACCTTCGACTCGTTCAGCGATGCCTCCAACTACGTGCGCACGATCGAGAACCGCCAGGGTCTGAAGGTCGGCGCCCCGGAGGAGATCGCCTGGCGGATGGGCTGGCTGACTGACGACGAGTTGCGCGAGCGTGGCGAGCGCCTCGTCAAGAGCGGGTACGGTACCTACCTGCTCTCCCTCCTGCGCTAGCGTCGCCCCGACGAGCCGCCGGGACGTGCCCACCACCTCGAAAGGACGCCGTGACCTCTTCTCGTTCCGGCGCGGGCAGATCCGACTCGGGTAAGGCGGCTGCCGGCACGGCGGCTGCGGGTAAGGCGGAGACGGTCGCGGCAGGTCCGTGCACCGCGCTGCTCGACCGGTTCGCGGCCCGGCCGCAGACCCGGCGGTTCCTCGAAGCCGCCGACCACGGCGTACCTCTCCTCGACATCGCCGCCCCGACCGGCGCACGTCCGTTCCTCGCGACCGCTGCCGCGCTGCGGCGTTCGGCCCCGGTCCTGCTCGTCACCGCGACCACCAGGGAGGCCGACGACCTGGCCGGCGCGGTACGCGCTCTGATCGGCGGCGAGGCGGTGGCCGTCTTCCCGAGCTGGGAGACCCTGCCGCACGAACGCCTGAGCCCGCGAAGCGACACCGTGGCTCGACGGCTGGCCGTCCTCCGCCGCTTGGCGCACCCGGACGCGGCTGGGCCGCACGGTCCGCTGCGCGTGGTCGTCATGCCGGTGCGAGCGCTGTTGCAGCCGGTGGTGGCCGGGCTCGGCGACCTGCAACCAGTCCGACTGCAGGTCGGCGACACGGCGCCGTTGGGCTCGGTCGTCGTGAACCTGGCCGCAGCGGCATACGTGCGGACCGACCTCGTCGAACGCCGCGGCGAGTTCGCCGTGCGCGGCGGAATCCTCGACGTCTTTCCGCCGACCGAGGAACACCCGCTGCGGATCGAGTTCTTCGGCGACGAGGTCGAGGAGATCCGCTGGTTCAAGGTCGCCGACCAACGCAGCCTGGAGGTATGCCGGGAGGGCCTGTGGGCCCCGCCGTGCCGCGAACTCCTGCTGAGCGAACGGGTGCGGGCGCGGGCCGGGGAGGTGGCCGAGAAGCTGCCCGGGGTGGCCGACATGCTCCACAAGGTGGCCGCCGGCATCGCGGTCGAGGGGATGGAGTCGTTGGCTCCGGTCCTCGTCGAGGCGATGGTGCCGGTGCTCGACCTGTTCCCGGCCGGGACCATTGTGTTGTCCAGCGATCCGGAGCGGGTCCGCACCCGAGCCCACGATCTGGTGTCCACCAGCGCCGAGTTCCTGGAGGCGAGTTGGGCCAACGCGGCGGCCGGGGGCCAGGTGCCGATCGATCTGGCCGGGTTGCTGGGGACGGCGTCCTATTGGACGATCGGGCAGGCTCGGGGGCACGCGCTGACGATCGGCATGCCGTGGTGGGGGATGACCTCGTTCCCCGCCGACGCCGATCTCGCCGAGTTCCTCGAGGACGATGCCGGCGGCATACGACTGGATTCGCACCTGCGCGAGCCCGCCGTTGCCCGCGGTGGTCCGGAAGCTGCCGTCGACCAGCTGCGATCCTGGCTCCGGGACGGCTGGGAGGTGGTCGTGGTCACCGAGGGATCCGGTCCGGCCCGGCGAATGCGCGAGGTGTTCGGCGAGCACGATGTGCCGGCCGTTGTGCTCGACAGTTCGGCTCTCGGCTCGGATCGGCCCGGCGTCGTGCAGTTGGGGACGGGCCAGCTGGGGCATGGATTCGTCGACGAGCCAGGGCGATTCGCCCTGCTGACCGAGGCCGACCTGGTCGGGCACAGCGGCACTGGTGGGTCGACTCGGGACATGCGACGGATGCCCGCCCGACGGCGCAACCAGGTCGACCCGCTGCAGTTGCGGCCGGGGGACCACGTCGTCCACGAGCAGCACGGCGTGGGTCGATTCGTGGAGATGATGCAGCGGACGGTCGGCGGGGCCACGCGGGAGTACGTCGTCATCGAGTACGCGCCGAGCAAACGTGGGCAACCCGGCGACCGGTTGTACGTCCCGACCGACCAGCTCGACCAGGTCACCAAGTACGTCGGCGGCGAGGCGCCCAACCTCAACAAGATGGGCGGATCCGACTGGCAGGCAACGAAATCGCGAGCTCGCCGGTATGTTCGACAGATCGCTGCCGACCTGATCCGCCTGTACAGCGTGCGGATGTCGACGCAGGGGTACTCCTTCGGCGCCGACACCCCGTGGCAGCGCGAACTCGAGGATGCCTTCGCCTACGTCGAGACACCCGATCAGCTGTCGACGATCGACGAGGTCAAGGCGGACATGGAGAAGCCGGTCCCGATGGATCGACTGATCTGTGGGGACGTCGGGTACGGGAAGACCGAGATCGCGGTGCGCGCGGCCTTCAAGGCGGTGCAGGACGGCAAGCAGGTTGCCGTTCTCGTGCCCACCACGCTGCTGGTTTCTCAGCATTACCAGACCTTTTCGGAGCGGTACGCCCAGTTCCCGGTCAATGTGAAGGCGCTGAGCCGATTCCAGACCGACAAGGAGGCCAAGGCGGTCCTTGAGGGACTGGCCGACGGGACCGTCGATGTAGCCATCGGCACGCACCGGCTGCTCACGGCCGATGTCCGCTTCAAGGATCTCGGACTGGTCGTCGTCGACGAGGAGCAGCGATTCGGCGTCGAACACAAGGAACAGCTGAAGACGCTGCGGGCCAATGTCGACGTGCTGGCGATGTCGGCGACGCCGATTCCGCGCACGCTGGAAATGGCGGTGACTGGCATACGGGAGATGTCAACTCTCGCAACGCCACCGGAAGAGCGGCATCCGGTCCTCACCTTCGTGGGGCCGTACGAGGAGAAGCAGATCACGGCCGCCATCCGGCGTGAACTGCTGCGCGAGGGGCAGGTGTTCTTCGTGCACAACAAGGTGAGTTCGATCGAGCGGGTGGCCTCGCGACTGCGGGAACTGGTGCCGGAGGCGCGGATCGCGACGGCCCACGGGAAGATGGGCGAGAGCCGCCTGGAACAGGTCGTCGCAGATTTCTGGGAGCGCCGGTACGACGTGCTGGTGTGTACCACGATCGTGGAGACCGGTCTGGACATCTCCAACGCCAACACCCTGATCGTGGAACGGGCTGACCTGCTTGGGCTTTCGCAGTTGCACCAATTGCGCGGTCGGGTCGGGCGGGGGCGGGAACGGGCCTACGCCTACTTCCTGTATCCGCCGGACAAGCCGCTGACCGAGACGGCGCACGACCGGCTCGCGACGATCGCCTCGCATACCGATCTCGGTGCCGGTATGCAGGTGGCGATGAAGGACCTGGAAATCCGCGGGGCCGGGAATCTGCTCGGCGGGGAACAGTCGGGGCACATCGAAGGGGTCGGGTTCGACCTGTACGTGCGGCTCGTCGGGGAGGCCGTCGCGGAGTTCCGCGGCGACGCGCCGGAAAAGGTCGAGGAGATCAAGATCGAACTGCCGGTCGACGCGCACCTGCCGCACGACTACGTGCCGGGGGAGCGGCTGCGGCTGGAGGCATACAAGAAGCTGGCGGCGGTCCCCGACGAGGCCGCGTTGACCGAGATCGAGGAGGAACTGCGGGACCGGTACGGCGAACCGCCGGAGCCGGTGCGGAACCTGCTGGAGGTGGCCCGGCTGCGGACGGTGGCGCGGGCGGCCGGGATCGGGGATATCGCGGTGCAGGGCCAGCACGTGCGGTTCGGGCCGGTGGGTTCGTTGGCGGAGTCGCGGCAGTTGCGGCTGCGGCGGCTGTACCCGGGGACCGTGATCAAGGAGGCGCTGAACCAGGTGTTGGTGCCGCGGCCGATGACGGCCCGGGTGGGTGGGCAGCCGCTGCGCGACCAGGCCGTCCTGACCTGGGCGGCCGACGTGATTCGGCATACCCTCGCGGGCTGACCGCGCCTGACCGCGCCTGACTGGGCCGGGATGGGCCGGGTTGGGCCGGGCTGTCTCGCAAAAATCGCCCGATCGGGCGATTTTGGTGGCAGGGTGCGCGCTACCGGGGTCGAAAGACGCCCGATCGGGCGATTTTGGTGGCAGGGTGCCAACTCGGCGCCTGTGGATAACGCGAGCTCCTCACAGGCTAGATGAGTCAAACTAGCTGTATGAGTCCTAAACGAGGTATTTACGATCTGTCGCGACCATTCACACGGCAACAGGCGCTCGCTGCCGGCATGACCGACCTGGATCTGCGGCACAGTCGGTACGTGCGGCTGTTCCAAGGCGTCTACGTGGGCTCGGACGTGCCGCGAACGACTGCGCTGCTGGCTGCCGGCGCTCTGGCCGCCGCCCCCGTGGGCGCCGTGGTGGCCGGCCATTCCGCCGCGCGGCTTTGGGGTGGGGTGGTTCCCGACAGCGCAGATGTCACCCTGCGGCTGGCCCCTGGGCAACGAATGCGCGTCCGGGGCATCAGGGTGCTGCGCCGTGAGCTCCCTCAGCGGCAGGTGCGGCGCTTCGGGTTGCCGGTGACGACGCCGGAGGACACCTTCCTCGATCTCGCCACCTCTTTGGATCTCGTGGAATTGGTCGTCGCCGGCGACGCTCTGGTCCGGCGCGGCCATACCAGCGCGGCGGCACTCGGCGCGGCGGCGAAGGAGGGCACCCTGCCCTCGGCACGCCTCGCGCGCCGGGCGGCGGCGTTCGTGCGAGCGGGGGTGGACTCCCCGCAGGAGTCGCGGGCTCGGATGCTGCTTGTCCTTGCCGGCCTCCCCGAACCCGAGGTGAACTCCGTCATCCGCGCGCGCGACGGGTCATGGGTGCGACGGCACGACCTGGCATACGAGACAGTCAAAGTCGCGATCGAGTACGACGGCGGTCATCACGCGCCGGGCGCTGTGCCCATGCCCGGTTCCCCGCTCGACCGGTCGCAGTGGGAGCGGGACATTCGCCGGCGTGAGGAGGCGGAGGCGGACGGCTGGCGGATGATCGTTCTGCTGGCATCCGATCTGTCGGTGACGCCTGCCGAGACGCTTGACCGAGTCGTCAGGGTATTGCGCGAACGCGGGATGCGGGCGCGTGTACGGCGACAGGAATGGCGGCGGTACTTCCCGGGCCGCGTGGCCGCCTGACCGGTGCCGGTACCGGCTCTGACCCGATGCGTGGGCCGGGCCGGTCGGCGGCAAAATCGCCCGATCGGGCGATTTTGTCGGTCGGGACGGGTCGGAAGGGGTGCAATTTCGCCCGATCGGGCGATTTTGTCGGAAGGGGGCGAGGGCGGCGGGGGTACGAAGGGCGTGCGGCGTCCGATTAGGGAGGGTATGCCGGGGGCTGTTAGTGTGGTCGGCGCCGTCCTAACGGCCGCGGACCCAGAGAGCCCCGGTGGACCAGCCCGGGAGCGCCGCGCAACGACACGAACCCAAGGAGTTACCTCAGCATGGCTTTGGACCCTGCCGTCAAGCAGCAGATCATGACCGAATACGCCACGAGCGAGGGCGACACGGGTTCGCCCGAGGTCCAGATCGCGATGCTCACCAAGCGCATCCAGGATCTGACCGAACACGCCCGCACCCATAAGCACGACCACCACAGCCGTCGTGGTCTGCTCCTGCTCGTCGGTCGGCGCAAGCGCATGCTGCGCTACCTGGAGGCCACCGACATCGAGCGTTACCGGTCGCTGATCAAGCGGCTGGGACTGCGCCGATAACGGGCGTCTGTGAAGGCGGTCACCGCACCTGTTGCGGCGACCGCCTTTCGCCGTATGCCGGAGCCAAAGCCTCGGCGCAGGCACCGATCGACACATCAACACAACACCCGCACGCCAACTGAATAGCGAAACCGGCGGCCCCCGGGCCGCCCAGCGACATAGAGCGAAACCCAGCACAACCCAGTGGAACGACCCCGAGCACAACGACGATGCGTCGGGATCAGAGGTACAGAAAAGGAGGGCCCATGGAAGGCCCAGAAATCACCTTCGCCGAAGCCGTCATCGACAATGGCGCGTTCGGCACCCGCACGATCCGGTTCGAGACCGGCCGACTCGCCCGTCAGGCGGCCGGCAGCGTCGCGGCATACCTCGACGACGAGACGATGATCTTGTCGACGACCACCGCCGGTAAGACCCCGAAAGACCAGTTCGACTTCTTCCCCCTCACCGTGGACGTCGAGGAGCGGATGTATGCCCTGGGCCGGATCCCCGGCTCGTTCTTCCGTCGCGAGGGGCGGCCGACGACCGAGGCGATCCTTACCTGCCGGCTGATCGACCGGCCGCTGCGGCCCACCTTCAAGAAGGGTCTGCGCAACGAGGTCCAGGTCGTCATCACCGTGATGGCGTTGCACCCGGACCACCAGTACGACGTCCTGGCGATCAACGCCGCCAGCGCCTCCACCCAGATCTCCGGCCTGCCGTTCACCGGTCCGGTGGGCGCCACCCGGGTCAGCCTGATCGACGGGCAGTGGGTCGCCTTCCCGAACTTCTCGGACTCGCAGCGCTCGGTGTTCGACATGGTCGTGGCCGGCCGGATCGTCACCAAGGCCGACGGCGCCGAGGACGTCGCGATCATGATGGTCGAGGCAGAGGCGACCGACGCCACCTGGGAACTGGTGAAGCACCAGGCCAAGCAGGCGCCGACCGAAGAGGTCGTCGCCCAGGGCCTGGAGGAGTCCAAGAAGTTCATCGCCGCGTTGTGCCGGGCCCAGCAGCAGTTGGCGACCGAGGCCGCCAAGCCGGTCGAGGAGTTCCCGGTCTTCCTCGACTACGAAACCGACGCCTACGAGGCGGTGGCGGCCAAGGCCACCGACAAGGTGCGCGACCTGCTGACCATCGCCGGCAAGCAGGAGCGCGAGGACGCCCTCGACTCTTACAAGTCGGAGCTTCATCTCGAACTCGTCGGCAACGGCGATGACGTGCAGGGCCCCTTCGCCGGTCGGCAGAAGGAGATCTCCGCGGCCTACCGGGCGATTCAGAAGAAGCTCGTCCGGCAACGGATCCTCACCGACGGCTTCCGCATCGACGGTCGCGGTCTGAAGGACATCCGGGCCCTGTCGGCCGAGGTCGAGGTGCTCCCGCGGGTGCACGGGTCGGCGCTCTTCGAGCGTGGCGAGACCCAGATCCTCGGGGTCACGACGCTGAACATGCTCAAGATGGAGCAGCAGCTCGACACACTGAGCCCGCAGACCAAGAAGCGGTACATGCACAACTACAACTTCCCGCCCTACTCGACCGGCGAGACCGGCCGGGTCGGTTCGCCGAAGCGCCGCGAGATCGGGCACGGCGCCCTCGCCGAGCGCGCCCTCATGCCGGTCCTGCCGACGCGCGAGGAGTTCCCGTATGCCATCCGTCAGGTCTCGGAGGCGTTGGGATCCAACGGCTCGACCTCGATGGGTTCGGTATGTGCGTCCACGCTGTCGTTGCTGAACGCCGGTGTGCCGCTGCGCGCCCCGGTCGCCGGCATCGCGATGGGCTTGGTGTCGGACGAGGTCGACGGCCAGCCCCGGTACGCCGCGCTGACCGACATCCTCGGTGCCGAGGACGCCTTCGGTGACATGGACTTCAAGGTCGCCGGGACGCGCGAGTTCGTCACCGCCATCCAGCTGGACACCAAGCTCGACGGCATCCCGGCCTCGGTCCTGGCCGGCGCGTTGACCCAGGCCCGTGACGCGCGGCTGCACATCCTGGACGTCATGGCCGAGGCCATCGACATCCCGGACGAGATGAGCCCCAACGCGCCCCGGGTGATCACCGTTCAGGTGCCGGTCGACAAGATCGGTGAGGTCATCGGCCCGAAGGGCAAGATGATCAACCAGATCCAGGACGACACCGGTGCCGACATCTCCATCGAGGACGACGGAACCGTCTACATCGGTGCCACCAACGGCGAGTCCGCCGAGGCGGCCCGGGCGGCGATCAACGCGATCGCCAACCCGCAGATGCCCGAGGTCGGCGAACGCTTCCTCGGCACCGTCGTCAAGACGACGACCTTCGGGGCGTTCGTCTCGCTGCTGCCCGGCAAGGACGGCCTGCTGCACATCTCCGAGGTGCGCAAGCTGGTCGGCGGCAAGCGGATCGACTCCGTCGACGACGTGCTCGCGGTCGGCCAGAAGGTCCAGGTGGAGCTGAAGGAGATCGACCCGCGCGGCAAGCTGTCCTTGGCGGCGGTGCTGACCCCCGAGCAGGAGGCCGAGTATGCGGTGGCCGCCGAGGCTGAGAAGGCCGAGCGCGGCGACCGGCCGGAGCGCCCCCGAAGCGACCGGGGCGACCGTCCCGAACGCGGCCGTAGCGACCGGGGCGACCGGTCCCGCACCCGTCGGCGCACGCACGACGGAGCCGAGGGCCCGACGGCCGACGGTGGCGCG
>JBDIAR010000014.1:0-30181 GCA_039812545.1 Dermatophilaceae bacterium | reverse complement strand
CGATCATGGGCTCGATGTTCTTCGTCGTCGGCGACGTCGACAAGTAGGCCCCAGACCCGGCTCGACCACAGACCCGGCTCGACCACAGACCCGGCTCGACCACAGACCCGGCGAGACCACAGACCCGGCTCGACGCCGAACCCCCGGTCACTCGTCGAGGTCGTCCGAGTCGTCGTCCTGAACCACGTGGACGGCGGCCTCCTCGGCGGACGCCGCTCCCCCGTCGATGCCGACGTCGGCGGCGATCATCTCGTCCTCCTCATCCGGCCCGAGCCCCTCGTCGGGCGCGACCAGCCGACCGGCCCGGCGACCGCCGATTTCGGGACCGCCGAGGAAGTCGTCCTCCGCGTCGATCGCGTCGGGGTCGTCGCCGCCGAGCCGTTCGACGTCCAAGCCGCTTTCGTTGTCCGGCGCACCGTATGCGCTGTCCGGGTCCGGGACCTCCTGGCGGATCCGGTCCTCGATCGTCTCGTGCGTGCGGTCGAAGAGTTCGATGCTGCGATAGTGATCGGGCGGCGAGTACCCCTCGTCCAGCACGTCGTCGACGCCGCGGTCGACGAGCGAGTCCTCCGGCTGAAGCTGGTCCCAGGCCTGCGCGGCGTCCACGCCGGACTCGTCCAGGTCGGCGTCGGGGTCGTCGTCGAGCCGGTCGTATGCCGTGTCCGCGTCGGGACCGAAGATCTCTGACATGGCACCACTGTGCCACGCCCGGTACGCCCGGTCAGCCCGGGACGCCACGACCGGTCGGCCGGCGTCAGCCCGGGAACTCCAGCGGGTCCTCCGGGGGCGTATCCGGCGGGTCGAGATGGCACATCCACTGCCCCACCAGCCCGGCGACCGCGAGCAGCGCGCCGCCGACGGCGCAGCCCACCGCGAGCCAGAGCCGACTGCGTTGGGAGGGGATGTCGAGGTCGGCCAGGAAACGAACGGCCGAACCGGCATACGCGCCGGCGAGAACGCCTCCGGTGAGCGCGGCGGTCTGGGTGAGCACGAACACCCGCGCCGCGCGCAACGCCGACATCGCCGACGGCGCGCGGCCGAGCACCATGCGGCGTACCGGGATGGCGGCGGCGACCACGGCGGCGGCCATGGCCAGCATGACGAATACCGAGATCCAGGACCCTTCCGGCAGCGAACGGCCGGACCCGGTCCACCAGTGCAGCACGGCCCAGGTCAGGGTGCCGGCGACCAGCGCGACGAGCCCGACGTGGCTGGGACGTACCCCGCGGCCTACCACGCGGCACCCCGCACTCCGGTCCACGGCGCCCAGGCCGGCCCCAGCCGGACGGCCTGATCGCCGACCCGGGTCAACAGCTCGGCGACCCCCACGACGGGGTCGTCCCGCGAGCCGCCGAGTCGCAGCCGGGCGTTCGGTTCGAGGGCCGCCCAGGGCACGAGGACGAACGCCCGTTCGTGCGCGCGCGGGTGTGGCAGGAGCAGCGTCGCGGCGTCGCTGAGCACTTCCCGCGGCCCGCCCGGCACCCCGAACTGGACCAGGTCGAGATCGAGGGTGCGCGGACCCCAACGCAGCGATCGCACCCGGTCGTGGTGCGCCTCGATCTCGTGCAAGGTGGCCAGCAGCGCCTCGGGGGTACGCCGGCAGCGGCCGACGACCACCGCGTTGAGGTAATCGGGCTGTTCCGGACCGATCGGGTCCGTTTCGAACAGCGGCGAGATGCCGGTCAGGTCGAGCCCGTCGACGGCCGCCAGTTCGGCGACCGCGCTGCTCAACGCCCGCACCCGGTCGCCGAGATTGGCCCCCAGCGCGAGCACGACGTGGGCGCCGCCACCGCGCCGGACCCGGACCGCGGCATCGACGAACGGATGCGGGATCGGGGCATGCGGCTTGTGGACGGTCACCTCGGCGGAGGCGATCCGCTCGTCGGTCAAGATGTCGTCGGCGATGGCGACGGCGAGTGCCTCGATCAGGTCGTATGCCGGTCCGCCGATCCGCTCGACCACCTGTCCCGCGACCCGTCCGTAGTCGATCGTGTCGGTCAGGTCGTCGGTGCGCGCGGCCCGCTCCACGGACACCACCAGGCGGACGTCCACGACGAACTCCTGACCGTCGCGCCGCTCGTGGTCGAAGACCCCGTGGTGCCCGACGGCCCGCACGCCGGTCAGCTCGATGGCGTCCCGGTTCGGGGTCGAGGTGCCCTCCGTCATGACGGGTCGGGCCCTGACGAGTCCGGTCGAGAGTCGTCCGCCGGCCCGGCGGCGGTGACCCCGGCCAGGACGGCTCGGGCGACCGCCAGCTCCCGACGGGTCAACGCCACGTCGTGAACCCGTACGCACCAGATCCCCGCGAGCGCGCAGATCACCGACACCGCGGCCGTCTCGGGGTCGCTGTCGTCGAAGGCGCGCACCCCCCGACCGGCCGACTCCTCCACCCGGGTGAGGAACCGTTTGCGCGACGCTCCGACCAGGACCCGCTGCCCGAGCGACTGAACCGCGTCCAACCGGCGCAGCAGCGCCCAGTTGTGCCCAGCCTCCTTGGCGAAACCCAGCCCGGGGTCGAGGACGATCTGCTCCGGACGCACCCCGGCGGCGACCAGTGCGGTCCGACGCACGGTCAACTCCTGGCATACCTCGGCGACGACATCGGCATACCGACTGCGGCGCGGCCAGTCAGCGCTGTGACCGCGCCAGTGCATCGCGATGTAGGTGACGCCGGCGTCGGCGACGACGCGAGCCATGTCCGGGTCCTCGACACCGCCGCTGACGTCGTTGACGACGCTCGCGCCGGCCTCGATGACCGCCGCCGCGACCCGGGCTCGCATGGTGTCCACGCTGATCGGCACGCCCAGCCCGACCAGTTCGCGGACGACCGGTAGCACCCGGCGCAGTTCTTCGTCCGGTTCGGGTCGGACCGCCCCGGGGCGGGTGGATTCGCCGCCGATGTCGAGCAGGTCGGCGCCGTCGGCCACCAGCGCGGTGCCGTGCGCGACGGCGGTGGCCACATCGGCATACCGCCCGCCGTCGCTGAACGAGTCGGGCGTGACATTGACGACGCCCATGATCAGCGTCATCGGGACCGGCCACCGGTGATCAGGCTCATCGCCTCGGCTCGGGTCGCCGGCTCGCGCAACAACCCCCGAACCGCGGACGTCACGGTCTTCGCGCCCGGCTTGCGGACCCCGCGCATCGACATACACAGGTGTTCGCACTCGATCACGACGAGCACGCCGCGGGCGTCGAGTCGTTCGATGAGGGCCTCGGCGACCTGGGTCGTCAACCGTTCCTGGACCTGCGGGCGGCGCGCGTAGACGTCGACGAGCCGGGCGATCTTGGACAGTCCGACCACGCGGCCCTGCCGGCCGGGGATGTATGCCACGTGCGCGACCCCGTGAAAGGGCACCAGGTGGTGTTCGCAGGTGGAGTACACCTCGATGTCGCGGACCAGGATCATCTCGTCGTGGTCGATGAGGAAGGTCCGGCCGAGCACGTCGTGCGGGTCCTGGCGCAGGCCGGCGAACTGTTCGGCATACGCCCGGGCCACGCGGGCCGGGGTGTCCACCAGCCCGTCGCGCTGCGGGTCCTCGCCGATGGCGAGCAGGATCTCGCGGACGGCGGCCTCGATGCGCGGCAGGTCGACCCCATCCGCGACCGGGCCCGAGTGGGAGGTCCCGTCAGACCTGGGGCTCATCGGGTTTCACCGCGTCGCGTTCGGGCACCTCGATGATCTGGGTGGCCCCCTCGTCGGTGTCGGCCTGCGGCACGGCGCCCTTCTCGGCGGCCACGGCGACGCCGGCCTCGAGCCAGGGGCGGGGGGCGCGTTCGGTCTCACCGGCCGGGGTGCCGACGCCGGGGGCGCGGGCCGGATCGGGTGAACCGCCGGCCAGCGCGGCCTCTTCGGCGGGGGTCAACACCGGCGGCCGGTCCGAGGGAACCCGGCCCTCGGCGCTCAGCCAGGCGGGACGTTCGGGCTGCTTGACGACCCCGGTGAAGATGCGGGCGATCTCGGCCTGGTTGAGGGTCTCGTGTTCGAGCAGTTCGAGGACGAGGGAGTCCAAGACGTCGCGGTTCTGGTTGATGGCCCGCCACGCCTCGTCATGCGCCTCGTCGATGAGGGTGCGGACCTCGACGTCGACGATCGCCGCGATCTGCTCGGAGTAGTCCCGTTGGTGGCCCATGTCGCGGCCCAGGAACACCTCGCCGGTGGACTGGCCGAGCTTGATCGCCCCGATCCGGGCACTCATCCCGAACTCGGTCACCATCTTGCGGGCCATCGCGGTGGCCTTCTCGATGTCGTTGGAGGCGCCGGTCGTCGGCTCGTGGAAGACGATCTCCTCGGCGACCCGGCCGCCCAAGGCATACGCGAGCTGATCGAGGATCTCGTTGCGGGTCGTGGAGTACTTGTCGTCGACCGGCATGACCATCGTGTACCCGAGCGCCCGACCGCGCGGCAGGATCGTCACCTTGGTCACCGGGTCGGTGTGGTTGAGCGAGGCGGCGACGAGGGCGTGCCCGCCTTCGTGGTATGCCGTGATCTTGCGTTCTTTGGCGCTCATGATCCGCGTGCGTTTCTGCGGTCCGGCGATGACTCGGTCGATGGCCTCGTCGAGCGCCTGGTTGTCGATGACCTGCTTGGAGCCGCGGGCCGTGAGCAGGGCCGCCTCGTTGAGGACGTTGGCCAGGTCCGCACCGGTGAAACCGGGAGTGCGCCGGGCGACGGCGAGCAGGTCGACGTCCGGAGCCATCGGCTTGCCCTGGGCGTGGACCTGCAGGATCCGGTGCCGGCCGATCATGTCCGGGGCCTCGACGGCGATCTGCCGGTCGAAGCGGCCCGGTCGCAGCAGGGCGGGGTCGAGGATGTCGGGCCGGTTCGTGGCGGCGATGAGGATGACGTTGGTCTTGACGTCGAAGCCGTCCATCTCGACGAGGAGCTGGTTCAGGGTCTGCTCGCGTTCGTCGTGACCACCGCCGAGTCCGGCGCCCCGGTGCCGACCGACGGCGTCGATCTCGTCGACGAAGACGATCGCCGGCGCATTGGCTTTGGCCTGGTCGAACAGGTCCCGCACCCGGGAGGCCCCGACGCCGACGAACATCTCGACGAAGTCCGAACCCGAGATCGAGTAGAACGGCACCCCGGCCTCACCGGCGACCGCCCGGGCCAGCAGCGTCTTGCCGGTGCCGGGCGGGCCGTAGAGCAGGACGCCCTTGGGGATCTTGGCGCCGACGGCGAGGAACTTGCCGGGTTCTTGGAGGAACTCCTTGATCTCCTGGAGTTCCTCGACGGCCTCGTCCTCACCGGCGACGTCGGCGAAGGTCACCTTCGGCATGTCCTTGGTGGCCAGTTTCGCCCGGGACTTGCCGAACTGCATGACCCGCGACCCGCCTCCTTGCATCTGCCCCATCAGGAACCAGAAGAGCACGATCAGCAGGACGAACGGCAGGATCGACATCAAGATGGTGCCGAACAAACTCGGCTGGTCGATCTGGTCGGTGTAGCCCTTGGTCGGCTTGTTGTCCTTGAGCAGGGCCACCAGACTCGGCCCCCGCGCGTCGACGTAATAGGCCATCACCTTGGTCGTCGATGGGACGTCCGGGCTGGAATAGGGGGTCTTGAGGTCGAGCAACACCTGTTCGTTGTTGAGCAGCTTCGCGGAATCGACCTTCTTCTCGGCGATGAGTTGCTCGGCGACCGAGGTGTCGATCCGACGATAGGACCCGGAGTCGAAGACCGTCATGCCGATCACCACGAGGGTGACCAGCAGGGCGATCCACAAGATCGGATTACGGGCTAGGCGCTTCGGTTTCATCGGTGCTGGGGCGGCGTAGCGCCCCGATCCTCCTGACCGGTCACAGGTTCAACGGCACGACAGAGCCACACGGTCAGGGCCCCTTCGACTCGGACAACGTCCGACGACAGCCTAGTGTTCCACGCGCGCCGCGAGCTCAGGCATACCCGAGCTCAGGCATACGGGCGGGGGCGGGCTCAGGCGTACACGTGCTCGGCGAGCAGGCCGACACAGCGCAGGTTGCGATATCGCTCGGCGTAATCCAACCCGTAGCCGACGACGAAGGCGTTCGGGATGTCGAAACCTACGTATTTGACATCGATATCGACCTTGGCGACCTCGGGTTTGCGCAGCAGCGCCATGATCTCCACCGAGGCGGGGTTGCGGGATTCGAGGTTCGACTTGATCCAGGACAAGGTGAGCCCGGAGTCGATGATGTCCTCGACGATGAGGACATCACGACCAGTGATGTCGACGTCGAGATCTTTGAGGATGCGCACGACGCCGGAGGACTTGGTGCCCGAGCCGTACGACGACACCGCCATCCAGTCCATCGGCGCGGTGCCGGGCAGGGCCCGCATCAGGTCGGCCATGACGACGACCGCACCCTTGAGGACGCCGACGAGCAGCAGGTCCCGGCCCTGGTAATCCGCCCAGATCTGGGCGGCCAGTTCGTCGAGCCGGGCCAGGATCTGGTCCTGGGTGAGCAGGACCTGCGTCAGATCGCCGGCCATGTCCTGTGCGTCCACCGAAACTCCTTCGCCGCGTACGAGGTCGTCTCACACTCTGTCGAGGTGGCGGGGCGGGAGTCAACCGGGGCGGCGGCTACCCGGGGCGGCGGGCGGGTTCCAGGACGATCCGGCCGCCGTCGCGACGCACCTGGATCGGGCCGGGCAGGTGCAGGGGTCCCTGACCGTGCCAGGCGGTGATCAGGGTGTCCAGGGATTCGACGTGGGCGGCCGTGACCGAGCCCAGCGGGGCACCCGCCTCGACGGCGAGCAACCGCCAGATCCGGGTCCGGATGGGACGCGGCAGTTCGTCGAGGGCGGCCACGCTGATCTCGGAGATCATGCCGAGCGGGGCCCGGGCGGCGGCGGCGCGTTCGTCGAGGTAGTCCGCGTCCTCGCGCAACAGGTCGGCACTGCGCGCCAGGGCGGCCCCGAACCCCGGTCCGAGATCGGCCTCCACGGAGCGCAGCAGCCGGCGAGCCCGAACCCGCCGGAACGACGGATCCTCGTTCATCGGATCGCGCCACACCTCGATCCGTTGAGCCTGACAGGCCGCTTGGGTGGTCGCCCGGGGTATGCCGAGCAGGGGGCGGTGGAACAGGCCCCGGCGGCGCGGCATACCGGACAGCGATCGAGCACCCGAGCCGCGGGCCAGCCCCAGCAGAACCTGTTCGGCCTGGTCGTCGCGGGTGTGCCCGAGCAACACCGCGGCGGCGCCGTGCCGGGCCGCGGCACCCTCGAGGGCCTCCAGGCGGGCGTTGCGGGCGGCGGCCTCGGGCCCGTCGCCGGAGGCGGCGACGCGCACGACGAGGATGTCCACCGGGTCCAGGCCGAGTTCGGTGCAGCGCCGGGCGGCCTGGCCGGCGACGACCGCCGAACTGGCCTGCAGGTTGTGGTCGACGACGAGGGCTCCGGCCCGCAAGCGCAGCCGGGGCGCTTCGAAGGCGAGCGCGGCCGCGAGGGCGAGGGAGTCCTGACCGCCGCTACAGCCGACGAGGACGAGATCGCCCTCGTCGAACTCCACGAGGCACTCCCGAACGGCGAGTCGCGTCGCTGCGACTGCCGGGTCCGGTCCACTCACCGGTACTCCTCACGCTGTCGTTGTCGGCTGATCTCGCGACCAGCCACCACAGAATGCCATCAGCCGTGGACGCGGGCCACCCACAACGCCGGATCGGCGATCTCTTCGGGAGAGGGCAGGTTTTCCGGGCCGGTCCAGACCGCGTTGAAGCCGTCGACGCCCACCTTGTCCTGAACGCCGCGGACGAACACCGCGCCGTCGCGGTACTGGCGCAGCTTGGCGTCCATGCCCATCAGCCGGCGGATCAGTTTGTCCAGCCCGATCGCCGACCCGCGCCGTTTCTCGAATCGCTCCCGGATGGTGCCCACCGTCGGGATGACGGCGGGCCCCACCTCGTCCATGACGACGTCGGCGTGCCCCTCCAGCAGGGCCATCACCGCGGTGATCCGGGCGATCGAGCGACGCTGGTCGGGGGTGGCGAAGATCTCCGCCAGCCCGGCGCCACTCTTCATCGCCTCCGGCACTCCGCGGACCAGCCGACCGAGTCGGTCCGCGAATTCTTGGGGGGTCGGGGCCAGTTCGGTGCCCAATGCGATCGTCTCGTCGATCATGTGGTGGCGCAGCCAGGGGACCGCGGTGAACTGGACCCGGTGGGTTTCCTCGTGCATCGCCACCCACCGTCGGAAGTCGCGCGGGACCAGGTCGAGCTCCCGTTCGACGGAGACGATATTGGGGGCCACGAGCAGCAGGCGGGCCCGAGCCTGCGGGGCCAGGTCGTACTGACCGAGAACCTTGGCGGCCATGAACGCGAGCAGGGCGCCGGCCTCGGCGCCGGTGACCTTGGCTCCGATCGTGGCGGCGACGGCGTTGGCGCCGGTCGGCTCGACGAGCGGGTTGGTGCCGTCCTTGCGGGTGGCCGACGCGGTCAGTTTCGTGACGACCGGCGCCATCAGGTAGGCCATCGTCGCCGCGTTGGCCTCGATCCAGCCGGGGCGGTCGACGACGAGCACGGGTGGGCCGGGGGTGTCGGTATGCAGTCTGCTGGTGTCCGCGACCGGCTGATGGGCTTCGGCTGCCGCGGCACGCAGATCGGCCACGATGTCGGCGGCCTCGGCGAGCCCGACCGAGGGCCCGGAGGAGACCAGCCGCTTACCGACGGCGACCGCCGCCGACCAGTCCACGACCTCCCGCGGGGTCGGCGAGGAGGCGTGGTCCCCGACCGGTTCGGGCCGTTGTTCGGTCATGTCGTCCCCTCGTCGATCCCGCGACCGGTCCGCGGGATGCTCTCATCGGTAGCAACGCGGGCCCCGGGTCGGGCGTTCCCCGGGGCCGTCACCCGGCATGTCGGGCGTGTCGGCCGGTAGGCCTTCTGCTCGTATGCCGTGTGTCGGGTTCTCATCGGCAGCCGCAGCCGGCCAGGACGGTCGCCACGTCGTCGAGGCCCGCGCGTGCGGCCGTCGTCTCGGCGCCGGCGGTCAGCGCCGCGAAGGCCAGCAGCCGTCCGTCGCGGTCCAGCACCAGTCCGGCCAGCGCACTGGCGCCGGTGAGCGTCCCCGTCTTGGCGCGCACGAACCCGGCCGCGGCCTGCGTCGACCCGCCGACGAAGCGGCCGGCGAGGGTACCCGTGAGTCCGGCGATCGGCATACCGGCCAGGGCGCGGTCGTAGGTGGGGTTCGGTCGGCCGTCCACCGCGGCGCGGGCGAGCAGCGTGGCGAGCAGGGTGGCGGTCACCCGGTTCTCCCGGGACAGCCCGGAGGCGTCGAGGAGTTCGACCCCGGCGGTGGGCAGCCCGTCGGCGGCGAGCCGGGCCACGATGGCGCGACCGGCGGCCGGAAAGTCGACGACGGCCGGTCGGCCGGTGCTCCGGTATGCCGCCTGCCGGGCGAGCGCTTCGGTGAGGGTGTTGTCGCTGGCGGTCAGGGCGGCGGCCAGCACGTCGTCGACCGGCGCGGACGCGATCGAACCCAACACCTCGGCGCCGGCCGGCGCCCGCCCCGCGGACTGTTGGGGGGTCACGGCGACGGTCAGTCCTCGGTCTCGCAGCCGCCCCGCGAACGCGGACAGTGCCCGGCCGGCCGGGTCGGCGACCGCGGGCCGGCCCTCGACGGGATGGTCGGCGGCCAGGCCCAGCATGGTCACCGGACCGGCGATCCCGTCGCTCGGGAAACTCGCCGCCCAGGTCGGAGCCAGGCCCGGGCCGGCGGCATAGGTCAGATCGGCGCTTACCGTGACCGCGGTGACGCCCCGGGAGGTGAGAGCGGAGGCGGTGCTGGCCGCCAAGTCGGCCAGGCCCGCACGACCCGCGACCGCGGTCGGGTTGCCGGCGCCGGCGCTCAACAGCGCGTCGCCGCCGGCGACCAGGACGACGGCCGCCCGGCCACCGGCGATCGGACCCCCCAACACCGCGCGGGTGGTCAGCCGTTCCCCGGGGGCGAACGTCCGGGCCACCGCGACGGCGGTGAGCAGCTTCGTGGAGGAGGCGGGGATTCGCGGCGCACCCGCGCCCCTGGCATACAGGACCTGACCGGAGAGGACGTCGCGTACCTCCAGGGAGGAGTCCCGCAGCGCCGCGGCGGCGAGCGGGCCGGCCAGCCGGGCGGCCAGGGCGGCGGTCTGCGGCATGGGGGCAGCCGCGCCCAGCCCGGATCCGGACGAGCCCGGCGAACCCGACGTCGGCGTCGGCGTCGGCGTCGGTTGCCGGCTGGCCGGTGTACTCGGAAGCACCATCGGCGGAGCCACCGTGACGGTGGGAACCGGCCCACGCGTGAGCGCCCCGGGCACGACGTCGACCGCGTCGAGAACGGCATACCCGGCCCCGAGGAGGAGCACTCCCACGGCCCCCGCCACAGCAGCCCGCATGACGTTCCTCTCAGGTCTGGATGGGTCGTTGACGAGTAGGATTCGATTACCGTTCGTCGTCACGAGATTAGATGACCGGCCGGGCCCGACAGCGCCGACGGAGAGGTTCCACCGTGGAATTCGACATCACCATCGAGATCCCCAAAGGTCATCGCAACAAGTACGAGGTCGACCACGAGTCGGGGCGGATCCGCCTGGACCGGCTGCTCTTCACCTCGATGAGCTACCCCGCCGACTACGGCTACGTCGAGGACAGCCTCGGCGAGGACGGCGACCCGCTCGACGCGCTCGTGCTGCTCGACGAACCGACTTTCCCCGGCTGCCTGGTGCGGGCCCGGCCGATCGGGATGTTCCACATGCGTGACGAGGCCGGCGGCGACGACAAGATCCTGTGCATCCCGGCCGGGGACCCCCGCCAGGCCTTCGTCACCGAACTGGAGCACATCAACGAGTTCGACCGGCTGGAGATCCAGCACTTCTTCGAGACCTACAAGGACCTCGAACCCGGCAAGTCGGTCGAGGGCGCCCACTGGAAGGGCCGCGCCGACGCCGAGAAGTGCGTCAAGGACTCCATCGAACGCGCCAAGGCCGCCGGCGTGACGACCTCGCGCTGGAAAATGCCCGAGCACTGAGTCAGCGGCCGAGGTACCACAGGGTCACCAGCGTGCTGCCGGCGAACACGAGGAAGGTGAGCAGGGCCAGGGCGAGCACGCCGCCGCGCCCGGTTCCACCGGCCTCCTCCACCGGCGGGGCCACCCCGGTACTCACCGGTTGGTGGCCCGCGGGTTGTCCGCTCACGGGTTGAGCGCTCGCCGTCATCGGTCGCATCGTCATCGGCCGCATCGCCAGGGTCTCTCCGGGACGGGCCATCTCCGGCCGGGCGAACTCGACCGCCTCCAACACCGGCGCCGTGTCGTGCGCGCCGCGCGGCAGGTCCATCACGATCGAGTCGGTCGCGCCGTGGCCGGCTTCGAGGCGATCGGCGAGTTCGTCGAGCCGCAGCCCGAGGTCCTGCGCGGAGTCAGGCCGGTCCTCCGGTCGGTATGCCAGTGCGTCCGCGAGCGTGCGGTACACCGCCGTGGGGAGTTCCAGCGCGGGGTCCAGCAGCGCCGGTCGGCTGAGCGGGTCCCGGCCGATCACCGAACCCAGACCCGCCTCTCCGGGGAACGGCGGCGTACCCCGCAACAACGCATAGGTGACCGCGGCGACGGCATACACGTCCGCGCGATGGTCGAACCCCTCCCCCCGCGCCTGCTCCGGCGCCATGTACGCGGGGGTCCCGGCGGTCACCGTCAGGCCCGAGGCGTCGGCGAGCGCCTTGGCCATCCCGAGGTCGGCGACGACGACGCGTTGCGCCTCGCCGCCGCGGCTGGTCAGCAGGATGTTTGACGGTTTGACGTCGCGATGCAGGACGCCGTGGTCGTGCAGGACCTGCACCGCGTATGCCGTCTGCGCGCCGAGCCGCAGCGCCGTCGTCGGCGTGACCGGGTCGGTGAGGTACGTCTCCAGCGTGCCGCCGTCGGCGTAGTCCATGACGAAATAGGGCCGTCGCCCGGTCGCTTCCTCGTGAACGCCGAGGTCGTGGACCCGCATGACCCGGGGACTGTCGATCCGGCGCAACAGCCGGGCCTCGGCGAGGAAGCGCTCGCGCACGTCGGAGTTGGTCGTCCAGTTGTCGCCCATCACCTTGATCGCCACGTCGACGTCGAGGTCGTCGTCGCGCGCGAGCCACACCGTCGCGAAGGCGCCGGCGCCGAGGCGTCGCATCAGGCGGTATCGTCCCAAGGTGTCCATCACAGGACATTCTGGGGGATCGAGCGCGGACTCGCCGAGGCGACCCACACCAACGGACGCGCCGGAGGGGCGACAGATGGCATACCTGGAAGACAACGACGAGATCGACGAGCTCGTGACCCGGGCCCAATCGGGCGACAGCGCGGCGCTGGACCAGTTGCTGGCCCGGGTCGAACCCCTCGTCAAGCGCCGGGTCGCCAAGTTCCTCCCGTATGCCGCGGACGCCGAGGAGGCCGCCCAGGACGCGTTGCTGCTCGTGGCGACCAAGCTGAACAGTTTCGCCGGCAACGGCTCGTTCCTCGGGTGGGTCACCGTGGTCGCCTCGAACTCGGCCCGCTCCACCTACCGGACGCTGAAGCGGCGCAGCCAGGAGCAGGCCGCTGAGATCGTGCCGGAGAATCTCGACCCGCGGACGACGAGCGTCATCGCGGGGTCGCGGATCGACCTGATGGAGGCGCTGGAGGCGATGGAGGCCAAGAGCCCGCAGCTCGTCCAGCCGTTCGTGATGCGCGACATCGGATCGCTGCCGTACGACGAGATCGCGGACACGCTCGGGCTGCCGCTCGGGACGGTCAAGGCCCAGATCCACACCGCCCGCGCCTTCATGCGCGGTGCCCTCGCCGAAAAACTCGGCTGACCCGACAACCAAACGGCGCGACCGGCCGTCGGGAGGGTGAAGGGGCCCGCCCCAGCCGCCACTTGAGGAATCGTGAGGATCAGCCGTGAACAAGGCCGCCATCGCCGCGACCACCGTGCTCGCCGCCGCCGCGGGTGTTGGGGTCGGAGTCGTCGCATACAACTCCATGCATCCGCAGCGCACGACCGTGGTCGCCGGCGACCCCGCGGGAACCCCGGGCGGTTCCACGACCCCGAGCGGCTCGACGGGGTCGACGGGGTCGACGGGGTCGACGATTTCGCCGGCACCGTCGGCGTCCTCGTCGGGTTCGCCCGCCTCATCGGGTTCGTCCACCGGCACGACGGGCTCGACCAGTTCGCCGGCCTCCCCCACCAGCGCCCCCGCGATCGACAAGCTCGTCGTCGGCAATGTCATGGGTGCCCCCAGCATGAAGGCGTTCGGCATCACCGGCTACGACCTACAGGGCCCGTATGCCGGTGACGGCCAGGCCCCGGTCGTCACCTGCCAGCAGGGCACGATGGCGTCGCTCGGCGCGTCGTCGGTCGTCACGGTGGCGATCAACGGCGGCGTCGGCCACGAGGGGTATCTGGGTGAGGTCGCCGGCGAGTTCGCCACGCCCGCCAAGGCCGAGGCCGCCGAGAACAAGCTCATCGACTGGGTCGAGACCTGCAAGACCTGGGCCCCCAAGACGATCTTGGAGGGTCCGGTCCCGGAGAACCGCACCGACATCCCGACTCCGGCCGGCGTGACCGGAACGATCACCTGGTGGCACGTCGCCGGCACCGACCATCAAGCTGCGCCGATCGACGCCTCGATCGGCGTCGTCCGGGTCGGCAACCGGGTCGCGATGTACTCCACGTGGTACCCGAGTCTGCTCACCCCGACCGGCCGGGTCGCGTTGGGCCAGCGGGCGGCGGTCGTCCTGGCCGGCTGAGCCCGACCAGCCGGCCGCGCCGAGGCTCTCATCCGCGGCTGGCAAGCTGTGCGGTATGCCGGAAACCTCGCGTGGCCATCTCCTCGCCGACGCCGTCACCAAACGGATCGGTGCGACCACGTTGCTGGCGCCGTGCGATGTCGACGCCCGGCCCGGCTCGGTCCTGGTCCTGCGCGGCGCCAACGGAAGCGGCAAGTCCACCCTGTTGCGTCTCCTCACCGGCCGGATCGTCCCGACCTCGGGCACCGTCACCTTGGACGGCGGCCCGGTCGACGAGCGCGACCCGCAGGTCCGCCGGGCGATGTCGGTCCTGATCGGCCAGCCTGCCGTCTACCGGGAACTCACCCTGACCGACCACCTCGTGCTCATCGACGCCACCTGGGGCGGGGACCGCGGCACGGCCGTGGCCCGGGCCCTCGACCGGCTGGCCGGCCTGGAGATCGACCACCTGGCCGATCGGTTCCCCGCGGAGCTGTCCAGCGGGCAGCAACAGCTGTTCCACCTCTCGCTCGTACTGCACCGCCCCGGCCGGCTGCTCCTCCTCGACGAACCCGAACAACGGCTGGACACCGCCAAACGCGCCCTCGTGACCGGTCTGTTGGCCGCCCGCGCCGAGGCCGGCACGACTCTGGTGATGGCCTGCCACGACCCGACGATGATCGACGCCCTGGCCGATGCCATCCTCGACCTCGAGGTGCCCTGGTGACGGCAAACCCCGTCCCGGAAGATCCCCCCCGGACAGTCCGGGCGGCACGGCCGGCCCGGCCGGCCCGGGCGGATCGGGACAGGCTGCGCGCGGCCGAGGATCTCATCTACGGCGATGGCCTGAAAGCCGTGCGCCGCCAGTGGTGGTATGCCGCGTACGTCGCCGTCCTGATGGCCCTGGTCGACGGCTTCCCGGTACTCCAGGCGCTGGCCCGCACCGGCGACCCGAAAGCGCTCGCCGACCTGGTGTCCGGCCCGCGGGCGGCAGCCGTCGCCACCCTCACGGCGCTGGTCCTCGTCGTCCTGGCATACCGGCTCGGACGGGTGCGCGGCCCGGTCGTGCCCGTCCCGGCATACCTCGAGCTCGTGGCGACCAGCCCACTGGATCGCGCCGAGGTATTGCGACGGTCCTGGCGCGGCGCCCTGTCGGGCGTGGTCTTCGCCGCCGTCCTGGTCTTCGGCGTCGTCGCGGCGGCGCTGGCCTACGCGCAGGTGTGGCCGTGGTGGGCGCTACCGAGCGCCTTGGCGGTCGCCGTTCTGCTCGGTCGGGTCGTCGCGGGCGCGTGGCTGTGGGGGCAGGTGCGGGCCTGGCCGACCGGGGACCGCTCGGTGGCGACGACGCTGGTCCCGACCCGGGGCCTGCGGGCGCTGTCGCTGACCGGCCTGGACGAGCACGCCGTGAACTCCAACTCCCTCGGCACCGCCTTGATGACGGCGGATCTGCGCACCGTGCGCCTGCAACTCGCCGCCCCGATCCGCTGGGGTCGACGGCTGCGACTGCGCGCCGGTGGTCCGGTGCTGACGGTCGTCCGACGCGATGTCCTCGGGCTGCGGCGTATGCCGTTGTCGGGGCTGATCGCCGTGACCTGCGGGCTGGCCGGCGGGGCCCTGATCGCCACTGCCTGGAGTTCGCCCACCGTGCCGTTGCTCGCCGCGGTCGTCGGGTCGGTGTTCTCGTATGCCGGTGCGAGCGCCGCGGCGGAGGGGGCGCGAAGCCAGGCCGACAACTCCTTCGCCCACCCGCTGCTCGGGTTGGCGCCACGGGTGGAGGCGGCGGCGCACGCGGTCCTTCCCCTCCTGCTCAGCGCCCTTTCGGGCGGCGTCGGCGCGGCCCTGACCCGGCCGAACGCCTCGGCATACCCGGCCGTGCTGGCCTGCGTCCTGGCGGCGACGGCGGCCGCGCTGACCTCGGCGTTCAAGTGGATCGTCGCGAACGGGCCGATCTTCACGCAGGCTCAGTTGGGCAGTGTGCTGTGGCGATTCGTGGCTCCGGCGGTATGCCTGGTGGTGGGTGTCGGCGTGGCGGTCTACCTGGGCCGATCCGGTGAGCTGGCCGGTGCGGGGCTGGTGGCGGGCGTGGTGATCGCGGGTCTGGGGTCGTGGGCGGTGGCCCGGCTCGACCGGCTCACCGCGCCCTCGGGCTGAACGCCGCTCAGCCGCGGCGCCGTGGCGGGATCCGGCCGCTGTCCTCGATCGCCGACCAGATGGCGGCGGCCCACACCCGATAACCGCGGATACCGGGGTGGAAGAGGTCCTCGGCGAGATCGCCGACGATGTGGCGCGGCCAGCGGGCCCGGGTGGCGGCATGCAGCGGCGCGACGAAGTGGCCGTGACGATCTGCGGCGGCGTGGATCTCGGCGTTGATGCGTCGGACGCGACGTTGCAGGACGGGGTAGCCGAAGTAGGGCACCTCGGCGACGACCGAGCCGGGCGGCAGTGCGGCACAGAGGGTTTCGAGGTCGTCGCGAAGGGCGGCCAGGTTGAGCCGGGCGACGATGACGTCGTTGCCGCCGATCGCGGCGGTGACGAGGTCGCCGTGGTTCCCTCCCAGCAGGGGGAGTTGGCCCTCGACGACGTCGGCGGTGCGCGCGCCGCTGACGCTGAGATTGGTCACGTGGACCGGCCGGCCGAGGTGGCGTTCGAGGCGGCGGGCGATGTGGCCGACATAGCCGAGCGACGGATCGCCCACCCCGACCCCTTGGGCCGCGGAGTCGCCGAGGACGACGTAGTGGAACGCGCCGTCCGGGAGTTCCCGATTGGCCCAGTGCGCGGCGTGCCCGGCGACTTGACGGTCGATCACGGCGAGACGCCGCCGCCATTCCCGACGGGCCTGCCGTGCTCCTGCACCGACCACCGCGGAGCCGGCGGCACCGACAGCCGCGAGGGTCAGGACGCGGGCTCGCTTCACGGGAGAAGTATCCCGCAGCCGCGCGGTCGATCGGTCGTGCCCTGTCGCGGCGTTGCGCCATTGCCTAGGCTGGCGGTGGTCGGGCGTTCGTGGAGATCCAATCGTGGGAAGGCAAAGCCCATCATGAAGACGTTGTATGCCGAGTTCACCGTCCTGTCCGGACACGAGGAACGCGTGGCGGAGATGATGCGCGAGCTGACCGAACACGTGCGCGCCGAGCCGGGCAATGTCGTCTTCCTCCCGTTCACCGAGACCGACAACCCGCGCCAGTACTTCGTGTTCGAGCAGTACCGCGACGACGCCGCGTTCCAGGCGCACATCACGGCACCCTACGGCGCGGTCTTCAACGGCGAGCTGGGCGAGCACATCGAGGGCGACGGGTCGGTCCTCACCTGGCTGGACGCCGTCGTCGAATAGGCCGGGCCGGGTGCCGGAGCCTACCGATCTGATCCTGTCCGAGGACGAGCGCCGGGCGCTCGTCGGCTGGGCCGCGATGTGCGCCTGGCGGGTTCTGCCGCTCTACGAGCGGGCCTGCCCGGACGACCGGCGACTGCATGCCGCCTTGGGTGGCGCCATCGCGTTCGTCGCGGGACAGGCCGGAGTCGAGGAGGTCCGCAAACTGGCATACGACTGCCACGCGGCGGCCCGGGAAACCGACGACGAGGCGGCTGCCGCGGTGGCCCGGGCGTGCGGTCAGGCGGTCGGCGCGGCTCACGTCGGCAGTCGGGCCCGCAGCGTCCCCGGGTACGCCCTCACGGCGTTGACCCTCTCCGGGGCATCCCCGGAAACCGTTGCAGCCGAGTCGGATTGGCAGCGCACACAGGTCCCCGGCGGCCTGCTGGCCTACCTCGGCTACCCCTGAGCGGCCGGGCAACCGGTCAACGCCCGGGTTCCCTCACCCAGAGCAGGACCGACACGTCGTCGCCGACGTCGAGGTCCTCGGCCCGGCGAACCGCGACCTTGATCGGCAACAGGTACCGACCGTCCTTGGGCATCAACGAGGTGTCGAAGTCCGTCGTGCCGATGCGCGCCCGGACCGGTATGCAGCCCCAGCCGTAGCTGAGGTCCGGCAACTGCGCGAGCACATCCGAGTCATCCTCGGGGAGGGCCACGAAATGGTGCGGCGCGGGCCCGTGCCAGTGGATGATCTCGCCGGTGAACTCGAACTCCATTCGCCGACGCTAGCGCCGCGCCGGCCCGCCGCAAGCGGAATCACCGCGACGGCGGACAACGCGGCGGCGATCTCGGTCAGCTGCAGGCAACACGGGCCGCTGGAAGGGCGCGCCGGTCGCCACCCCTCGCGGTCGCCCCCTGCAATGGAGAAGAGCAGTCGGCCACGACGCACTGACCGAGCAGCACGAACGCCCCCGACCGGAGTCGAGGGCGCTACGCCAGAAGTGCTGGAGCCGCCTGTCGGAATCGAACCGACGACCTATTCATTACGAGTGAATCGCTCTGGCCGACTGAGCTAAGGCGGCGGGCGTCCCGGGGGACGCGGTCACCCACTATACGGGGCCGACCCAGCGCCCGTGAAACCTTCCGCAGGAGCCGCCCGTGGCGCGATGGCCGCCGCGGCCCTACTTGCAGGTGGCGCCCGCGGCCGGCAGCCCGGTTCCGTCCAGGTAGCCCAAGATCTCGTCCCACACGCAGTCGCTCTGGGCGATCAACGCCAAGTACTCACCCCGGACCTTGAGCACTCCCGGACGGGCCAGCCGGGAGATCGCCGCCTGGCTGAACACCCCCGGCGCCTCGTCGCTGTCACCGTTGTCGATCACCAACACCGGAGGCGCCTTGGCTCCCAGACCCTTGGGCGCTGCGACCGGGGAACTCGTCACGGAGGGCCCCGACCAGCCCGGACAGCCCGCCGTCACGCCGAAGCCCAAGAGGGGCACCCCACCCATCGAGGACCAGGCGGCGGCAGGTCCCCACAGCGGGTAGGTCGACCGCAGTTGGGAGGCCAGAGCCGCGGCATCGGCGGCGCCCACCGCGGAAGGCGCATAGTGCAGGCACGAGGAGATGACGGATCCGATCAGCAAACTGTCATCGTCGTAGTGGCCCGCCGCGGTGCGGCCGGTCAACTCGGTCCAGAGCTCGAAGAACTCGTTGCCGCGATGCGATGTCATTCCCTGCCGCAGAGCCGAGGCGAGGTACTTGGCGTCATACCAGGAAGCCAGCACCTCCCGAACCGGTCCCTCACCGAACTTGGGTATCTCCCGGTTACCGGTGTCCAGAGGCTGCCGGTCCAACCCGTCGAGGAACGCCGCCAGCCGACGCCCTGCCACGACGGGATCCTGCCCCAGCGGACAGGCGGAGTCCTTCATGCAGTTCCTGATGAAGATCCGGTTGGAGACCTCCATGGCCTGCGCATAGGCAGCGGTCGTCTGCGGCTCCGCGCGCCGCACATCGTGGGCGCCGTCCATCACCAGGGCCGCCAGGTTGCCCGGATACCTGCTCACGTACTCCATCGCCACGACGCTGGAGTACGACGTCGCATACAGTTTCAGCTTCTTCAGACCGAGCACTGCCGGACGATGTCCAGGTCCCCGGCCGACTGGCGCGGCGACAGCCCCACGGCATTCGGCTGTATGCAGTTCTTGGCCACTGCCACGAGGGCCTGGCGCTGGCGTTCCGCCTGATCGGCCGACGTCGGGGTGGGATCGGCAAGTGCCACTTGGTCGAGGAGCTTGTCGTTGCAACTGAGCCACCATGGCGAGGCGGCGGCACGCGGCACGACGAACACGAGGTCGTACATCTCGCGCAGTTGTTCGGACACGAACCCGTCCGGTTCGTCGAGCAGGTACTCGACCCGTAGACCTACCGCTCCGATGCTGACGACCAGGGTGCCAAGCGGGGCGTGACCGGTCGAGGCCAACCGATACATGGGCACCGACCCGCGCTGAGTGGATTCGCCGTCGTGCGTGCCGGGGACGAGCAGATTCGCGCACTCCACCTTCTTGGACACCTGGGAGAGACACGGTCGCCACAGAATGGTCTGCGCCTACAGCGCGTCCAGTCCGGGTGGGACGGGCCCGACGGCGACGCCACCCATCTGGGTGTCGGTCGAACTGGGGGACGGGGTTGACTGTCCGCCGGTGGTGCTCGGCGACGCCGCCGAACGGCTCGGCGACCGCGGCGGCCGCGAGACGCCTGGTCAACACCGCAGACCGTCCTTGGGCACCGTTCCCGTCGTGTAGTACGCGTCGATCGGGTCCTGCACGCAGGTGTTCGAGCGCATGTATGCCGTGTGTCCGTCGCCGTCGTAGGTCACCAGAACCCCGCTGGCGAGTTGATCGCGCAGCCGCACCGCCCACTGGTAGGGCGTGGCCGGGTCTCGGGTGGTCCCCACCACGACGATCGGATCGGCCCCGGCGGCCGTGATCTTCTTCGGGCCGTACGGACCCTTCACCGGCCACTTCGCGCACACCGCCGCGCCCCACGCCATCATCGGTCCCCACGTCGGGGCGACGGCCGCGAACTTGGGGATCTGAGCCTCGTAGGTCGCCGCGGTCGCGTCCGGCTCGGGGCGGTCCAGGCAGTTGACCGCGGAGATGACCTGCATGAGGTTGTTGTCGTAGCCACCGCCGTAGCGGCGCCCGGCATACAGGTCGGCGAAATGCATGAGCACCTTGCCGTCGCCGCCGGCCTTGGCGTCCTTGAGGGCGTTGGTGAGCATCGGCCAGGCCTGGTTCTGGTACATCGCCTCGGCCACCCCGAGCACCGCCCATCCCTCGGTCAGCGCCGGGACGCTCGCGTCGCCGGACTTGATCGGGTTCGAGTCCAGATCCTTGAAGAACTGCCGCAACGCCGCCATTCCCTCGTCCACCGTGGCGCCGAGGAAACAGTCGCCCCGGTCGATGCAGTCCTGGACGTAGGCCCGCGTCGCGGTCTCGAACCCCTGGGCCTGCCCCAGACCGACCTCCTCGTTGGTCAGGTCCGGGGCGATCGCACCGTCGAGAACCATCCGCCCGACATTGCCGGGGAACAGGTCGGCATAGGTGGCGCCGATGAACGTGCCGTAGGACTTGCCGAGGTAGTTGATCTTCTTGTCCCCGAGGACCGCCCGCAGCACGTCCATGTCCTTGGCGACCTCGACGGTGGACAGGTGGGCGACGAAATCGCCGCCACCGGCCAGACAGCCGTCCCCGAGGGTCTTGCCGACCGCCAGCACGGCCTCCTCCTCGGCCGGGGTGTCGGGCGTGGGGTCCAGCGCCAGCATGGCGTCGACCTGGGAGTCGGACAGGCACTTCAGCGGACGCGACTTGCCCACCCCCCGCGGGTCGAATCCCACGATGTCGAACGCCCGCCGCACCGGCTGGCCGACGATCCGATCCGCCCCCATCGCATACTCGGCGCCCGAACCGCCCGGGCCGCCCGGGTTGACGATCAGCGACCCGATCTTGGTGCCGGTGGCCCGCTGCCGCAGCACGTGAATCTTGACGGTCGGCCCGTCGGGTTTGGCGTAGTCGATCGGGACGGTCAGCTCCGCGCACTCGGCGCCGGCCTCACAGCCGGACCAGTCGAGTTGTTGCCCGTAGAACGTGACCAGCGCCGCCGGCACGCCCGCCATGGTGGTGGCCGAACTCGTCGGGTCCGTCGATGTGGTCGTGGAGGCCGCCGGCGAGGTGGGACCGGCCGTCGGCGTGGTGTCACCGGGTGTGACGCAGGAGGTCAGCACGGTCGCGGACACCAAGGCCGTCGACAGCAGCAGCCCACCCACGGCGCCCCGACGTCTGGTGTCCCGTCGCCGGGACACCGGCGTTCTCGCGGTCGGCCGGCGACGCCCTGCGTCGAACCTCATCGTCTCGCCCTCCCCGGGTGGTTGCCTGGATAGACGGTATCCCCCCGCGGGGACAACGGCCGAGCCCACGACCCGGAAAGGGACGTGAATCGCCCCTCAGCGCGGCAGTCGCAGGCCGACGGTCAGGGCCTCCAGGGCCAGCAGCGGCGGGACATTGGCGGCGATCCGCTCCCGCGCGACCCCGATCGCGTCGAGGATCTGTAACAGGGACTCGGCCGTATGCCTGGCCGCGAGTGGGCGGATGACGTCCAGACTGTCCTCGTTGATCAGGGCGACGCCCGCCCCGGTGGAGAGGATGAGCGCGTCTCGGTACACCGACAGCAGATCCAGCAGGGACCGGTCCACGACGTCGCGGACGAGTCGTTTGGCCCGGGCGGCCTGTTCCTTCTCCAGAGCGGTCAGCTGGGCCCGGACGGCCGGTGGCTGGGTGCGCGCCCCCGGGTCGGCGCCGAGCGTGGCCAGCAGGTGCGCCCGTTCGGCACCGTCGCGCTGCGCCGTCGTGGCCGCCGCCTCCTCCTTGGCGATCGACTCCAGGTCCGCGGCCGCACCGACGGCGTCGGCCGTCGTGCGGATCTTCGTCGCCAGGCCAAGGGTGTCGCGGCGGCGGATCCGGGCCTGTTCGTCGCGGGCCAGCCAGCGCGCCCGACCGATATGACTCTGCGCCGCCCGGGCCGCGAATCGGGCCATCGACGGCTCCACCCCGTCACGCCTGACCAACAACTCGGCGACCGCGGTCAGCGACGGGGTCCGCAACCGCACGTGGCGGACCCGCGAACGGATCGTCACGATCACGTCCTCGACGCTCGGCGCACACAACACCCACACGGTGCGGGCCGTCGGTTCCTCGAGGTCCTTCAGCAATGCGTCCGCGGCGTGATCGGTCAACCGGTCCGCGTCCTCGACGACGATCACCCGCCAGCGCCCGACGCTGGGGCGCAGGGCCGCCTCGGCGACGAGGTCACGGATCAGGTCGACCCGCAGCGACAGCCCCTCGGTGGACACCACGCGCACGTCCGCGTGAGTCCCCTCGTATGCCGTCCGGCACTCCCGGCATACGCCACAGCCCGCGTCCGGGCACTCCAACGCGGCCGCGAACGCACGGGCGGCGTTGGACCGGCCCGACCCGGGTGGCCCGGTGATCAGCCAGGCGTGTGTCATGGCACCGGGTTCGGCGACGGCGGTCCGCAGCACCTCGACCGCCGGCTCCTGGCCGACGATGTCGTCCCAGACGCTCATCGCAGATCCAAGCCGGCCGCCGCGAGCCGATCCAGGATCGCGGCGTGGATGTCCTCGATGGGGGCGGCGGCGTCCACGACCAGATAGCGCACCGGGTCGGCCGCCGCCAGGGCGAGGAAGTGCTCCCGGACCCGGTCGTGAAAGGCGTCGGGTTCGCGTTCCAGGCGGTCTTCCTCGTCCGGGCCGCGGCGCCGACGCCCCGACTCCGCCGTCACATCGAGGACGACGGTCAGATCGGGCAGCAGCCCGCCGACCGCCCAGACATTGAGGTCTCGCACCTCGTCGGCGCCGAGCGCGCGCCCGGCCCCCTGGTAGGCGATGGAGGAATCGACATAACGGTCGGTGACCACGAGTTCGCCGCGGGCCAGCGCCGGCCGGACCACGGTGTCGACGTGGTGGGCCTTGTCGGCGGCGAACAGCAGAGCCTCCGATCGGGGGGAGACGTGATCGCCGTGCAGCAGCACCTGGCGGATCTGCCCACCCAGGTCCGTCCCGCCCGGTTGCCGGGTGGTCAAGCACCTCACCCCGGCCCGGTCCGCCGCCTCACGCAGCAGCCGAACCTGAGTGGATTTACCCGCCCCGTCACCGCCCTCCACGGCGACGAACAAGCCCCGGCGTGGACGGCCGTCGGCGGGATCGAGGTGGGACACGGTCACACCATAGGGCAGTGCGCCCGCACTCGATCCCGCCGTCACGAGGAGTCGACGAGACGCCGAGGGCCGAGACGCCGAGGAGGGGTCAGCCCTCGCGGTTCGCCGGCCAGGCGATGTCCGGGGCACCGTGTCGTACCCCGTTGGCCCGGATGGCGTCGCGGACATAGGCGGCCAGTCCCGGCGCGAGGCTCTCGTAGTTCCGCGCGAACCGCTCGTCCCCGACGTACATCTCGGCGAGCGCGTTATGGGCGGAGTGCGGCAGGTCGTAGAACCAGCGCTCGATGTGCGCGCGGGCCCGTTCGGCGACGTCCATGGCGGTCTCGCCCGTCGGCGGCTCACCGGCGCCCATCGCAGCGGCATACGCGGCGTTGAGCTCGTCGCCCTCCGCCTTGATCGCCTCCCAGTCGGCCTTGGCATAGTGCGCGGTTCGGGCCTGGGACTGCCTCCACGCGTCGGTGTCGCCCCAGCGCTCGCGCGCCTCCTCCTGGTACTCCTCGGAGAACCCGTCGCCGAAGAGTTCCCGCTGTTCGTCCTTGGTCAGGTTGAATCCGGTCATTTCCTTCTCCAATGCTCGGTCGATGGCCCGCACGAGCTGACTGAGCTCGTCGAGCCGGGACATGACCGCGTCCCGTTGGCGTTGCAGGTGCGGAACGATGTCTCCGCCGGCCCGGGTGTCGGCCAGCAGGTCGGAAACGTCCTCCAGCGAAAACCCCAGTCGCCGGTACACGACGACGTGCTGCAGCCGGGTCAGGTCGGCACCGGCATACAGCCGATAGCCCGCCCTGCTCCGCTCACTCGGGACGACCAGACCGATCTCGTCGTAGTGGTGCAGGGTTCGCACGGTCACCCCGAAGGCGTCGGCCACCTGACCCACGGTCAGGAGCTCCTCGACATCGGGTTCCCGGTCGTGCTGCGGGTCACGTGGCTGGTATGCCATGCGCTCCACTCCCAGCGGATCGTTCGTCGTCGGTGCGGTCATGACGACCACTGTGGGCCCTCACGCTACGTGGGACTCAAGCGGATTCGCACAGTTCCCGAACGATTGGTCCGCGGTCAGCGCCAGCGGATCGCCGGGTCCTCCGGAACTCCGCCGGGGATGTCGGCGTCGGGTTGGTAGGGGACGCGGGTCAGCCGGAACGACGCGAGATCGAGGTGATGGGCGATCCCGGCGGCGTCTCGCACCACGGTCAGCGACTCCTCGGCGAAGTAGCCGGACGAGCCACGCCAGCGGTCACGGCCGTCCGGCCGGAAGCAGGTACCCCGGGTCCCGCCGGTCATGGTCAGTTCGAGGCCACCCTGCGGCAGCAGACGCAGACCGAATGGCGTGACGCCCCAGAACCACTGCCCGGTGAGCTCCAGCAAACCTACTTGCTCGGCATCGGTCGCCCAGCTCGTTGCGGGCGGCGGGCAGTGCTCGTGAAACGCTCGCAGCAGGTCCAGGCCACCACCGCAGCCGGCCGTCGAATTCCCCAGCACGACAACGGCATCGGCGCTCTCGGCATCGATGCGCAGCTCGGCGGTGAAACCGGGCACGGAGCCGGTGTGGCCGTAGTGCCGCGTGCCCTCCAGATTCCAGAGCTGGAGCCCGAGCCCGTATGCCGAATCCCACGGCAGGCCGGGCAGATCCGCGACGGCGCGGGGTTCGCGCAGCCGGGCCGGCCAGTCGGGGCCGAGGACTTCGCCCTCGGCGTTGGCGGGATGGCGGCCCGCCAGGAAAGCCGCGAACAGGCCGAGATCCCCTGTCGTGGAATAGAACTCGCCTGCGGGTCCCATCGCCAGATAGTCGGGGACGGGTTCGGGATGGACGACGTCGGCGTAGGGGTGGACGCCGAGTCCGGTCGCCTTGTCCCCGATGGGCACCCGCCCGGTCGCGACGAGCCCGATCGGGGCGAGCACCTGCTCGTTGACGACCTCGTCCCAGCGGCCCCCGTGAACCACCTCCAGCAGCCGGCCGAGCACGGCATACCCCGTGTTGGAGTAGTGGAACCGACGCCCGGGACTCATCACCGGCCGCAGGCTCGGGACGAGTTCCGCCCACGACCTGCCCGCGCTGCGCTCCCACCAAGGGCCCTGCGTCTCCGCGGCGAGTCCCGATGTGTGACTGAGCAATTGGGCGATCGTCGCATGCGAGATGCCGGTGTCCGGGACGAATCGGCCCACCGGCTCGTCCAGATCGAGGTCCCCGCGTGCGACGAGGCGCAGGACCGCGACGGCGACGAACGGTTTGGTGATCGACCCGATCCGGTATGCCGTGAGCGGAGTCGCCGGGGGGCCGTCCCGGCGTCCGTCGAGCGTGCCGACCGCTCCCGCCCAGACCACCTGCCCATCCCGGACGACGGCGGCGCTCAGCGAGGGTTGACGGAACCTCGACTGTTGCCCGACGAGAACACGATTCAGCTTCTCAGCCGTCGAGGCGTCGACCGGCGACACCGGGTCACGCGCCTGCGTCGGCGGCAGTCGAACTGCTCGTCGTACTGCTCGTCGTCTTGCTCGCGGCGGTCTTACGGGCCGCCGTCTTGGCCGGTGTCGCCGTGGTCGCGGTCTTCCGGGGGGTGGCCTTCTTGGCCGTCGTCTTGGTCGCCGTCTTGGCCGTGGTCGTCTTGCGTGCGGCGGTCTTACGTGCCGCGGTCTTGCGGGGGGCCGGTCCCTTGGCCCTTTTCTCGGCGAGCAGTTCGGCGCCGCGCTCGGGGGTGATGGTCTCCGGTTCGTCGCCCTTGCGCAGCGTCGCGTTGGTCTCACCGTCGGTGACATAGGGGCCGAACCGACCGTCTTTGACGACCATCGGGCGACCGCTGACCGGGTCGTCGCCGAGTTCCTTCAACGGTGCGCTCGAACGTCCGCCGCGGGTCTTCGGCTGGGCGTAGATCGCGAGGGCCTCGTCCAGGGTGATGTCGAAGATCTGCGCCTCGGTGACGAGGGACCGAGAATCGGTGCCCTTCTTCAAGTACGGCCCGTACCGGCCGTTCTGCGCGGTGATCTCGACACCCTCGCTATCGGCCCCCACGACTCGGGGCAAGGACAGCAGCCGCAGGGCGCTGTCCAATTCGATGGTCGCCAGCTCCATGTCCTTGAACAACGATGCGGTGCGCGGCTTGGGCTTGGCGCGCCCCTTCTTCGCGCTCTCCTCCTCGGGCAGCACCTCGGTCACGTACGGACCGTAGCGGCCGGCCTTTGCCACGATCTCGTTGCCGGACAACGGGTCCCGTCCCAGGACACGTCCGTCGTCACTGGCCAGCTCAAGGATCTCCCGAGCCCGCGCGGGCGTCATCTCGTCCGGGGCGATGTCGTCGGGGATGGTGGCGCGGCGCGGCGTCGTCGCGGCGGCGTCGACGACCTCACCGGTGGTCAGGTCCACGCCGGCGGGGACGAGTTCCTCGACATAGGGCCCGTATCGACCGACCCGGACCACCAACCCGTCGCCGATCTCGACGGTGGACACCTGACGGGCGTCGATCTCCCCGAGGTCCTCGACGAGTTGCCGCAGTCCCTCTCCGGAGGTCGCCTCGTCCCCGAAGTAGAAGCGCTCCAGCCAAGTGACGCGGTTCTCGTCGCCGCCGGCGATCCGGTCCAGGTCGTCGAGCATCCGCGCGGTGAAGTCGTAGTCGACGAGTTCGGCGAAGTGCTCCTCCAGCAACCGGGTCACCGCAAAGGCGAGCCAGGTCGGGATGAGCGCCGACCCACGGGAGAACACATAGCCGCGGTCCTGGATCGTGGCGACGCTGGCGGCATACGTCGACGGTCGTCCGATCCCGCGCTCTTCCATCGCCTTGACCAGAGTCGCCTCGGTGTACCGGGCCGGCGGAGACGTCTCGTGTCCGTCGGCCTGCGCGTCGAGCACCTGCAGGGGTGCCCCGACGCCGAGCTTGGGCAGGCGACGCTCCTCGTCGCCCCCCGCGCGCTCCTCGTCGCGCCCCTCCTCGTATGCCGCGAGATAGCCGCGGAAGGTGATCACCGTTCCGGTTGCGGTGAATTCGACCTGTTGCGCGGCCGCCAATCCGTCGAGGCGAGCGCCGATCTTCAGGGTCGCCGTCGACCCCTTGGCGTCGGCCATCTGCGAGGCGATCGTCCGCTTCCAGATCAACTCGTAGAGGGCGAAGTCCTCGCCGCGCAGTTCACCGGCGACCTGGGCGGGCGTGCGGAAGAAGTCCCCCGCCGGCCGGATCGCCTCGTGCGCCTCCTGCGCGTTCTTGACCTTCCGGTCGTAGCGGCGGGGTGCCTCCGGGACGTAATCCGCGCCGTACAGGTCACGGGCCTGCTGGCGCGCGGCCCCCAACGCGGCCTGCGACAGCGTCGTGGAGTCGGTACGCATATAGGTGATGTAGCCGCCCTCGTAGAGTCGCTGGGCGACCCGCATCGAGGTCTTGGACGACATCCGCAGCTTGCGGGCGGCCTCCTGCTGCAGGGTCGACGTCATGAACGGCGCCTGCGGTCGACGGGTGTAGGGCTTCTCCTGCACGGCGGTCACGGTGACCGCGGACTCGTGCAGTGCCTCGGCGATCCCGCGGGCCGCCACCTCGTCGAGATGGGCGAACTTGCCCGGATCCCCGCGCAGCACACCGGAATCGGTGAAGTCGCGCCCGGTGGCGACCCGACGGCCGTCGACCTCGGTCAGCCGCGCGGTGAAGGCGCTGGCGTCGACATCGGGGGTGAACGTCGCCTGGACGTCGAAGTAGCCGGCCTTGACGAAGGCCATCCGCTCGCGTTCGCGTTCGACGATCATCCGGGTGACGACGGACTGCACCCGCCCGGCCGACAGGCCCTGGCGAACCTTGCGCCACAACACCGGCGAGACCTCGTACCCGTAGAGCCGGTCCAGGATGCGCCTGGTCTCCTGGGCGTCGACCAGACGCTGGTCGAGGTCCCGGGTCTGCTGCACGGCGCGCTGGATGGCCTCGCGGGTGATCTCGTGGAAGACCATCCGCTTGACCGGAACCTTGGGCTTGAGCACCTCGAGCAGGTGCCAGGCGATGGCCTCGCCCTCGCGGTCCTCGTCTGTGGCCAGATAGAGCTCGTCGGAGTCCTTGAGCTTGCGCTTGAGCTCGGCCACCTTCTTGCGCTTGTCCGCGTCGACCACGTAATAGGGGTCGAAACCGTCCTCGATGTTGATCGCGAACTTGCCGTACGGGCCCTTCTTGACCTCCGGCGGCAGCTCGGAGGGGTTCGGCAGGTCACGGATATGCCCGACGGAGGCCTCGACGTCGTACTCCGGCCCCAGGTAGGACGAGATGTTCTTGATCTTGCTCGGCGACTCGACGATGACGAGTTTTCGACCGTTCCCCGCTGGCACTGGCATACACCCTCTTCTGCTCGACGGCCCCCGTGCAGCGGATTCGTCGCTGCGGCCGGCGGAAGCCGCCCCCAAAATAGCCGGTGACGCGAGGGAATGCAGAACGCACCACTCCCGTTGGACTTGGTAGTTGAAGTTTCAGTCACATCGAGAGGTATGCCGTGCTGCCGGTCACGTTCGTGAGCCACGGGGCTCCCCCGCTGGCCGACGACCCCCTCTGGTGCTCCCAGTTGTCGACCTGGGCGAGCGAAATCCCACGTCCGACAGACATTCTCGTGATCTCTGCGCACTGGGAGTCGGCGCCGCCGACCCTGTCGTCGACGACTGGCGCGCCGTTGACCTACGACTTCTGGGGATTCCCCGAGCGGTACTACAACGTGACGTATCCGACACCGCCGGCGGGCGAGTTGGCGGACTCCGTGGCGGCGGCGCTGACCGATGCGGGGCTGGTGACGCGTCGCGAGGAGTCCCGGGGGCTCGATCACGGGGCGTATGTCCCGGTGAAGGAGATGTACCCGGACGCCGACCTGCCCGTCCTGCAGTTGTCGATGCCCACCCTGGCGCCGCAGGCCCTGTTCGACCTCGGTCGCGCCCTCGCGCCGCTGCGGGATGGGGGCACCCTGATCGTCGGTTCGGGATTCACGACGCACAATCTCGGCCTGCTGACCTGGGGGCCCGATCCGGCGGCCTCCCGACCGGCGTGGTCGGTCGAGTTCGACGAGTGGGCGCGCGAGGCCATGGCCGCCAAGGATGTCGACGCCCTCATCGACTTCTGGCGGGCGGCACCGAATGCTCCGGTGGCCCACCCTCGAACCGAGCATTTCGTCCCGCTGCTCGTCACTTTGGGCGCGGCCTTCGCCCACGGGGATCCGAGGATCACCAGCACCATTGACGGCTTCTGGCACGGCTTGTCGAAACGGTCGTGGCAGTTGGACTGAGGTTCGACGAGGATCTCGGCCGGGATTCGTCGCAAGGCGAAGGCCCCCACGGCTCACGTAAACGAAGAATGCGTGAGTACCCTCGTGACCATGGACACGATGCCCCGGGCTTTCGTGGTCACCGGGGTCATGGCCGCGGGTAAATCGACGGTCGCGCAGTTGTTGGCCGAGCACTTCGAGCGCGGAGTCCATCTGCGCGGCGACGAGTTCCGCCGGATGGTGGTCGCCGGCCGCCACGACATGTCGCCGCACGGCGACCCGGAGGCAGATCGACAATTGGCGTTGCGGCATGAGATCGCGGCGATGGTCACGAACCGCTATGTGGAATCGGGCTTTTCGGTGGTCGTCCAGGATCTCTTCGTCGGGACGACCCTCATGCCGTTCCTCCGCCAGATCACCGCACGTCCTCTGCATGTGGTCGTGTTGGCGCCCAATGTGGAGACGGTCATGGAACGTGAGGCGTCCCGGGCCAAGAAGGGTTACGGCGACAACTGGTCTATCCCCGACTTCGACCGGATGGTCCGGCATACGACACCCAAGGTCGGCCTGTGGCTCGACTCGAGCACGCAGACGCCCGACGAAACCGTCGCCGAGATCATGGCCCGGCTCACCGAATCCCAGGTCGGCTGACCTCAGGCCACCTCGGCGTTCGCGCCGGCGAA
>JBDIAR010000013.1:0-30730 GCA_039812545.1 Dermatophilaceae bacterium | reverse complement strand
GGCCGGCGTCCGGCGGCTCAGAGGCCGGCGACCTGAGGCGTCAACTCCGCGACGAGTTCGTATGCCTCGTCCTGCGTCTGGTTCGCCATGCCGAGGATCGCGACGTCGGTCCCGATCGCCGCGAGTGCCCCCAGCTTGTCGACCGCCTGCGGGACGGTCAGCGCGAACTCACCGGACGGCATACGGACACCTTCGTTGCGGGCCAACGAGATTCGGGTCAGCACGGTGCGTTTGACCTCGGCCGGGTCCCGCCCGATCGCGGCGCAATGCGCGTCGAGGATGTCGTACTTCGCCTTCACCGCGGAGGGGCCCATGTCGAAGATATTGCAGGCATCGGCGTACTCGGCCACCAGCCGCAGGGTCTTCTTCTCGCCTCCCCCACCGATCAGGATCGGCGGGTGCGGGCGGCTGATCGACTGGGGCACGTTGAGCGGCCGGGTCAGCTGGTAGTGGCGCCCGGCATACGGGCTCTCATCGCCGGACCACATCTGTCGGGCGATCCGCAGGGTCTCCTCGAGGCGTTCGAACCGCTCTTTCAGCGGCGGGAACGGGACCCCGAGACCGAGATGCTCCTCCTCGTTCCAGGCGGCGCCGACCCCGAACCAGGCCCGGCCGCCGGAGAGGACGTCCAAGCTGGTGACGGTCTTGACCAGGATGCCCGGGTGGCGGTACGTGATGCCGGTGACGAGGGTGCCCAGGCGGATCGTCGAGGTCTGTCCGGCGGCGAAGGCCAACGCGGTGTACCCCTCGAGCATGTCGAGTTCGGGTGGTCCGATCATCGAGATCTGGAAGAAGTGGTCCATGACCCACAAGCTGGTCATCCCGGCCTGTTCGGCGTTGCGGGCGATCCGCCCGAAGGTGGGGCCGATGCTGTCGGGTGCGTCGGGGAACGAGAAGTAGGACACCTGCAGACCGAGTTCCATACCGGCAGTGTCGCACCTGCTCGCCCGGTCGGGGTGTTTCAATGGCGAGGTGCGTGGTGCGATGCGGGCGGGTGTGGCCGCGCTGATCGCCGTCGCCTGTGGATCGACCGGCTGCACCGCACCGCCGGGCGAGCGACCCACGCCGGTCCCGTCGGCGGCCACCCCGTCGTCGGCCGGCCGGGCGACGACGCCGAGTAGCCCGGCCTCCGCCCCGACCACGCTCACCACTCCTTCCGCCGGCACCGGCACCAGAACGACGACCGGTTCGTCGGCGAGGCGACTGCTGTCGCAGGTGCGCTGGACCGTGCGGGCGGGTGAACGGACCCTCGTCGTCATCCCGACGCCGGCCGGTCGCTCGGATCTCTCGTATGCCGGTGGAGCGGCGCTGTGGGACCAGCTCGTGGCGCGGGTACCCGACGCCGACAGCCCCGGGATGCGCGACCAGCTGATCTGCCACGTCGTGTTCGCGTCGAGTAAGGCGGCGTGGTACCTCGAACCGCGTCGCCCGGCGGTCGGCTGGGTGGCCACGGTCGGAGCCGGCTGCAACCCGGGCGCGATCCGTGACCCCGACCTCGGCTAGGTTTGGCGACCCGCGACGAAGCGCGCCAGTCGATCGATCCCGTCGTGCATCTGGGCCGGGGTGCCCGCGAAGCTCAGCCGCATGAACCGTCGCCCGTCCAGCATCGGGTCGGCTCCCGGCGACGACGTGGCGAAGTCGATGCCCGGAGTCAGCGCCACACCGGTGGTGGCCAGGACCTGCGCGCACCACGTCGCCGAGTCCTCGGTCAGCCCACTGATGTCGCAGTACGCGTAGAACGCCCCGTCCGGTGGGGCGAACGCGTCGATCCCCAACTCGGGCAGGCGGGCCAGCAGGATGTCCCGGTTTTCGGCATACCGGCGGACGTGACCGGTCAACTCGGCGTGCGACTCGGGCTCGAACGCGGCCACCGCCGCCACCTGCGCCAGCGTCGGCGCGCACAGGTTGAGATTGCCGAGCAGGAGTTCGATCGGCCGGACCAGGGCCGGCGGGGCGAGCAGCCAGCCCAACCGCCAGCCGGTCATCGAGAAGTACTTGCTGAATGAGCCGACGACGACCGAGTTCGCGTCGAACTCCCAGGCGGACCGGGCCGGACCGGCATACGTGATGCCGTGGTAGATCTCGTCGCTGACCAGCAGACAGTCGTGTTCGGCGCACCAGGCGGCGATGGCGGCGAGTTCGTCGGGGGCGATGATCGTGCCGGTGGGGTTGGCGGGGCTGGCGACGACGAGTCCGCGCGGGGGCTGCGGGAGGGCGTCGAGCATCGCGACCGTGGGTTGGTAGCGCGTGTCCGGTCCGCAGTCGAGTTCGATGACGCGGCAGCCGAGTGCGTGCAGGGTGTTCCGGTATGCCGGGTAGCCGGGCCGGGTGACGGCGACCGTGTCGCCGACGTCGAAGGCCGCCAGGAAGAGCGCCGTGAAGCCGGCCGATGAGCCGGTCGTGACGACGACCTGGTCGGGGTCGACTGGGACGGCATACCAGTCCTGGTAATGGCGCGCGATGGCCTCCCGCAGGCTCCGGATCCCGAGCGCCTCGGTGTAGCCGATCAGATCGGCCTCCAGTGCCGCTGCGGCGGCGGCGCGCACGGGTGCCGGGGCCGGGGTCGAGGGTTGGCCGACGCACAACGTCACGACGTCGCCGTGCGTGATTGTGCGTTCGGCGACCGCCTTGAGGACCTCCATGACGTGGAACGGTTCGACGGCACCGCGGCGGGAGGGGATCCAGGAGCGCACCCGGCCAGCGTAAACCCGTGGGCAGTGACGCGGATCAGCGGTGTGACAGCATGGCCGGCATGAGCGAGGAGCGCGCGGTAGCGGCCGTCGAGGCGGCGGGTCTGGCATACGAGATCACCCGCCACGGCCGGGTCTCCTCGCTCGCCGAGGCCGCGGCGCTGCGCGGCATCGAACCGCGCGATCTCGTCAAGACGCTGGTGGTGCGCCGCGGCGAGGACGACTATCTGTTCGTGCTGGTCCCCGGGGACCGCGAGTTCTCCTGGCCCAAGCTGCGCGCCCTGCTCGGGGTGAGCCGGCTGTCCATGCCCGACGCCGCGGCGGCGCAGGCCGTGACCGGGTACGAGCGCGGCACGATCACCCCGTTCGGATCGACCCGGGCCTGGCCGGTCGTCGCGGACCCCGCAATCCGCGGGCGGCGGATCTCGATGGGGTCCGGTGCGCACGGGGTGGGGCTGACCCTGGATGCCGACGCGGTCCTGACCGCCCTCGACGCCCGGGTCGCCGACGTCAGCGACCCTCCCGAGGAGAGGTCCGAGGAACGGGCGACAGATCACCGCCGCAACAGGTAGAGCCGGGGGTGGTGGCCCTTCTGGAAGAACCGGATCCCCTCGCCCCCGACCCACTGGTCCTGTCCGGCCAGGATGCGCTCGAACCGGCGGATGTCGTGCGTGAGCACGCCGAGTCGGGCGTGGGGTGCGGACAGCCGGTATGCCGCCGCCAGCATTCCGGCATACAGCCGGTCGTTGTCGTCGTGGTCGCCGACGAGTTCGCCCCACGGCGGATTGACGACCAGCGACGTGAACGAGGCGTCCGGATCGGACCAGGTGAGGACGTCGGCGGTCACCCAGTCGATCCGGCCCTTGTACCGGGCGGCCCGCTGGTTGGCCTGCGCCGCCGCGATGGCCGCCGGGTTGACGTCGACCCCGACCAGCCGGGCGGCGGGACCCCGGGCCAGGCGTTCGACGAGCAGGGTGCCGGAGCCGCACATCAGGTCGACGAACCGGTCCTCGGGGCGCGGCTCCATCGCCTCGACGACGGCCGCGGCGATGGTCGCGTTGACGGCCCCGGGATAGTCCGCCACCCGCCAGGCGCGCGCCGACAGCGGCCGCGGCGTGATCCGTGGCAGGACCTCCCAACCCGTCCCGCTCGGCGCCGGCCGGACGCGGATCAGCAGATCTCCCTCGACCGGGTCGTATGCCAGGCCGGTCGCCTCGGACAGTTCGCCGGCCAGCCGGACGAACTCCGTACTGTCCGCCCCCGCCGCCCCGAACCGGAACGAGGAGAACGCCAACCGCGGCCGAACCCGACGGATGGTGGCGATGGCCGCGGTGATGCGGGCGAGGTTCTCGCTGGCCAGCAGCTCGCGCGGCCGCCGGATCGGGAAGCCCAGGGCGAGGTATGCCGCGACCGGGGTGCGCAGGCCACGCACCTCTCGCAGGGTGGCCGGCTCGTCGTCGTGCGCCCCCTCGGGGACCACGACGACGATCTCGGTGGGCCCGACGGACTCGACCACCCCGGCCGGCAGGACGCGTCGCAGCTCCGCCAGCACATACGGACCGACGCCGTCCAGCACCTCCAGCACGATCCTCACCGCGTCACCCGGTCCTCCGCTTGACCGGCCCGCCCCACCGCTGCGCCAGCGCCCGGACCACCTTGAGGTCCCGAGACGTGACCGGCCCGACAGCCGAACGCCAGATCCGGTGGGTCGGCAGTTTCGCCGCGTGGACCGGACCGGCATACCAGCAGATCGCGTGTCGGCCGAGCACGACCGCGCGTTCCCCCGGCAGCGCCCACTGCGTCAGCGCATCGGCCAGTTCGGTCGGCGCGTCCTGGGTCAGGAAGACGACATAGGGCCGCAGGTCCCCCGGTTCGGTGGGCGGATCCATCGCGGGCGGTTCGAGTTCGTCGTATGCCGCCACGAGCGTCCCGAGGTCGGTCGGCCGTCGCAGGATGACCGGGATCTGGAAACCGAACTCCTCAGCCAGCAGCGTTTCCAGCGCCGCGGCGACCCGATCGGGCGATCGACCCGTCGTTTCGAAGTAGACATTGCCGCTTTGGATATGGGTCTCGACACCGGCATACCCGGCGTCCGTCATCGCCGCACGCAACCGCTCCATCTTCACCCACCGCGGCTTGACGTTGACCGAGCGCAGCAACGCGACATACGAGGGCATGGCCACCATGATGGCAGTGCGATGAGGCGAGCCGGAGACCTCGCGAGTCCGGCCCCGGGCGGGCGGTGGCTCAGTAGGATCGGCGGGTGGCCAACCAGCCGAGCGGGTCGACGTCGCCGAGCCGACCCGCCACACCGGGCGCATCGGGCGCAGCAGGCGAGCCACCGCGCCACGGCTGGCGCGGGTTCCTCGCCTGGGTGACCGATCGACCGTTGCGGCACGTGATGTACGGCGCCGGGACGGTGGCCCTGTTGCTGTCCGGGGCATTCGGCGGTCTCGACCGCACTGATGCGAACAAGGTCGCCGGGATCGAGATCGGGAGACAGCTCGATGCCGCGCCGGTGGTCTTGACGATCACCCGGGTGGGCACGGGTCCCGAGTACGGTCCGCCCGCGCCGGCGGACGGCGGCTATCGACGCTCCGTCAAGGCCGGCGAGGGATTCCGGCTGGTGTGGGTCGAGGCGCAGCTGCGCAACGACAGCGACCGAACCGTCGGCATCGGGACCCTGCGCTGGGTCCTCGGCATCCAGGCACCGAAGCTGTGGGACGCCACCAAGGGCACCGCCGGTGCCGTCGAGGACGAGGTCGAACTCCAGAGCAAGGACGGCAGCCCGCGCTTCGTCCCGACCGAGGCGTTCGTGGAGCTTCCGGCATACGAGCCGTTCAGTTCTGCGTCCCCCAAACTGACCTATCCGGTGGCCTTCGTGTGGAAGCAATCGTTGAGCGAACCCGAGCCCACGAGCTTGACGCTGGTCGTCAACCGGCAGACCTGGCGACAGGACTGGCTGCAGCCCGCGCTGATGGACTGGAAGGACGCGACCGAGGCCTACCGTGCCGACCTGCCGATCACCGGACACTCGACATGAGGGTCCCCGCGGTCCGGCTGAACCCGCGACGCCTCGCCGGCGGGGTTTCCTCCGGCGTGCTGCTGCTCGGGGCCCTGTCGGTGGGGCTGGCGATCGACAAGAGTTCCGACGATGGTGGCCGGGCCACTCGCGCGTTCGTGCGCACCGCCGAACTCGGTCAGGAGACCGTGACCGGCTACGCCAAGATCACCGCCCTGTCCGTCGACGGCGGTCGCCGGCTCGTCGAGCTGAGGACACCGCAGGCCACGCCCGGGTTGTGGGTGGTCGCCACCGTGCGTTGGGAGTCCGTCGGCGAACCGGAGTACCCGGGCCGGGTCTCGATCCTGGCCCCCGACGGGACGACGTACGTGCACGCCGCCCTCGGCGGCTGCCCGGGGAGCAACCCGGGGATTCCCGTCATCTGCCGATTCCAGTTCGAGGTCGACCCCGACGACCTGCCCGGGGCGATCGTGGAGATCGCGGCCACCGACTTCGACGACCGGTGGACCGAGATCGTCCACATCGACCCCGCGATCACGACCCAGATGGTGCAGACCTGGCGCGACCGGGACGAGCTCCCCCTGGCGCCCGCTGAACCCGCAGCACCGATGAGGACCCTGCGATGAGTGCTCCCGCCGGCGCTCCGCTCGGTGCTCCCGCCAGTGCCCCCGCCGACGCTCCGCCGACCCGCTCGAGTGACCGGTTCTGGCGACGCAACCGCCGGGGCCTGATCCTGTTGCCGGTTGCCGCGCTGCTCGCCTTCGGCGCCGCGAGCGGGCGATTGGTCCAGGTCCGAACCCAAGTCGACTACTCCGAGGTCCATTGGCCCGATCCGCAGGGCTGGGTCGGCGTGACCGAGAAGCTGACCGGGCAGGAGTACCGCGTCCGGCTGGTCACCATCCGCACCGTGCGCGAGGTGTTCGACTACTCGACGGGGATGCGGACGGCGGTCACGATCCCGGAGCGGTCCGACCTGTGGCAGATCGTCATGGACTGGGACGGCCCGTCGGGTGGCACCCTGGTATGCCGCGGCATCTTCCTGCGGGATTCCGACGACAACCGGTATGCCGGCAAACTGCCCGGCCTGCTCGATGGCCGAGGTCAGATCGAACCGGTCAACCCCTGTCCGACGGGCGCGTACGGCGTCGACCCCGACAACACTAAGCGGGCCGCATCGACGATCGTCAGCTATGTGGTGACCCCGCAGGGGGTGCGACCGGACCGCGTGGAGATCCGCACCACCGCTCCGCAGGTGATCGCCGTGCGGGTCGCGGGCTGACCCGGTGAGGGCACCGGCGATCACGCCGGCAGGATCGACGACTCCCCGTCCCGCCGCGTCGGGGCCTTCCCCGGCACGGCGTTCTCATCCTGGACGTTCTCCTCCAGGGCCTTCTCCTGCCGGGCCGTCTCCTCCTGGACGTTCTCCTCCAGGGCCGCCGGCAGGTCCGCCCCGATCCGGTGGATCGCGGCGGACAACAAGGCGACCAGCAGGATCGTGTATGCCGCGTCGGCCGCCATCGTCAGATACGGCTCGAGCGCGTAGAAGGTATCCGGCGATCGCGGGCCGATCACCCAGCGGAAGACCTCGACCACCAGATCACGGGCCTGGCGGGCCAGCACGAACACCAGGCAGAACAGCAGCACCGGCGCGAAGCCGGCGACGGCGACCACCCGCATACCTTTGAGCACGCCGTTGAAGCGGTCGACCAGTGAACCACCGACGTCGCGCGTCCACCGTCGAACCGGAGTCGGCACCCGCTCGCGTTGCCGGGCGAACCACTCCCGGGACTGCCGTACCGCGTCGAGTTCGCCCTCGATCCGCCGGTTGTAGACGACGGCGCCGGTGACCAGCCAGGCGATCGGGATGACGAAGACGACGTCCGCATGGGTCAACAGATTGGTGACGGCCTGGGTGGCCCACCGCAGTGGCGCGGTGAACCAGCCGAGCTGGTCGACGAACTCATGCCACCAGGTGACCGTGGCGTCCACGGCCCGCCGCTCGAACACCCAGTCCCGGGCCGTCCCGAGGTAATTGCTGAAGGTCTTGGCCAAGGTGACCATCCACAACACCTCGACATAGCCGCCGAAGATCCCGATACCGGCATGCTTTTCGGCGAGGTCGAACCGGTCGATGGCCCACCGGATCGCCAGCGCCACGACGATCAGGATGACCAGCGGTGCGCCGTCCAGATAGTCGAAGCGCTCGTCGAGCTTGTCGAAGCCGCTGTCGAGATAGGCGTCCAGGAAGAGGGAGTGGACGAAGATGCGGGTGTCCTTGGCCAGGTAGCCCTGCGCGGCATACAGCACCAGAAAGGGCACCAGGACGCTGGACAGCATCGCCAGCCGGTCCTTGAGCACCGAGCCACCGGCCGGGGGCGGCGCGAGCGGGTCCAGGTCGGGTTCGAGGAGCCGCAACATGAGCAGCATGGCGCTCAGGGTGGCCAACGGGGCGAGCGGAAGGGCGAAGAGCGCGAGATTCGTGTGGATCCGGCTGAGCAGCACCACGCCCCACAACACGGCATACCGGGCAGCCGCACCGAACAAGAAGATCGTCAGCAGCGTCGGCCAGCGGGCCGCGACCATCGACAGTCCCAACCGCAGGACGTCCAACGTCGCCACGACGCCAGCGCGCAACCCGGTCACAGTCGGATCTTAGGTGCTGCGTAGCGCGGCGGGCGGACGAACGATCCAACCGTCCAACCGCCCGCCGTCGCGGCGAGAGCGATCAGTCCTCGAAGGCCTCCGGCCGCGGGCAGGAACAGATCAGGTTGCGGTCACCGTACGGGCCGTCGATCCGGCGCACCGGCGGCCAGTACTTCGCCAGGGGATCGACCTTGCCCGGGTAGACGGCAGTGGCCCGGTCGTACGGGTGGTCCCACTCTCCGGTCAACGACTCGGCCGTATGCGGGGCGTTGCGCAACGCGCTGGACGCGACCTCCACCTCGCCCTTGTGGACCGCCTCGATCTCGTCCCGGATGGCGATCATCGCGTCGATGAACCGGTCGATCTCGCCGAGGTCCTCCGATTCGGTGGGTTCGATCATCAGGGTTCCGGCCACCGGGAAGGACATGGTGGGGGCGTGGAAGCCGTAGTCGATCAGGCGCTTGGCGACGTCGTCGACGGTGACCCCGGTCTCCTTGGTGATCTGGCGCAAGTCGAGGATGCACTCGTGCGCGACCAGGCCCGCGGTGCCGGAGTACAGCACCGGGTAGTGCTGGCCGAGTCGGGTCGCGATGTAGTTGGCGTTGAGGACCGCGACCTTCGTCGCGTGCGCCAGACCGGCCCCACCCATCAGGCGGATATAGGCCCAGGAGATCGGCAGCACGCCGGCGGACCCGTAGGGCGCCGCCGACACCGGGCCGTAGGACGTGTCCGGTCCGATCGGGACGACCGGGTGGCTCGGCAGGTAGGGCGCCAGATGGGCCCGGACCGCGACCGGCCCCACGCCCGGACCGCCGCCGCCGTGCGGGATCGCGAAGGTCTTGTGCAGGTTGAGGTGCGAGACGTCAGCTCCGAACTTGCCGGGCCGGGCCAGTCCGACCAGCGCGTTGAGGTTCGCCCCGTCGACGTACACCTGACCGCCGGCGTCGTGGACCAGCGCACACAACTGCGTGATGGTGTCCTCGTACACCCCGTGGGTCGAGGGGTAGGTGACCATGATCCCGGCGAGGTCGGCGGCATACTGGTCGATCTTGGCCTGCAGGTCCGCCATGTCGATCGTGCCGTCCGGTGCGGACTTGACGACGACGACCTTCATCCCGGCCATCGCGGCACTGGCGGCGTTGGTGCCGTGGGCGCTGGCGGGGATGAGGCAGACGGTGCGGTTCGGCTCGCCGTTGGCCTTGTGATACTCGGTGATCGCCATCAGCCCGGCGAACTCGCCCTGCGAGCCGGCGTTCGGCTGCAGCGACACGGCGTCGTACCCGGTGATCTCGACCAGCCAGCCGCAGAGCTGGTTGATGAGTTCGACGAACCCCTCGCTTTGGTATGCCGGTGCGAAGGGGTGGATCTGCCCGAACTCCGGCCAGGTGATCGCCTCCATCTCGGTGGTGGCGTTGAGCTTCATCGTGCACGAGCCGAGCGGGATCATCCCGCGGTCCAGCGCGAAGTCGCGTTCGGCCAGGCGGTGCATGTACCGCAGCATCGAGGTCTCGGACCGGTAGGAGTGGAAGACCGGCGCGTCGAGATACGACGAGGTGCGGCGCATCTTCTCCGGCCAGCCGAGCTCGCCGCCAGCCGGGACCGCGGCGGCGCCGGCCACCCCGAACGCCGTCCACAGCGAGTTGATGTGATCGCTCGTGGTGAGTTCGTCGCAGGCGATCGAGACGGTGTGGTCGTCGACCTGCCAGATGTTGATCCCGCGGTTGGCGGCCTCGCGGACGTACCGGTCGGCGGCGTCCGGGACGTGCACCCGGACGGTGTCGAAGAACTGCTCAGAGACCTCCAGGCCACCGGCCCGCAGGCCCTCGGCCAGCGTGGTGGCCCAGCCGTGCACCCGCCGGGCGATGTCGGCCAGACCCTGCGGACCGTGCCACACGGCATACATGCTGGCCATGACGGCCAACAGGACCTGAGCGGTGCAGATATTGCTGGTGGCCTTCTCCCGCCGGATGTGCTGTTCGCGGGTCTGCAGGGCGAGCCGGTATGCCGGTGCCCCCTCCGCGTCCACGGACAGGCCGACCAGCCGGCCGGGCATCGACCGGGCGACGTCGGAGTGGACGGCCATGAAGCCGGCGTGCGGACCGCCGAAGCCCATCGGAACGCCGAACCGCTGGCTGGAACCGACCGCGACGTCGGCGCCCCACTCCCCCGGCGGAACCAGCAGGGTGAGGGCCAGCAGGTCGGCGCAGGCCGTGACCAGGCCGCCGTTGTCGTGGACGACGCGGGTCAGTGTCTCGAAATCGCGGACGACCCCGTCCAACCCGGGGTACTGGACGATCACGCCGAAGACCTCGCGACCCGCGGCCGCGGCGGTCAGCGCCTCGGCGGAGTCGATCCGGTCGATGTCGGGAACGACGACCACGTCGATGCCGGTCGGCAGGGCGCGGGTGTTGATGACCCCCAGGGTCTGGGGGAAGATCTGGGCGTCCACGAGCAGGACCGCGGACGCCGGCTTCTTGGTGGCCCGCCGCATCAGCGCCATCGCCTCGGCGGCGGCGGTGGCCTCGTCCAGCAGGGAGGCGTTGGAGATGTCCAGGCCGGTCAGGTCGGCGACCATCGTCTGGTAGTTCAGCAGGGCTTCCAGGCGTCCCTGAGAGATCTCCGGTTGGTAGGGGGTGTATGCCGTGTACCAGGTCGGCGACTGCAGGACGCGACGCACCACGACCGGGGGCGTGTTCGTCCCGTAGTACCCCATCCCGATCATCGAGGTGAGGACCTTGTTGCGGGCGGCCAGGCCACGCAACTCGGCGAGCACGGCCTCCTCGGAGGGGGCGGCGTCGATCCGCAGTGCTCGATCGATCCGGATTCCACCGGGGATCGCGGTATCGACGAGGGTGTCCAGATCGGGTTGCCCCACCACCTCAAGCATCGCCGCGATCTCCGCATAGTCTGGCCCCACGTGGCGTCCCACGAAGGGAACCTGGGTGCTGGACGTGGTTTCGGTGCTCATGATGGGTGCCTCCCGCTGCTTCGGCTGGGGCTGTGGTCACCGGCCACGAATCGACTGCGCACCGCCATGGTGAACGGGTTTGCTGGTCGGCTGGGCGAAAGGGCCACACCGTTGAACGACGGCAGCGAATCTATCAGGAGGGTTTTTCGGGTCGGACGGCGGGGTCAGGCGAACTGACGGGCCGCGCGTCGGGCGCTCAACTCGTCGGCGTCCGAGCCGCCGTCGCCGGGCGCGCCGGACGGGGCGTCGGTCGCTCCGTCGGTGCGTTCGCTGGGCAAAGCGGACAGCGAACCCTCGACCTCACGCCAGACCCGGCCGACGGCGATGCCGAACACGCCCTGGCCACCTTGGACCAGGTCGATGACCTCGTCGGCGGAGGTGCACTCGTAGACCGACGCGCCGTCACTCATCAAGGTGATCTGGGCCAGGTCCTCGACCCCCCGCTCGCGCAGGTGGGCGATCGCGGTGCGGATCTGCTGGAGGGACACCCCGGTGTCCAGGAGCCGCTTGACGACCTTGAGGACGAGGATGTCACGGAACCCGTAGAGCCGCTGGGTGCCCGATCCGGTGGCCGAGCGCACGGAGGGTTCGACCAGTTGGGTCCGCGCCCAGTAGTCGAGCTGCCGGTAGGTGATCCCGGCGGCCTTGCAGGCCGTGGGGCCGCGGTAGCCGATGTCGTCGCTCAACTCGGGCAGGTCGTCGTCGAAGAGTAGGCCCTGGGTACGCGACGGCGAGGACGCGGGCATGGTCGGAACGGTGGGAACAGCCGGCGAGGGAGCCGTCGGTCCGGGCGCGGCGACCTGATCCGAATCGGATGTGGAGCTGCTCATCGGGCCCTCCCTTCGCTGGTCAGGTGGATCGTTCGTCCGGTTCGACGGTAGACGCCCCGGTGGGGGTCGTCAACGACGTCGCAGCCGTTACGCTTGCCCGGCGTGTCGCTGACGCTAAAGCTCCACCTGAAGGTTAGATTTGTTCGGTGGGGCCGGGCTCTTCCGTGCTGAAGTCCTCGGCCGAGACGTGGTCTAGGAATGCCTTGAATTGTTCGACCTCGTCATCTTCCTCCGGGGTCACCAGCACGCCCGCCTCGTCCATGACCTCGTCGGCGACCAGCACGGTCGTGCCGGTCCGCAGGGCGAGCGCGATCGCATCCGACGCGCGGGAGCCGACGACGATGCCACCTTCGAAGGACAGTTCGGCGTGGAAGACACCGTCTTGTAGGGCGACGATCGCCGCTCCGGTCAGCGGGCGGCCCAGCGCCTCGATGACGTCCTTGAGCAGGTCGTGGGTGAGCGGCCGCGGCGGCACGACGCCTTGTTGGGCGTAGGCGATGGCGGCCGCTTCCGCGGCCCCGATCCAGATGGGCACGTATCGCTGACCGGACCGCTCCTGGAGCAGCACGATGGGTTGGTTGGTCGGCATTTCCACGCGTACACCGATCACGTCGACCTCGAACACGCCTCCACGCTACGCCCCCGGCCCGGTCAAGGCCACCGCGCGCCGGTCACCTGGCGTGCAACTGGGCCCGAACCAGCGCGGTATGCAGTGCCACGCAGTGTGCGAGGACGTCCGCGGTCGGATCGGTGGGTTCGGAGCGGCCGTCGGCGGCCCGGCGCGAGGCTGCCGCCCGGGCGGGGCCGACGATCTGTTGGACCAGGCCGATCTCACGTTCCGCGGCCGTGCGGAAGGCCCGCAGGTGCCGCGGTTCGACGCCGTAGCCGGCCAGTGCTCCGGCCGAGGTGGCCACGGCGAGGGCATCGGAGTCGAAGTGGCCGGTCGGGTCGGCGTGCAGCAGCCCGAAGGTGGCGAGTTCGGCGATCGCCGTGGGCGACAGACCCGAGGCCTCCCCCAGCTCGGCGGCGGTCAGGCGCAAGGTGGGGGAGGCGCGCAGCCGGCCCGGGCTGGGTGTCGGCGTCGACGTCGAATCGACGGGGGCCCCCGGCAGGCCGGACGGCGACGTGCCGGCGTCGATGGTCAGCCCCCGGTCCATCGCCTCCAGCGCGTCTTTGACGACTTTGAGCGGCCAGAACCGGTCGCGCTGGGCCGTCAAGACGAAGCGCAGTCGCTCGACGTCGGCCGGCGCGAAGACCCGATATCCGGCCGGGGTGCGGGTCGGGGCGACCAAGCCCTGATCCTCCAGGAAGCGGATCTTGGAGATCGTCAACTCCGGGAAGTCCTCGCGCAGGTCGCGCAGGACCGCCCCGATGGACTGGCCGCGGGTCGCCACGAATCAGCGGGCGCCGTAGTAGACCAGGCGGAACTTGCCGATCTGGACCTCGTCGCCGGTACGCAGCGCGTTGTCGTCAATCCGACGCCGGTTGACATAGGTGCCGTTCAACGAACCGACGTCGCGCACGGCATACCCACCGTCGCGCCGGACGAACTCGGCATGGCGACGCGAGACGGTGACGTCGTCGAGGAAGATGTCGCTGTCCGGGTGTCGCCCCGAGGTGATCAGGGCGTCGTCGAGCAGGAAGCGCGCGCCGGTGTTGGGTCCGCGCAACACGACGAGCAGTGCGGTCCCCGGACGAAGGGCGTCGATGGTGGCGTGATCCTCCGGGGACAACCCGTCGCGACCCGCGCCGGCCAGATCCGGGGCGTCGACGTCGCCGACCCCGGGGAACCGAATCGTGGTCGGTTCACTGAGGTACCCCGTGTGCTGTGGGTCGTCCTGCATGGCCGGAGTCCGCCTCGCTTTCCCTGATCGCCGGATGCCTGACAGGCTACCCGGAAGCGACAGGTTAGGTCACCCTTCGTCCGGCGCGCCGCAGCCTCAGTCGAGTTGCTCCTGGTATGCCGCCGCATCCAGCAGGGAACTCAGGTCGGCACCGTCGGCCAGCTTGATCTCGAACATCCAGCCCGCGCCGTACGGGTCGGAGTTGAGCAGTTCCGGCGAGGCGTCCAGGGCGTCGTTGACGGCGACGACCTGTCCGGTCAGCGGCGCGAACACATCGCTCACCGACTTGGTGGACTCCACCTCGCCACAGGACGATCCGGCCTCGATGTCGTCGCCGACCGCGGGCAGGGAGACGTAGACGACGTCGCCGAGGGCGTTCTGGGCGTATGCCGTGATACCGACGCGGGCGACGCCTGCGTCGACCTTGACCCACTCGTGGTCGGTGGTGTAGCTCAGGTCGCCGGGGTACTCGAGTTCGCTCATCGTTGCTCCTCAGGGTGGGGGTGGATCGGTTCGGGTATGCCCATCCGGCGACAGCGGGAACTCACCGCGAGCTCGGCGTCGTCGCCGGGGCCGACGGTGGAACTGTCGTCACAGGTCGAGCGTAACGAGGCGAATTCTGGCCGTGCAACGAGGTCACCCTTAAGCGGGTCTCCTGGCGCACCGTGGCGCTCCCGCCGAGTTGGTCGACATTGGCGACCACGCCGCCCGGGATGTTCATGGCGGTGGCCATCGTGGCCGGGTCGCCGATCGCGGTGATCACGATCGGGTACGGCACCGCGACGCCGCCCACTTGGATCCGACCGGCTTCGCCGGTCACGGCCGTCTCGACCACGACCCGGACCCCGCCGATGTCGATGACCTCCGCTCCCGCGTCGCGCAGCTCTTCGAGGGCGTCCAGGACGGCCGCCGGGGTCACCTTGGCGCCCGGGTCGCTGATCGTGACCACGATCCCCGGACCGGTCGCCGCAACGGTGCCGGCGAGCAGACCGAGGGTGTCGAGCCGGGCCTGGGCTCGACGCAGGTCGTCCTCCCGCGAGGTGCGGCCACCGGCGATCGCGTCGCGCTGGGACTGCAGGGTGCGCACCTGGCTGTCCAGGTCAGTGGCCCGGCTGGACACCTGGTCGAGCAGTTTGATGAGTTCGTCCTGGCGCAGGCGTTCCAGGCCGTCCTCGCGGCTGAGCTTGAGCTGCGTGGCGAGCGCGAACCCGAGGGCGATCGCCAACAGGCTGACCAGGACATTGGCCTTGGTCGGTCGAGGTCGCCCCATTCGGGCCAGTCGGCGCCAGGCGGCGGCACTGGACCCGGCCTCGGGCTCCATCGGTTCGGGCGTGACGGGATCGGGCGTGACGGGATCGGGCGACAGGGGATCGGGCGTGACGGGATCGGCGGGCATCGGCGGCTCCTCAGGCGTGGAACAGGTGCCGACGGATGGAGGCCACGTTCGAGAAGATTCGCAATCCGAGCACCACCACGACGCCCGTCGAGAGCTGGCTGCCGACCCCGAGCTGGTCGCCGAGGAACACGATGAGCGCGGCGACCAGGACGTTGGACAGGAACGACACCACGAACACCTTGTCGCTGAAGATCCCGTCCAGCACGGCCCGGACCGCGCCGAAGACCGCGTCGAGCGCGGCGATCACGGCGATCGGCAGGTACGGCTGCAGCCAGATCGGGACGGCCGGATGCAGCACGAGCCCCAACACGATGCCGAGTGCCAGACCGAACGCAGGGATCATCGGGTTGCCTCCGAGGGCAGTGGGCGGGCGAGGACGGGATCGAGCACATTACCGGCGGGAACGGTGACCTCGGCCTTGGTTTCCACCCGCACGGGGATCCGGTATGCCGTGGTCAGCTTGTCGAGATAGGCGCCGGTCGGGGAGGACTGAAGCCGCTCCCCCAGCGTGGCCGGGTCGCCGATGGCGACGACCGTGTACGGCGGGATCAGGGGGCGGAAGTCGACCAGCAGCGCCTGACCGGCGAACCGGATCGCCGAGCGTGAGGTCAGACGGTGGCCGTTGATCGAGATGGCCTCGGCGCCGAGGGACCACAGCCCGTTCGTGACGACCTGCAGGTCGGCGGAGGTGACCCGGCCGTTCGGGAACCCGCTGCTGCTGCGCGGGTCCAGGCCCGAGCCGCTGGTGGTGTCGGCCGCATCGGTGAGCACGACCTCGAGGCCCGGTCCCTGCAACGCGGTCAGGCCGACCGCCCGGGTCGCGGCCTCGATCCGCAGCCCGAGGTCGCTCGTGGCGGGGGTGTCCTCCAGGTCGAGGATCTGAGCCTGCAGGTCGGTCGCGCTGCGCTCGGCGCGGTCGATCGCGCTGCGTTGGTCGGCGATGCGGCGCACCAGGTCGGCCTTGACCGACGCGGCCGCGGTGGGTGCCGGGCGCAGCGCCAGCGCCGCCGTGACCGAGACGAAACCGATGACGACGGCGGCGAGGAAGGCGGGAACGGTCGCGATCCGCGCCCGGGGAAGGCCCAGCCGGGTCCGCCGAGCCGCCTCCGCGGCATACCCGGGATCGAGCGGACGCTCGAACATCTCGTTGATCAGGGTCATCGAGGCGTCCGGTCGACGGCCGACGGGTCCGGTCATGAGGCCGCCTGCGGCGTGGCCCTGCGGTGACCACCGCGCAGGATCGCGACTCCCTGGATCAGGTACAAGACCGCCCCCAACAGGTACAAACCCACCCCCCACCAGGCGAAGGCCCAGCCGAGCGGGGTGCAGATCCGCGACCACGCCTCGCCGAACTGGGCCAGAAGCAAGACCGGGAAGGCATACAGCAGGTTGAACGTGGCCGCCTTGCCGACGAAGTGCACCGGCAAGCCCGTCACCCCGACGCGCCGCAACGCCGCCATCAGGGCGGCCATGACGACATCGCGTCCGACCAGGAGGGCGACCAGCCACCACGGCACGATGTCGCGCCAGCCGAGCCCGACAAGGGTGGCCAGGATGTAGAGCCGGTCGGCGACCGGGTCGAGCAGTTGCCCGAGCCGGGAGGTCATGTCGAAGGCGCGGGCGATCTTGCCGTCCAGATAGTCCGTCAGACCCGAGAGCGCGAGCAGGACGAGGGCGAGTCCGTCACGGTGGTCGAGAACGGCCCAGAGGAAGACCGGGACGCCGACGATCCGCAGTGCGGACAGCGCATTGGGGATCGTGAACACCCGGTCGCCGACGACCGGTTCCCCCGAGGTGGGCGGTGTGCTCACCCTTGCAGCGTACTCACACCCCGCGCGACGAACCGCACCCGCAGGACTCGCGGACCACCAGTTCGGCGGCCGGCTGCTCGGTCACCGGCGGCTCGTCCGCGCCCGCGGTCACCCGATGCAGCAGCCGAGCCAGGCTGCGCGCCCCGATGTGGGTGCCCTGCTGACGTACGCAGGTCAGTCTCGGGACGACGAAATCGGCCCAGGCGAAGTCGTCGAAGGCGGCCAGGGCCAATCCGTCCGGCGGGACGATCCCCCGCTCGTGCAGGGCCTTGAGCACGCCGATGGTCATCCGGTTGTTCGCCGAGACCAGCGCGGTCGGCGGATCGGGCAGGGCGAGCAGATCCCCCACCGCCGCGGCCGCGCCCGCCTCGCTCGACCGGCCCGACCGCACCAACACGGGGTCGATCGGCAGGCCCGCGGCCGCGAGCGCGGACCGGTATCCGTCGGTGCGTTCGTCCGTGGTGGTACTTCCCGGGGCGCCGGCGACCAAGCCGATCCGACGATGCCCGTGGCCGATCAAATGCTCGACCAGGGACTGCGTCGCCGTCCGGTTCTCGGTGCCGACGAAGTCGAACGGGCCCGGGACCCGGGGCGAGCGGCGGTCCACCAGGACGGTCGGCACGGACTTGTCGATGATCAGGTCGAAACTGCGGTCCGGGGCATCGGAGGGTTGCAGCAAGATGCCGTCGACCCGCTGCCGGATCAGCCTCGCCACCGTCTCGAGCTCGAGTTCGCTGTCGTCGCGGTGGTCGGCGATCAACAGGCCGTACCCCCGCTCGACCGAGACGCGTTCGATTCCGGCCACGACGTCGTTGAAGTACGGGTTCGTCACGGTCGACATGACCAGACCGATCGTGTGCGTTCGACCGGTCCGCAGTGAGCCGGCAACCGGATCCTTCACGTAGCGCAGGTGGCCGATCGCCTCCAGGACCCGATCACGGGTCGCCGGCTCGACGTACCGGGTCCCGTTGACGACGTGAGACACCGTCGCCACCGAGACCGCGGCCCGCTGGGCCACGTCCTTCATCGTCGCCATGGCTGCTCCCCCTCGCCGGCCTCGCGGACGGTCGGCGCGGGTCAGCACCGCCGTCCGCGAGGTCGTCGTCACGTGTTCTTCTCGTTTCAGCTGGTCTCGGTGGTGAACCGGGTCGGATCAGAACGGGAAGTCGTTGACATTGGCGGGCGTGACGATCGTCGGTTCGCCGAGCAGGACGACCCCGTCCTTACCGATCGTGAAGGTCTTGCCCAGAGTCTCGGAGGTGAAGGTGTTGCCCTCCTTCGGGTCCAGCTTGCACTGAGCCATCAGCACCGCCGTGTCGAACGTCAGCGACCCGAGGTCCTTGACGTTCCACCACACGTCCGAGACGTTGCCGGTGGCGATGTACTGCTTGACCAGGCTGACCGGCCCGAGCCCTGAGATCTTGATCTTGCCGAGGTCGCCGCTTTGCGCGAGCGCTTCGGCGGCGGCGGGCAGACCGATCCCGGCCGGGACGATGATGCCCTTGAGGTTCGGGTATGCCTGGACGAGTTCCTTGGCCTTCTGCGCGTTGACGTCGGCCTTCTCCTCCCCGTATGCCACGGTGACGAGCTTCATCTTCGCCAGCTTCGGGTCAGTGGCCAGGCGCTGCTTCATGGCGGCGATCCAGGCGTTCTGGTTGACCGCCGTCTGCGTGGAGGACAGGATCGCGAAGTCGCCCTCGTTGTTCAGCATCTGCGCCATGGCGTTCAGCAGCTGGTCGCCGATCTTGGCGGTGTCGGCCTGGTTGAGGAAGACCGAGCGGGAATCCGGGGCGACGTCGCTGTCCCAGCTGATGACCTTGATCCCGGCGTCCCGGGCCTTCTTCAGGGCGGCCGAGGTGCTGTTGAGGTCGTTGCCCGAGATGGCGATGACGTCGACGCCCTGGGAGATGAGCTGGTTCACGAACGGGATCTGGGCTGCCCCGGTCGCATCGCTGGGCGAGGTGTAGATGACCGTGTGGCCACCCTTCTTGGCCGCCGCCTCGGCGGCCTCCTTGACCGTGACCATGTACGGGTCGGTGCCGAGCTTGGGCAACAGACCGACCTTGACCGGACCGGTTGCGCACTTGGTTCCCCCGGTGCCGCCGGACGGGCTGCTCGTCGTCGACGTGGACGACGCGCACGCGGACAGGCTCGTGCCCGCGACGACGATCAGGGCGACCCCTGCGATGGTGGTGCGAGTGGACATGCCGTTCTCCTTCATATGGTGCGTCACCGGGACGGGGAGACGCGCTGTTGTGAGTGGTGATAAACGCTGAGGTGATGGACGATTGACGGATGTGACGGATGTGACGGACGTGACGGGTGGCGATAGACGGTGGACGGTGGGTCAGGCTGTCGAACCGGCCGCCTCGGCCGAGTCGCGGCGGCGCCGAATGGCCTCGGAAATCCGACCGGACACATTCGTGACGAGCAGTGAGGCGATCAGGACGCCGCCGATGGCGATCCCCTGGGTGTAGCCGCTGACGTTCTGCAACTGCAGGTACTTGCGCAGCGCCATGATCAAGACGGTGGCCCACAGCACCCCGGTGATCTTGCCCTTGCCGCCCAGCACGCTGACCCCGCCGAGGAAGACGACGGTGATCGAGTCGAGTTCGATGCCGAGCGCCGCGTCCGGGGCGACCTGGCTCGTGATCCCCATGTTGATCATGCCGGCGACGGCGCAGACCACACCGGAGAGGACGAACAGGGCGAACCGTATGCGGTTGTTGCGGATTCCGCTGTATCTCGCAGTGTCGGGGTTGCCGCCGATGGCGTAGATCCGGCGCCCGACGTAGGTCCGGTGCAGGACCAGGCCGAACACGACGGCGAGGACGAGGAACGGGACGATGGCATACGGGATGAAGGTGCCCGGCAGGTTGTCGTTGCCCAGGCTGATGAAGAAGTCCGGGACGGGAGAGATCGGGGCCCCGCCGAGGAACACGTAACACAGGCCCCGGAACAGCGCCATCGTCCCGAGCGTGACGAGCAGGGCCGGCAGTTCCAGCACAACGCAGAAGAAGCCGTTGATCGCGCCGCACACCAGTCCGGTGAGCAGCGAGACCAGGATGACCGCGGGCAGCGAGAGGCCACGCTGGATCGCCAGCCCGGCGGCCACGCTGGTGAGGGCGGCCATGCTGGAGATCGAGATGTCGATGTCCCGGGTGACCACCAGCAGGGCCAACGGCAAGGCCATCAGGGCGGCCGGGGCGAACGCGGCCATCGCGGTGGACAGGCTGAACTGGTCGGTGAAACCCGGGACCGTCGCGGAGGCCAGGACCAGGACGAGGACGACCAGGACGAAGAGGAAGAACTCCCAGGTGCGCACGAGTTGGCTGAGTCGGGTCATCTCAGTGCCTCCCTCCCAGCGCGCGGCTCGTTCGTCGGCTGAGGACCGAGTCGACCAGCACCGTGAGCAAGATGGCGCCGCCGAAGAAGGCCTGCAGGTAGGACGGGTTGATCCGCGCGACGATGATCGCGTTCTGGATGATGATGAGGGCGACGGTGCCGAGTAGGACGCCGAGGACCGTGCCGGCTCCCCCGCGCAACGACACCCCGCCCACGACGACGGAGGCGACGATCGTCAACTCCAGGCCGTATGCCAGTTGTCCGTCGACCGTGGCGTAGTGGGAGGCCCACATCGCACCGGCGAGTCCGGCCAACGCGCCGGACAGGGTGAAGCAGGTCCAGGTAGCCCGTGCGGCGTCGATCCCGATGAGCGCCGCGCCGGCCGGGTTCGAGCCACTGGCATACACATTGCGCCCGAAGCGGGTCCGACGCAGGATGAAACCGACCAGCAGGAACGCGGCCGCACCGATCCAGATGATGCTCGAGATGCCGAGGGGGCGGGCGGCGGTCCATTCCAGCCACCCCGGGGGCACCGCGGCCGAGGAGATCTGGCGACCGCTCGCGAGCATGGCGTCCACGCCGCGAATGATGGCGAGGCTGCCGAGGGTGACCACGATGGCGGGCACCTTGCCGTATGCGACGATCGCTCCGTTGAACGCCCCGCACACCGCGCCGACGAGGATGGCGAGCAGGATTCCGACGATGACCGGCGCGTCGCGATGGTCGCTCATGTACGACGCCGAGACGTATGCCGACAGGCCGATCACCGAGCCCACCGACAGGTCGATATTGCGGGTGAGCATGACCAGCATCTGGCCGAGGCAGACCAATCCGTAGAGCACCGCGGTGATCCCCAGGTCGGCGAGATTGCTCGGGCTGACCAGATTGGGGTTGATGACGGCGAGCGGGGTGAGCACGAGGGCGATGGCCAGCAGCAGTCCGAACTCGCGCTGCCGGAGCAGGCGTCGCCACCACGGCATCGTCGCGGGACCCTCGATGTCCAACTCGACGGGCGCGGCGCTCGCCTCGGAGCGCTCGATCTCGGCGAGCTCGGCGGCATCGACGTCGCCGGTTTCGCGGTCGTGCGTCCACAGCCCGGTCGCCGCCAGCCCGATGTCGATCTGATCGGCGGTGGGGCCGTCGAACTCGGCCGCGATCCGACCTTGGTGCATCACGTAAATGCGGTCGCAGGTGCCGAGCAGTTCGGGCATGTCGGAGGAGATCATCAGGATCGGCAGGCCCTGGGAGGCCAGGTTCGCGATGATGTGGTGGACCTCGGACTTGGCCTGGATGTCGACGCCCTGGGTGGGTTCGTCCAGGATGAGCAACCGGGGGTTCGTGGCCAGCCACTTGGCGAGGACGACCTTCTGCTGGTTGCCGCCGGAGAGTTGCGAGATCGGCTGCACGTAGTTGGCGAACTTCAGCCGCATCCGCTGCAGCGGTCCCTCGACGAGCGCGAATTCGGCTCGGCGGCGCAGGAATCCGAGGGTGGAGGCCTCTTTGACGACGGGCAGGGTGGCGTTGTCGAGGATGGAGAAGTCCTCGACGATGCTCTGGCCGCGCCGATCCTCGCTGACATAGGCGATGCCGTTGGCCAGCGCGGCCGCCGGGGAACTGAGGTTGAGGCGCTTGCCGGCGAGGGTGACGGTGCCGGCGCTGGCCTTGTCGATGCCGAAGATCGCTCTGGCGACTTCGGTGCGGCCGGCCCCGACCAGCCCTGCGAGCCCGACGATCTCCCCGGCGCGCACGTGCAGGCTGACATCCTCGAACCGACCCGGCACGGTCAGGCCCTCGACCAGGAGCCGGTCCTCGCCGACCTCACCGGTCTTGGCCGGGTAGACGTCGGTCAGTTCGCGGCCCACCATGTGCTGGACGATCTCCTCGACGGAGGTCTCGCTGGTCAGCAGGTCGGTCACCCACCGGCCGTCGCGCATGACGGTCACCCGGTCCGAGACGCGCAGGATCTCTTCGAGCCGGTGGCCGACGAAGAGCATCGCCACTCCCCGGGCCTTGAGGTCCTCGATGATCGAGAACAGCCGTTCCGTCTCGCCGATCGTCAGCGAGGCGGTCGGTTCGTCGAGGATGAGGATCCGGGCGTCCGCGGCGAGCGCTTTGGCGATCTCGATGAGTTGTTGCTCGGAGGTGCTCAGGGCAGAGGCCGGTATGCCGGGATCGACCGCGAGTCCGAGGGTCTCCAGCCAGCCCCGTGCGGAGTTCTCCATCGCGGCGTGATCGACGGTGCCGTACCGCGTCATCAGCAGCCGGCCGGCGAAGACGTTCTCGGCGATCGAGAGGTCGGGGAACAGGCCGGGATGCTGGTGGACGACCGCGATACCCAGGTGCTGGGCGTCCAAGGGGGTGCGCAGGTTGACGACCTGCCCGCCGACCCGGATGGTTCCGTCGGTCGGGTGGTAGACCCCGCCCAGCATCTTCACGCAGGTGCTCTTGCCGGCCCCGTTCTCACCGACCAGAGCCAGCACCTCGCCGGCGCGCAGCTGCAGCGAGACGTGTCGGACGGCATACGCGTTGCCGAATTTCTTGGAGACGTCGAGGAGTTCGGCCGCGGGCGCCTCACGTCCACCGTCGAGGACGGTTGGGCCGGGTCGGGGCGCGTCGTGCTGGCTGGGAGCTGGAGAAGGGTCCAATGCCTCACCTCTGAGTAGGGACGATGACACTAGGTAATCGGTTACGTAATCGTTTACTCAAGATCCGTCTCACATTGCGAGACAGGCGACGTGGCCTGCGGAGCGGTGGGGCAGAGGGCCGCCCGACGGGTCTGGTCGCGCTGCTGAACCTCAGCCGCCGACGCTCAGCCGCGGCGGCTCACTCGGGCAGGGGTCGACCCGACCACGGGGTGGACAACACGATCGTCGTGCGAGTCGAGACCCGGGCTTGCTGACGGATCCGCCCGATGAGCAGTTCCAGATCCGCGGGCGTGGCGACCCGAACCTTCAACAGATAGTTGTCGTCGCCGGCCACCGAGTAACAGGACTCGATTTCGGGCACGTCGAGGAGATGATCCGGTATGTCGTCCGGGTCGCCGGCGCTGATCGGCCGGACCGAGACGAAGGCGATGAGCGCCAGATCGACCGCCTGGTGATCGACGACGGCGCGGTACCCCTGGATGACCCCGCGCTCCTCGAGGCGGCGAACCCGCTGATGAACCGCGGACGTCGACAGACCGGTTGCCTTGCCGAGATCGGTGAAACTCATCCGCCCGTCCCGGGACAGCAAACTCACCAGCCGACGATCAATGTCTTCCACACTGCGACCCTAGTCCGCGGCGGGGGTGCGCGGTCGCACTGTGCACCGGCGATTCTCGGCCAGCCGGGTTGGCCGGGTGTGCCACCCGGCAGACTGGTCGCATGGCCGCTCGTCTGCTCCTCGTCGACACCGCCGGGTTGTTCTTCCGCGCCTTCTACGGCATGCCGGAGTCCGACGGTCGCACCGGTATGCCGGTCAACGCGATTCGCGGCACGTGCGACATGTTCGCCTCGCTCGTGCAGCGTTTCGAGCCGACCGAACTCGTCGCCTGCTGGGACGACGACTGGCGACCGGAGTTCCGCACACGGCTGCTGCCGTCGTACAAATCGCACCGGGTCGCCGATGCGGCGACCAACACCGAGGAGATCCCCCCGGGCCTGGTCGGGCAGATCCCACTGATCGCCGCGCTGCTCGACGCGATCGGGGTGGTGCGGGTCGGACGGCCCGGTTTCGAGGCCGACGACGTCATCGGGACGATCGCCGCCGCCTCGCACGGCCGGCTGCCGGTCGACATCGTCACCGGCGACCGGGACCTCTTCCAACTCGTCGACGACGCCCAGGCGGTGCGAGTCGTCTACGTGGCCAAGGGCGGGGTGCGAGACCCCGAGTTCGTCGATCAGGGGGTGCTTGAGGCCAAGTACGGCGTGGCCCACGGGGGGGCATACGCCGAACTCGCCGTGCTGCGCGGCGATCCGAGCGATGGTCTGCCCGGGGTCGCGGGGGTCGGCGAGAAGACTGCCGCGGCATTGCTGCGGCAGTTCGGCGATCTGACCGGGGTGCTGGCCGCGCTCGACGGCGGCGACCCCGCGGTCAAGGGGGCGCTGCGCACCCGGCTGACCGCCGCCCGGGACTATCTGGACGTGGCGCCGCAGGTCGTGCGAGTGCGCCGCGACGTGCCCGTCCCCGCACCGCCGTATGCCGTGCCGCGGGTCCTCGCGGACCCCGAGACGGTGCAAGACCTGGCCGAACATACCGGGGTGGAGTCCAGCGTGGGCCGGCTCGTCCACGCCCTCGGCCTGGACCGCTGACCATCCGGGCCACCGGCCGGGCGACCCCGGCCCGAGTCGTCAGTCGATCCGGTCCGCGGCCACGACACCGCGCGCCAATCGGTCGGCGGCCCGGCGGGCGGTCGCGGACACCTTGGGCCGGCCCGCGGCCGCCGCATCGCCCAGTTGGGACAGCAGGTCGATGACCTGTTTGCAGCGCCGGACGAAATCGCCGGCCGCCAGTTCGCTCTCCCGCAACGCGACCTCGAGAGCCGCTCCGCTCGCCCAGCGGTGGACCACCCAGACGATGCCCCGATCCGGCGGCGAGGTACTCGGCAGGCCGGTGGCTCGCTCCCGCGCCTCGATGTCGGCCCACAGATCGTCGAGCGCATCGAGGGCGTCGCGCACGTCGGCATTGGGCACGCGTTCGGCGGCGGCGGTCAGGTCGTCCGTGCGGGCCTCGTGGACGAGGGCGGACGCGACGGCGGCCAGCGAGGCAGGATCCAGCCGGTCGAACACCCCCGCTCGCAGGGCCTGCGCCGTCAGCAGATCCCGTTCGGTGTAGATCCCCCGCAGCACCTGGCCGGCGGCGGTGACGGAGCGGCCGTCGGCGGCGAGGTACCCGGTGTCGGCGAGGACCTCGCAGACCCGCTCGAAGGTGCCGGCGATCGAGGACGTGCGCTGCTCGATCTTGCGACTGATCGCCTCGGTGTCCCGGTGCAGCCGCCACCACTGCTCCCCCACCCGGGCGTGGTCCTCGCGGTCGGGACAGTCGTGGCAGGGGTGGGCCCGCAGCCGGGCGCGCAACTCGATCAGGCGATCGTCCAACCGGTCCACGGCAGCGGCCTGCGCCCGGCGCTTCCCCGACGACCCGGTCCGGCCGCGCTTTCCGCTCGTCGGCGGCTGGTCGAGGTCTCCGGGCCGGCGCGAAGAGGTGGCGATCCGCAGCGTCGTCGCCAGATCGCGTCGGGACTGCGGGTTTCGGGCGTTGAAGCCGCGTGGCAGCCGAACCGTCGTCACCGAACCCACCGGACCGGCCAGCGCGTCCGGATCCAATCGGCGGTACTGCCGGTCCTCGGTCACGACCGCCGGCGGGGTCACCTGCCCTTGACCGGTGGTCTGGGGTGCCACGACCACCGCCCAGCCGGTATGCCGTCCGACACTGACCCACACGACGTCCCCGACGCGTAGTTCGCCCAGCGATCGGGCCGCCTCGGCGCGCTCGCCCTTGGCCCGGGCGGCCGAACGATCCCGCTCGGCGTCCTTGATCGCCGCCCGCAGCCCGGCATACTCGGCGAAATCTCCGAGGTGGCACGTCATCCGGGCGGCGAGGTCCGCGAGCTGAGCGGTGTTGCGGCGGACCGCCCTGGCCAAGCCCACGACGGTCCGGTCCGCCTGGAACTGGGCGAAGCTGGATTCGAGGACCTGGCGAGCCCGGTCACGGCCGACCCGCGCCACCAGGTTGAGAGCCATGTTGTAGGTCGGCCGGAAACTGGACCGCAACGGGTAGGTCCGGGTGGCGGCCAGGCCACCGACCGCTTCGGGTTCGACGCCGGGCTGCCACAGGACGACGGCGTGGCCCTCGACGTCGATGCCCCGCCGGCCGGCCCGACCGGTGAGCTGGGTGTACTCGGCCGGCGTGAGTTCCGCGTGCCGTATGCCGTTGAACTTCACCAGTCGCTCCAGAACGACCGTGCGGGCCGGCATGTTGATCCCGAGCGCCAGCGTCTCGGTGGCGAAGACGACCTGGACCCGGCCGGCCGTGAACAGTTCTTCGACGATCTCCCGGAAGGTCGGCAGCAGCCCCGCATGGTGCGCGGCGAACCCGCGGCTCAGTCCGGCGACGAAGTCGTGGTACCCGAGGACGGCGAGGTCCTCCGGCGGCAACGCGGCGCATCGCTCTTCGACGATGCGGCGGATCCGCTCCCCCTCGTGGTCGTCGACCAGCCGGACGTCGCGGCGCAGGAGTTGTTCGACGGCGGCGTCGCACCCGGATCGGGAGAAGACGAAGCAGATCGCCGGCAAGAGCCCGGATCGGTCCAGCCGGTGGATCACGTCGGCCCGCCCGGCTGGTCGCGCCCGCTCGGGGCTGCCCCGCCGACCACCCGCGCCGCCTCCCCGTGCCACTCCACCACTACTACCGCCACCACCCCCGGCGCCCCGCGGCCCCGGGGATTCAAGCGCCCGAACCGCGCGGGTGAGTTCGGGATTCAGCCGAACCGGGGCGTCGCGAGGGTCCCCGGTGTCGACGAACAGGTCATAGAGCGCTCCGCCGACGAACATGTGCTGGAACAACGGAACCGGACGATCCTCGCTGACCACCACCCGCATCTGCGGCCGGACGGCGGCGAGCCACTCCCCGAACTCCTCGGCGTTGGAGACCGTCGCCGACAGGGAGATCACCTGCACCTCGGGGGCCAGGTGGATGATGACCTCCTCCCAGACCGCCCCGCGCGCCCGATCGGCGAGGTAGTGGACCTCGTCCATGACGACATGGGTGAGGCCGCCCAGCGTCGGCGAACCGGCATACAGCATGTTGCGCAGCACCTCGGTGGTCATGACGACCACGGGCGCCTCCCCGTTGATCGAGGAGTCCCCCGTCAGCAAGCCGACCCGGTCGGCGCCGAACCGGGCCGCGAAATCGAGGTACTTCTGGTTGCTCAGCGCCTTGATGGGGGTGGTGTAGAACGCCTTGCCGCCCCGGTTGAGCGCGCAGTACACCGCGAACTCCCCCACCAGCGTCTTGCCCGCTCCCGTCGGCGCGGCCACCAGGACTCCGGCGCCCGCCTCGACCGCTTCGCAGGCCACCTGCTGATAGTCGTCCAGCTCGAAATCGAGGGAGGCCGCGTACGCCGCGAGCTCGTCACCCGTGGCCGGTTCCCGGGTCATCAGGCGGCCCGGTCGGCCGGCCGTCCGGACGGACCGGCGAAGACCCGCAACGCCTCCGGCACGAGGGTGACGTCCAGCGGCAGCGACGCGACCTGCTCGCCGTCGGCCTGGGCCACCAGCCCCGGGGCATCCAGCCGGATCTGTCTGCCGCGCAGCACCTCGATCGCCGGGTGCCCGAGGTGCCGGCCGGAGAAGACCGTGGGGAAGACGCGCAGGAACTCGGCCTTGCCGAGCCGATGACAGATGAGCACGTCGAACAGTCCGTCGTCCACTTGCGCATCGGGGCAGACCCGGATTCCGCCGCCGAATCTCGGGGTGTTGGCGACGGCGACGAGCATCGCCTCGGTGCGGATCGTCCGGTCATCCACGGTCACGGCATACGGGATCGGGGTGAACACCGGAAGTTCGCGCAGGACGGCCGCGACGTACCTGATCGGCCCGCGCAACAGGCGCGGCAGGGACATGGCGCGCAGACTGACCCGGGCGTCGAACCCGGCCCCGAGGACTCCGGCGAACCACCGCTGTCCGTGGGCCCACTCCACCCGCCCGGCGTCGATCGCCCGGGTGGTGCCGGCGCTGATCAGGCGGGCGGCGGCCACGGGGTCGTGGATCGGCAGACTCAGGGTGGAGGCGACGTCGTTGCCGGAGCCGGCTGCGATCAGGCCGAGAGGTATGCCGGTGCCGGCGACCAGATTTGCCCCGAGGTGGACGGTTCCGTCGCCACCGCAGACGACGAGCCCGTCGACGCCGTCGGCGAGGGCGGCCCGGGCCCGGTGGCGGGAGTCGCTCGCGTCGGCTCCGGTGACGTCGATGATCCGATGTCCGGCATCGCGGAGTTCCTGGGTGGCCAGGCGTCCGCTGCGGGCGCCCCGGCCGCTGCCCGCTGTCGGGTTGACGAGCAGGGCGAGGGTGGGTGACACCAGGGGAACGTTACAGCGCCGAGGCCTGCCCGTCAGGTGTGTTGAGCCAGTCCGGTTCGGCGGCCGCGCGCCGACGGTCGGTGATCGAGGCGATGCCGACGGCCGCGAAGTAGAGCACGATGACCGGGCCGGCGAGGAAGGTCATCGTCCACGGGTCCGTCGTGGGCGTCATCACCGCGCCGAACACGAAGGCCAGGATCACCGCGAGTCGCCAGCCGCGCCGCATCGTCCGAGCCGGCAACACGTGGGCCAGGTTCAGACCGACGAGGACGACCGGCAGCAGGAAGGACAGGCCGAAGGCGAGGATGAACTTCAGGACGAACTGCAGGTACACATCGCCCGCGATGATGTTGGAGCCGCCCGCCGGGACGAAGGACATCAGGACCCCGACCGCCTTGGGCATCAGCAGGTAGGCGACGAAGCAGCCGGCGAGGAACAGCGGCACGGCGGCCATCATGAAGAAGCGGGCCGTCCACTTCTCCTTCTTCGTCAACCCCGGCACGATGAAACCCCACAACTGCAGGATCCACACCGGTGCGGCCATGATGATCCCGGCGAACAGCGAGACGTTGACCTGCATGGCGAAGCCGTCGGTGAGACCCGCGAAGTTGATCGTGACGACCTCACCGCCGCGTCGGGTGAGTCGCTGTTCGTCGATGGGTTCGGAGATGCGGGCGTAGAGCCAGTCGTAGATGTTCCACCCGACGACCGAGCCGACGAGGATCGCGGCGGCCGAGATGACCAGTCGTCGCCGGAGCTCCCGAAGGTGCTCCACCAGGGACATCCGTCCTTCGGGGTTCTTCCGGCGCCGGACTACCACGTCGTCCTAACCAGAGGCCACCCAGCCCATAGAGCCCACACTGTCCGAACCGCTGCCCGTCTCGAAGGTGGCGCGACCGGTCAGGGCGTCGGCGGCTGACCGGAGGGCTTGACCGGATCAGCGGGCTGGGGCGCTGCGGCTGAGCCCTCGTCGTCCTTGAGTTCCTTGATCTCGGACTTGAAGATCCGCAACGAGCGTCCCATGCTCCGGGACATATCGGGCAGACGCTTCCAGCCGAACAACAACAGGATGACCACAAGGATGAGGATCAGCTCGGGGGCTCCCAAGTTGCGCATGGCATTGTCTCCTAGGACGCGGGTGCCTCCATGGTAGACGGCCGGCCTGACCGCATCCTGACAGCCGGCGTCCGGGTCTTCGTGCGGGGCGGGCGGGCGGCATACCGGGGGGATGCGGGCGGTTCAGTGGCTACGTCCGACGTGCGTGCACACGCATACCTTGTTGCCCTGCGGGTCGGCGAGCACGGTGAACCTGGGGGCCGAACTGTCGTCGACGATCCTGCCACCGGCGGCCACGGCCGCGGCGATTCGGTCCGCGGCCTGCTCCGGTGGCACCCGGATGTCGAGATGCCAGCGTTGGGTCGTGGTCTCCTCGGCCTCCTGGAACCACACGCTCGGGACGACGCCGTGGGGGTCACGGATCTCGTCCGCGCCGGTCTCGCCCATGGCGAGCGCTGCCGCCCAGAACGGCTTGACCGCCTCGAGGTCCCAGGTGTCGAGGGCGAGTTCGATCCGTTGGATGCTCGCCGGGTCCGCGTCGATGCCGAGTTCGGCCGCGATGGCACTGATCTGTCGAGCCAGGTCGACATCGCGTTGGGTCTTGCCGCCGACGTCGTGGCTGGTCAGCAGGACGTGGACCGAGGAGTACGTCAGGGCAAGATCGGGGTGGTGGTTCGCGGCCTCCGCTGCCGTCCCGATCCGGTTGACGAACTCGAGCCCGGTGGCGAAGTCGCCGGTCCGGAAGCGAGCCTCGACCGCGCCGTACATCGCCCGCCAGTCGTCCAGGCCGAGCGCGGCGAACTCGTCGCCGGAGATCAGTTGCCTTGTCATCGTTCGACTCTGGCATACGGTGCGGTCGCTGGCGAGGGTAGTCCGATCTGATCTGCCCGCCTCGGTGGCACCCTGCTCCCGGGTGACGCTCGCCGGCTCGCCGGCTCGACGGGCCCATTTTCGGTGCTCCGAGATAGGGTCTGGCGTTTCCCACGGGGCGTCGGGTTTCGTTGGGGGTCATAGAGATTCGACGTTTGCCGACTTACATGTCGATCAGAGTTGCGATATTCTGTCG
>JBDIAR010000012.1:0-31160 GCA_039812545.1 Dermatophilaceae bacterium | reverse complement strand
GTTTGACGATGGCGGTCAACAGCTTCATGCGGTCACCTCCGAGGACGGCGAGGATGTGGACGGCGAGGATGTGGACGACGAGGATGTGGACGGCGAGGACGACGAACGGATCGGGTGATCGGCGTGGCCGCCCAAGCCGAACCCGATGCGCGTGCCCGGCAGCCCGGCGAGGTCGTACCCCGCCTCGGCGTGTTCGGCCTGGTCGATGCCGGACAGTTCCGCGTCGGCGTCGATCCGGAATCCCATGGTCTTGTCGAGGACCCAACCGATCAGGTAGGTCAGGGCGAACGAGTACGCCAGGACCGCGAGCGCGCCGACCACCTGACGCCACAACTGGTCGACGCCGCCGCCGTAGAAGAGTCCGTCCACCTTCGCGGGTGCTTCCGCGGTCGCGAGGAAGCCGACCCCGATCGTGCCGACGAGGCCGCCGACGAGGTGGACCCCCACCACGTCGAGGCTGTCGTCGAACCCGAAGCGGTACTTCAGGCTGATGGCATACGAGCAGCACACGCCGGCCACCAAGCCGAGCACGATGCTGCCCACGGGGCTGAGCGAGGAGCAGGACGGGGTGATCGCGACGAGGCCGGCGACGACACCCGACGCGGCGCCGAGGGAGGTGGCGTGGCCGTCGCGGAACCGTTCGACGAGCAGCCAGCCGGCCATCGCGGCGGCGGTCGCGACACAGGTGTTGATCCACGCGACCGCGGCGGTCGCATTGGCGCCCAGCGCCGACCCGGCGTTGAACCCGAACCAGCCGAACCACAACAAACCGGCGCCGATCATGACCAGGGTCAGATTGTGCGGGCGCATCGGCTCCTTGCCGAACCCGCGGCGCTTCCCGAGGACCAACGCCAGGGCCAGACCGGCGGCGCCGGCGTTGATGTGGATGGCGGTTCCGCCGGCGAAGTCGATGGACTTGATGCCGTTGGCGATCCAGCCACCCTTCTCGGCGGCGAACCCGTCGAACGCGAAGACCCAATGGGCCACCGGGAAGTACACGAGCACAGACCACACCCCGACGAACACGACCCAGGCCAAGAACTTGGCCCGGTCCGCGACCGCCCCGGAGATGAGGGCCACGGCGATGACGGCGAAGGCCACCTGGAAGCCGACGAAGGCCAGGGTCGGTATGGTCCCCACCACCGCATCGGGCGACATCAAGCCGTGTAGGCCGGCGAACTGGGCGGGGTTCCCGACGACTCCTCCTACGGAATCGCCGAACGCCATCGAGTAGCCGAAGAGAACCCACAGAACGGGGACGACGGCCAGGGCGGCGAAGCTCATCATCATCATGTTGAGGACGGACTTCGCCTTGACCATGCCGCCGTAGAAGAAGGCGAGACCGGGGGTCATCAGCAGCACGAGCGCCGCACTGACCAGGACCCAGGCGGTGTCGCCGGTATCGATTTTCATGACGGCAACTGTCGCCGCGTGAGGTTTCGGTTCGGTGCCTCCCATGTTTCGGGCATGTTTTCGCGGGGGTATGCCATGTAAGAGTTGTGTTTCGCCGCCCCCTCGTGTCCGTCTCAGGGCCGACGTCCAGCACGGCATACCAGATTTGAGACGGCGGAACTCTTTACGTAACGGACGGCCGCACAATAACCGCCATGCGCGCTGCCCGACTCCACGGACCGGGGGACATCCGCATCGGCGACGAACCCGAACCCATGACCGGACCCGGCACCAGCTTGGTCCGGGTCGAGGCCGTCGGCCTGTGCGGATCGGATCTCCACTGGTTCCGGGATGCCGCGATCGGGGCGGCCCGGCTGGAGGGGCCCGTGGTGCCCGGTCACGAGTTCGGCGGGGTCGTCATCGACGGCCCACTCACCGGCCGTCGGGTCACGGTCGACCCCGCGATCGCCTGCGAGCTGTGCGAGTCCTGCCGAGCCGGGCACCGCAACCTCTGTCCGAACGTCGACTTCGCCGGGCACGGTTCGCTGGACGGCGGGCTCAAGGAGTTCGTCACCTGGCCCTCACACCTGCTGCACCCCTTGCCCGGGTCGTTCACCCCGGTCCAAGCCGCTCTGATCGAACCCCTCGGCGTCGCGCTGCACGCGTACGACCGCGGCCACGTCCGACCCGACTGCGTCGTCGCGGTTGTCGGGTGCGGACCGATCGGGCTCCTGCTCATCCAACTGGCCCGCGCGCACGGCGCCGGCCGGGTCGTCGCCGTCGAAATCCATGAGCACCGGCGCGAGGCCGCCCGCCGTGCCGGTGCCGACATCGTGTTCAGCCCCGACGAGGCCCGCGACACCTGGACCCGCCGTCTGCTGCCCGTCGACGTCGCCTTCGAGGCCGGCGGCACCGACGACGCCATCGATCTCGCCCTGCACGCGGTCCGACCCGGCGCCCGGATCGTCCTCGTCGGCATACCCGAACAGGACCACAGCGGCTTCCAGGCCTCCCTCGCCCGTCGCAAGGGAGTCACCATGGTGATGTCACGCCGGATGGGCGATGTGTATGCCAGAGCCGTCAGTCTCGTGGACCACGGCCGCGTCGACCTCGACTCCCTGGTCACCCACCGCTACCCGCTGGCCGAGGCGGCCCGCGCCTTCGACGACGCGGCTTCCCGAGTGGGCGTCAAAACCCTGGTCGACATCGACGCCTGACCCCGGCAGGCCCCCCCTCCCGCTCCCAGCCTCCCCACCGCCTCCACTGCACTGCCACCACTACGCTCCCTCCACTACACCGCCTCCACTACACCGCCAAAATCGCCCGATCGGGCGAAATTGGCGAACGCCAAGGCCGTTCCGACCCACAAAATCGCCCGATCGGGCGATTTTCGATCACGCCAACACCCGGCACGCACCCTCGCTCGTGTCCTCGCGCTCTTCGTCGTCAGTCCCTCCTGTCCGGACTGACTCCTCGGCGCTGCGGGCCTCGCCGTCCTGTTCGGCGCGCGTCCGCGCCCCGCTGCGGGCCTCGCTCGTCCCTCGCTCGTGTCCTCGCGAGGCTGTCCGCACGCACCCTCGCTCGTGTCCTCGCGCTCTTCGTCGTCAGTCCAGGATCGCGTCGACGAAGGTGGCCGCGTCGAACGGCGCCAGGTCGTCCGGGCCTTCACCCAGACCGACCAGTTTGACGGGAACCCCGAGCCGGCGCTGGATCGCCACCACGATGCCACCCTTCGCGGTCCCGTCCAGCTTCGTCAGGACCACCCCCGTGATGCCGACCGCCTGACTGAACACCTCGGCCTGGGTCAGGCCGTTCTGACCGGTCGTCGCGTCGATCACCAACAGCACCTCGTCGATGGGGCTCTGCTTCTCCACCACCCGCTTGATCTTGGACAGTTCGTCCATCAGGCCCACCTTGTTGTGCAGGCGGCCCGCCGTGTCGATGATGACGACGTCCGCCTCCATCTCCTTGGCCGCCCGGACCGCCTCGAACGCCACCGACGCCGGGTCCGCACCCTCGCGATCCGAGCGGATCGTGGGAACCCCGACCCGCTCCCCCCAGGTCTGCAACTGGTCGGCCGCCGCCGCCCGGAAGGTATCCGCCGCGCCGAGCACGACGTCCCGGTCCTCCGCCACGAACACCCGAGCCAGCTTGCCGACCGTCGTCGTCTTGCCCGTCCCGTTCACGCCCACGACCAGGATCACCGCCGGACGACCGTCGACCCGCGAGGAGGCGACCCGACGGTCCATCCCAGGCTGCACGAGCGCCAACAGTTCCTCGTGCAACCAAGCCCGCACCTGCGCCTCGTCGCTCGAGCCCTCGACCTTGACCTTGGTGCGCAGGGCGTCCACCAATTCGGTGGCCGGCTCCACCCCGAGGTCGGCGCTGATGAGGGTGTCCTCGACCTCTTCCCAGGCCTGTTCGTCGAGCCGCCCGCGGGACAGCAGGTTGAGCAACGCCTTGCCGATCGCGGTATTCGAGCGCGCCAGCCGAGCGCGCAGCCGCTGCATCCGCCCCCGGGCCGACTCAGGCCGTTCCAAGGCCGGGGGCGGCGGCGCCAGCACGATCTCGTCGAGATCCGCCTCGTCAGCCCTGGCCGGTCCGGGCCGCGGGGGGGCGATGACGCCGCCACCCTTGTCGTCGTCTGCGCCTGCGCTCCCACCCGCAGGCCCCCCCGGCCGATCCGGCGCCGGCATACGGCGCTCATGCCGCTCACCTCCGCGGCCGCGCACCAACCCGAAGAATGCACCGAAGGCCAACGCGACCAAAGCCGCACCGAGCACGATGTACTGCCACAGCTGATCCACGGATCCATCCTGGCAGAAACCCGTCCGGCCGGCCCACCACGGCCGGGTCGGTCAGCTGTGTGCAGGTATGCCGTGGCGTTCGCCCGCGGCGGGCTCGCCCACCCGCGCCGGACCGAGGTCGCGACCTTCGGTGGTGTGGGTGGTCAGGGCGACACTGCCGACCACGGCGAGCGCGAGCGCGACGCAGCCGAGCATGAGTATGACAACGGCAAGCATGAGGTCATCGTCGGCACGGCCGACGGCCGGACCCCGCAGACACGCCGAGGGGCACCACTTGGACATCAGATCGCTACCAGGTCGTTATCTCGGCTCGGGCAGAGCGCTCACGAGTTCGTGCACCAGGCGGGCGGCGGCCCGGGCCGTCCGAGCGTCAACGTCGTGCCCCGGCGACAACTCCACCACGTCGACGAGCGCCGCCTTCCCACTGGCGGCGACCTGACGGCATACCTCGATCAGCGTCTCCATCGGTACCCCGTACGCGGCGGGCGCACTGACCCCGGGCGCCCGCTCCCCCGGCAACACATCCAGGTCGATGCTCAGGTGGAGCAGGTCGATGCCGGACAAAAACCCCGCCACGAAGTCCGTCACCTGATCCAGGTGCCGCGGCTGGCACTGGTGATCGGTCAGGTATGCCACGTCGAGCGCGTCGGCCGTCCGGAACAGCGCAGCGGTGTTCGCGGCCCCGCTGATCCCGAGCACGCCATACCGGAACGGGCGACCGGCCGTCGCCTCGGCCCGCGCGATCTGCCGGAACGGTGTCCCCGACGTCGCCCGTGGTTCGTCGCGCAGGTCGAAGTGCGCGTCGAGATTGAGGATCCCGGTCCGTTGTCCGCGGGCTCGCGAGGACCCCACCCATCCCAGGTAGCTTCCGTATGCCGTTTCGTGCCCGCCGCCGAGGACGACGACCAGCCGGTGGGTGTCCACGGCCGCGGCGACGACTTCGCCGAGTCGCGCCTGACCCGCCTCGAGGTCGCCGTCGTCCACAGCGATGTTGCCCAGATCGACCAGCTCCATGGGCGCGTGCAACGGCACGCCCGCGAGGGCGCGTCGGAGGGCGTCGGGACCTTCGGCGGCCCCGGGACGGCCCTGGTTGCGCCGCACCCCCTCATCGCAGGCGAAACCGACCACTGCCACGTCGGCGTGCGCCGCCTCGGCTTCGACGACTCCCCCGGTGTCGCCGGTATGCCGGATCTGCCGGATCTGCCGGATCTGCTGGTGCCATCGGGCGTGGTCGGGACCATCCCCGTCGAGCCGGCCGGACCAGGAGCCGGTCCCGGGTGGCTGTAACGTCATCTTCCCGGTTCCTTTCCCGGTGGTTTCGGCCATTGTCTAGTCGGCAGGTCGAACCGAACCACCGAGGAGTAGCCGAGGAGCAGTCAACGAACAAGGAGCAATCATGGCGCTTCCCGGAGCCCGCGAAGTCCGCGCCCCCCGGGGCACCGAGTTGTCGGCGCTGTCCTGGCAGACCGAGGCGCCGTTGCGGATGCTGATGAACAACCTCGACCCCGAGGTGGCCGAACGTCCGGACGACCTGGTCGTCTACGGCGGTACGGGACGGGCGGCTCGGTCCTGGGCGGCCTTCGACGCCATCGTGCGTACGCTGCGTTCCCTCGCCGACGACGAGACGCTCCTGGTCCAGTCCGGCAAACCGGTCGGCGTCTTCCGCACCCACCGTTGGGCCCCGCGGGTCCTGATCGCCAACTCCAATCTGGTCGGCGATTGGGCGACCTGGCCGGAGTTCCGCCGCCTCGAAGCCGAGGGGTTGATCATGTACGGCCAGATGACCGCGGGTTCGTGGATCTATATCGGCACTCAGGGCATCCTGCAGGGCACCTACGAAACCTTTGCCGCCGTGGCCCGCAAACTCGCCGGCACCCCCGAGGCGACTCTCGCCGGAACCCTCACCCTCACCGGAGGTTGCGGCGGCATGGGCGGGGCGCAGCCGCTGGCCGTCACGCTCAACGGCGGTGCGGTCCTCGTCGTCGACGTGGACCGCCGCCGTCTCGACCGGCGCCACGCGAAGCGCTACCTTCACGAGGTCGAAACCGACCTGGACGCGGCGCTGGCCAAGGTCCTCGCCGCAAAGGCCGACCGACGGCCGCTCTCCGTCGGCCTGGTCGGCAACGCCGCCGACGTCTTCCCCGCCCTCTTGCGGCGCCACCTCGCCGGCGAGTTCACCATCGACATCGTCACCGACCAGACCAGCGCCCACGACCCGCTGTCCTACCTGCCGGTCGAGTACTCCGTCGAGGAGTGGGACCGGGAGGCCGCCGCCGACCCGGCGGGGTTCACCAAGAAGGCCCGCGAATCGATGGCCGCCCAGGTCGAGGCCATGGTCGGTTTCCAGGACGCCGGTGCCGAGGTGTTCGACTACGGCAACTCCATCCGTGACGAGGCCCGCCAGGCCGGGTATGCCAGGGCGTTCGCCTTCCCGGGGTTCGTGCCGGCATACATCCGCCCGCTGTTCTGCGAGGGACTGGGCCCGTTCCGGTGGGTGGCGTTGTCCGGCGACCCGGCCGATATCGCCGTCACCGATCAGGCGATCAAGGACCTCTTCCCCGACAACGAGCACCTCCACCGGTGGCTTGACGCGGCGGCCGAGTACGTCGAGTTCGAGGGCCTGCCGGCCCGGATCTGCTGGCTCGGGTACGGCGAACGTCACCGAGCCGGCCTGCGCTTCAACGAACTCGTCCGCGACGGTCTGGTCAGTGCCCCAATCGTCATCGGCCGGGACCATCTCGACTCCGGTTCGGTGGCCTCCCCGTATCGGGAGACCGAGGGCATGCTCGACGGGTCGGACGCGATCGCGGACTGGCCGCTGCTCAACGCCCTCACGGCCGCGAGTTCGGGCGCCACCTGGGTGTCGATCCACCACGGCGGCGGCGTCGGCATCGGACGCTCGATCCACGCCGGCCAGGTGGGCGTGGCCGACGGCACCGACCTCGCCGCCGAGAAGCTCAGCCGACTGCTGGCCAACGACCCCGGGATGGGCGTCATCCGGCACGCCGACGCCGGCTACGACCGGGCCGTCCAGGTAGCGCGCGAGCGAGGGGTCCGCATCCCGATGCGAGAAGACCGATGACGAACACCACCGCATCCGGCGTCGAACCCTCTTCCGGCACAACCGAACTGATCACGGGAATCGGCGAGCTGTGGGCCTGCGATCCGCACGACGGCACGCGCGACCAGCCGGCCCGAACCGATGCGGCGCTCGTCATCGAGGACGGCATCATCGCCTGGCTGGGGCCGCGGGCGGCAGCGCCGGCCGCGGATCGGCATACCGATGTCGGAGGTCGTGCCGTCCTGCCCGGCTGGGTCGACTCCCATTCGCATCTGGTGTTTGCGGGCGACCGATCGGCCGAGTTCGCCGCGCGGATGGCCGGGACCCCGTATGCCGCGGGTGGGATCGGCGTGACCACCGCGGCCACCCGCGCCGCCGGCGACGACGAACTGCGCGCTCTCGTGCGGGCTCGGGTGCGCGGCGCGAGCGCCGGTGGGACCACCTATCTGGAGACGAAGACCGGGTACGGCCTGAGTGTCGAGGAGGAAACCCGAGCCGCCATCATCGCGTCGGAGTACGTCGACGAGGTGACGTTCCTCGGGGCGCACCTCGTCCCGCCCGGCCCGGACGGCTCCCCTGGCGACGCGCAGGCCTATGTCGACCTGGTCACCGGGCCGATGCTCGCCGCCGTGCGACCGTATGCCGCCTGGGCCGATGTCTTCTGTGAGACAGGAGCGTTCACCGTCGAACAGTCGCGCCGGGTGCTCACGGCGTGCGCGGCTGCCGGTTTGGGTCTGCGCGTGCACGGCAACCAATTGGGGCACAGCGGCGGGGTCCTGCTCGCGGTGGAGGTCGGCGCCGCCAGTGTCGACCACGTGAACTTCCTCGACGCCGCCGAACTCGACGCGCTGGCCGGATCGGACACCGTGGCGACGATCCTGCCGGCTTGCGATTTGTCGACCAGATCGCCGTTCGCACCGGCCCGCCGCCTCGTGGACGCCGGCGTGACCGTGGCGATCGCCTCGAACTGCAACCCGGGCACGAGTTACACGACGTCGATGAACTTCTGCGTCGGCACCGCGGTCCTGCAGATGGGCTTGACGGTCGCCGAGGCGGTCCGAGCCGCCACCTACGGTGGCGCCAGGGCCTTACGGCGCGAAGTGGATTCGGCCGACGCACACGCTGATTCGCCGCCCGACGGGCGGCCGCCGGTCGGGACGATCCGGGTCGGGGCCCGCGCCGACCTCCACGTCCTGGACGCGCCCTCGGCAACACATCTGGCATACCGACCCGGTATGCCGCTGACCTGGGCGGTCTGGCGCGCCGGGACCCGCGTGCTCTGACGGGACGGTTGTCAGGCGTCCTGTTTGCCCTTGGGCACGGCCCGCGCGGCGACCGCCGCCGCGGCCAACGCGAAGAGGAACATCGCACCGAGCGCGATGGTGGCGGCCTCGCGCACCTGGACATTGTCCTGACGACCGGCCATGTGAATGATCTCGCCGACCACATGGGCCGAGTCGCTCTTGGAGAACCCGAGGAAGAGCGCGAGTGCGACTGCGGTTCCAATCGATCCGCCCAGGGATGACGCCATCTTGAAGATGCCCATGCCCGTGCCGGCGCGCTCAGCGGGCAGGCTGGTCAGGGCCGCATCGGTGGCCGGGGTGGCGAAGAAGGCCAGGCCCAGGCCGAAGCAGGCATAGGCCACGACGGCGAGCCATTTGTACTGCGAGAGAAGCAGGTTGGTGGGCATGAGCAATGCGGCCGCGAGCGCCACCAAGAGGGCGCCCCAGATCATCGGCTTGCGCGGTCCGTGGATCTGCAGCAACTTCTCGCCCGCCCTGATGAACAGCACGACCATCAGCGGGTAGCCCAACGTCAGCGCGCCCGCCGCGAGCGGCTCCATATTGCCCCCGATCTGGAGCAATTGCTGCGAGACGATGAGCAGGCCCAGCGTCCCGTTGAGCAGGAAATTGGCCGTGACCGTACCGGTGAAGTTCATGTTCCGGAAGAGCCCGAAATCGATGAAGGCGTTGCCCTTCCCTCGCTCGACCGCCACGAAGGCGACAACCCCGGCGATGGTCAGCAGCGCCAGCACGAGCCCGAGCGTCGATGCCCAGTCGAAGGACTTCCCACCGAAGGTGAGCAGGATCATCAAGGCCAGCATCGTCAGCAGGAACACGCCCAGACCGATCACGTCGAAGCGCTGGTGGCCGGCACCCACGACGCGGCTTTCGGGGGTCCCCCAGACCAACAGGCTGGCGATGAGCGAAACGGCCATCGAGAAGACGAAGATCCACCGCCAGCCGATCCCGCTCGCGGTCAGTCCGCCGAGGAAGGCCGCCAGGCCGGCCCCACCGAAGGATCCGATGGACCACATCGACACCGAACGCTGGCGTTGCGGTCCGTCCCAGTAGGACTTCACGAGCGCGATCGTCGCCGGCATGACGCACGCGGCGGACAGCCCCTGTACCGCTCGACCGACGATCATCAGGGTCGTCGCCAGACCCCCGGAGGCCAGGACGATCAGGAGGCAGCCGACGATGTTCAAGGCGTTCCCCACGAGGGTCAGCCGAACCCGGCCGAACCGGTCCGCAAAGCCGCCGAAGAGCACGATGAACAGCCCGGAAACCAGCCCGGTCAATGCAACGGCCAGGTTCATCGCCGTCGCAGACATGAGTGGCTGGGTCCACGTTCGGGCCACGGTGTCGGCATACGGCCCGTTGAGATCGAGCAGCACGGCCGGGGCGACCGTGCCGAGCGACACGGCGAACAGCCAGTAGGAGACGATGGACAGCACCAGCCCGGCCAGCAGCTTGTCGTTGCCGTGGTAGGTGTCCGTCGTCGGGTCGGTGGCAGCGCTCATCTCGTGACTCCCCTTCCGAGCCAGGCGAGTGCGGCCGCGACGGCCGCCTCGGTTCCGGTCGCGATCGTTGGTTGGATGGCGGGCGCGAACCCGGGGTTGTGGTTCGGTAGCGGGATCTGGTCGGCGGTGAACCCACCCAGGCCCCAGTAGGTGTACGGGATGCCGAAGGCGTCGGGGATGACGCTGAAGTCCTCGCTCGCCGGGATTCGCGGCAGAACCGTCACCCGATCGGCGCCCAGGCGCTGCTGCAGGGCGGCTCGCACCCGGGCGTCGACCTGCGGATCGTTGTCCGTCATCGGGTACTGGTCGTAGAACTCGAACGTCGGTTCCCGCGGCGATCCCGCAGCCGCGCACTCTGCGCGCACGATGCGGTCGATGGCCGCGAGGATCCGGTCGCGGACCATGAGGTCGTAGGCCCGCACGTTGACCAGAAGGGTGGCCTCGGCGGGGATGATGTTCGACTTCGTACCGGCGGCGATGCTGCCGACCGTGACGACACCGAACTCGCCGGGGGCGATCGTCCGCGAAACGATGGTCTGTAGCCGCAGGACGACCGCTGCGGCGGTGACGACGGGGTCCACCCCGAGGTGCGGCATCGACCCGTGCGAACCGACCCCGAAGATCGTGATCTTGATGGAGTCCCCCGCCGACAGCACGGGACCCGCCGCCGTCGCGACACTGCCGGCGGCCGGCGCCGTGAGGACGTGTTGTGCGAGAGCGACCTCCGGGGTCGGGACCTTGTCGACCAGCCCGTCGGCCACCATCGCACGGGCGCCCTGCGCCGTCTCCTCGCCGGGCTGGAACAGCGCGATGTAGGTGCCCTCCCACGACTCCCGGTCCGTGGCAAGCGCCCGGGCAGCGCCGAGCGCGCACACGATGTGGAGGTCATGTCCGCAGGCATGCATCACGCCGGGACGTGTGCTGGCATACGGCAGCCCGGTCGCCTCCTGGACGGGAAGGGCGTCGATATCGGCTCGGAAAAGCACGGTCGGACCGTCCCCATTGGTCAAGACTCCGACGACTCCCCCGCCGATTTCCTGCACTTCGTAGCCGTATGCCGTGAGGCTACGAGAGATCTCAGCCCTTGTCTGGACCTCCTGCATGGGCAATTCCGGGTTTTCATGCAGCCAGCGGTAGAGGTCTTCTTGCCACGAGTCTTCTTGCCATGACCCACCTGGTCCTGAGCTCATGAATCGACGATACTCCGGCCCGGAGGGGCCGCGGAAGGCACCCCATCGTTAACCGGGAACCGGGACCAGACCTCTCGCCCGCCGTTAACTCACGTCGCGGATCCGTTGGGACACAACGGTCGTCACGCCGTCTCCCCGCATCGTCACACCGTAGAGCGCGTCTGCGGTTTCCATCGTGCGCTTCTGATGGGTGATGACGATGAGCTGGCTGGAATCGCGCAACTCCTCGAACAAGGTGATGAGACGACCCAAATTGGCGTCGTCGAGAGCGGCCTCCACCTCGTCCATGACGTAGAACGGACTGGGCCGCGCCTTGAAAATCGCCACGAGAAGCGCGACCGCGACAAGAGAGCGCTCGCCACCGGAGAGCAGCGAGAGCCGCTTGATCTTCTTCCCCGGCGGACGGGCCTCCACCTCGATGCCGGTCGTCAGCAGATTCTCCGGATCGGTCAGCGTGATTCGGCCCTCTCCGCCGGGGAAGAGCCGCTCGAAGACCCGCTCGAACTCGCGAGCCGTGTCGTGGAAGGCTTCGCCGAAGGCGCGTTCGACCCGCTGATCCACGTCCTTGACGATGTCGAGCAGATCCCGTTTGGACTTCTTCAAATCGTCCAACTGGGTCGTGAGGAATTTGTGCCGCTCCTCCAGGGCCGCGTACTCCTCCAGCGCCAGCGGGTTGATCCGGCCCAGCGCGGAGAGTTTTCGTTCGGCACTCCGCAGCCGTTTCTCCTGGACCTCCCGGACGTATGCCGTGGGCTCGGCGACGGGAGCGTCCGGGTCGCCGTCCGGGTCAGGCAGCATCGGAACCGGTTGGTGCGGGCCGTAATCGGTGACGAGTTCGTCGGGGTCGATGCCGAGTTCCTCGATCGCACGGGTCTGGAGGGCCTCGATCCGCAGCCGCTGTTGGGCTCGCGCCACCTCGTCGCGGTGGACCGAATCGGTCAGCTCGCGCAGTTCGTCCTGAGTCTCGGCGGCCGCCCGACGGCGCCGGACGAGTTCTTCGTCCCGAGTGGCGCGGTCGGCCTCGCCGCGGGCCTTCTCCTCGGCGGCTTGCGCCACGGCCACGGACACGACGCCGACGGCATACGACGCGCCTCGTCCGACGGCGCGGGCCACCTCGGCTTCTCGACGCCGCCGAGCCCGCTGCGCGATCCGACGTTCGCGGGCCTGCTCCTCGGCGCGGGCCGAGCGCCGCAGGGAATCGACGCGATCGCCGAGTGCGCGGGCCCTTTCCTCGAGCGTGCGCAGGGTCAACCTCGTCTCGGTCTCGTGAGCACGAGCGGCCACCGCCTCCGCGTCAAGGCGATCACGTTCTCCGGTGGCCGGTTCGACCTCGACGGGTCCCTCACCGGTCGCCGCGGCGAGTCGTTCGGCGAGGGACTCGTGCTCGGCGCGATCGTTGTCCAGGGCCGCCTGCGCGATCGCGATGGCCCGCTCGGTGCGTTCGATCTCGGCGCGCGCGGTGCGCACAGCCACGCCCAGCGCCCCGAGTCGTTCGGCCACGGCGGCCATCCGGGCGTCGGAGTCGTGCAGCCGCTCCAGTGCGGCCTCGACCTGCCCGGCGCGGTCGTCGCGAGCCGCTCGGGCGCTCGCCAACTCGAACCGCAGCCGCTCGCCGTCGGTGGTCGCGCGCGCCACCTCATCGCGTGCGGTGTCCACGGCCGCCTGCAACTCGATCCGGCTCGGGACGTCGACGGAGCCGCCGCGGGCGAAACCGGGCCCGATGACGTCGCCGTCGGGAGTCACTACGGTGACCCCCTCGATCCTCGAAACCGCCTCGTGCACAGCGCGATCGGTGATGACCGCGACCCTGTCGAGGACCTGGGCCAGCGCCGGCCGCAAGCTGTCATCGCAGGTGATCAGATCGAGCCCCCACCTGGCGCCGTCCGGCAATGCCGGCCAGTCATCCGGGCGGACCACGCGAGCGGTGGCCGGCACCAGCAGCGCAGCCTGGCCGCCCTCGTCGGCTCGCAAGCTCGCGAGGGCGGCACCGGCCGACTCTGCGCTCCGGGTCGCCAGCGCATCGGCGGCCCATCCCAGCGCCGCGGCGATGGCGAACTCGTGACCCGGCGATACGACCATTTGGGACGCGATCGACCCGATGATCGCGTGCTGCGGGTCGGCCCGCGCCAGGAGCGTTGCGGCCCCGTCCTTGCGCCGCAGCGAGAGCTCCAACGCCTCGGCCCGAGCCGTCGCCGTGGTGCGCAGCTGCTCCGCGGCTCGTTCGGCCGTGAGCAGGCCCTCGACCACCTGTTCGGCCGCGGCGAGGTCCGCCGCCGCCTTCTCGTATGCCGTGTCGAGACCCTCTTCGCCCTGCTCGTCGTGGGCCACCGTGGACTCCAATGCGGCGAATTCGCGTTCGGCGACGGCGGCTCGCTCGGCGGCCGCGGCACTGGCCACCTGAAGTCGACCGATCTCGGCCTCTCCGGCCTCGATCCGGGACAACTTGGCGCCCACCTGTCCGCCGAGTTTGGCCAGACCCTCGCGGCGGTCGGCGGCCGCACGGGTCAGGCGGGCCAGGCGGGTCGTCTCGGTGGCGAGGGACTCCTCGGCGTGGGCGCGCGCCTCCGTTGCCGCGGTGAGGGCGTCGCGTGCCTCCGCGACCTGCGCCTGGAGATCGGTGAGCTCGACCGCCAGTTGGTCTGCCGAGGCCCTCATCCGGTCCGGGTCCCGAGTGGCGTCCGCCGGGGCGTCGTGGTCGTCGTCGTGTTCGAGCAGCCGGACCCGTTCGGCCGCAAGCGTGCCCGTCGCGACGAGCCGGTCGTGCAGCTGCGAGAGCCGGAACCACAGGTCTTGCGAGGCCGCTAGGACAGGACGGGCCGCCTGCGCTTGTGCTTCCAACTCGGCGATCCGTTCCACCTCGGCGCGAAGGGCCGCTTCGACATCGGTGCGCCGCGTCGTGAGCGCGGTTTCGTCGGCGACCTCTTGTTCCAGCGTCGCGGTCAACTGGGCGAGGTCGTCGGCGAGCAGTCGCAGGCGCGCGTCCCGGTGCTCCGCCTGGATCACGGCGGCGCGCCGAGCGGTTTCGGCCTGCCGGGCCAACGGACCGAGTTGACGCCTGATCTCCGACGTCAAATCGTGGACCCGGGTCAGATTGGTCTCCATCGTCTCGAGCTTGCGCAGCGCCCGCTCCTTGCGGCGCCGATGCTTGAGCACCCCGGCCGCCTCTTCGATGAAGCCGCGTCGCTCCTCCGGGGTGGCCCGCAGCACCGTGTCGAGCTGGCCCTGCCCGACGATCACGTGCATCTCCCGGCCGATGCCCGTGTCGGACAGCAACTCCTGGATGTCCAACAACCGACATGACGTCCCGTTGATCGAGTAGTCCGAGCCGCCACTGCGGAACATCGTCCGGGTGATCGTCACCTCGGAGTAGTCGATCGGCAGCGCTCCGTCGGCATTGTCGATCGTCAGCGAGACCTCGGCGCGGCCGAGGGGCGGCCGTCCCGCCGTGCCCGCGAAGATGACGTCTTCCATCTTCCCGCCACGCAGGCTCTTGGCCCCCTGTTCCCCCATGACCCAGGCCAGCGCATCCACGACATTGGACTTGCCCGAGCCGTTCGGACCGACGATCGCGGTGATCCCCGGCTCCAGCCGAAGATGCGTCGCCGAGGCAAAGGATTTGAAACCCTTGAGGGTCAGCGACTTCAGGTACATGTCTTCAGGCGCATCTCTTCAGTTGCGGCTCGTGACGAACACGTCGCGGGTGCGTGACGTGCGGAGCACTGGCGGGGTTGTCTCTCGGTCGGGCGGACGGTGAGTGATCACACCCTAACCGCCCGGGGCGAGCCCGCCCCGCAGGCTGGCCGCAGGTCGAGGGACAACCCCACGGCATACCGACGCGTCGTTGATGACAGGGCCGGTATGCCGCCGCCAAGAGCACCGGCCCACGTGATACAACCGGAAAGAGCGAGGATTCGGGGACGAGATGGAGCGAGAAGTCGACCGCCGGGGAGTCCTGGCATTTCTGGCCGGTGCCGGGGCGCTGGCCCTCACCGGGTGCACCGACACGGGTAGCCCCGCCGGGCCGGGCGGGCCGGGCGGCCCATCCGGCCCGGGAGGCTCGCCGCTGACCGCCAAGCCCGCGGCGAACCCCACGAAGCCACCGTCGGTCAGCGGCACGCTCATCGGCGACGGCTCCACGATGGACACCGGGCCGCAACCCCATCAGCCGGTCCCCAAGCCGCTCGGCGCCGGCAAGACCCCGAAGCAGTTCGTCGTCATCTCCTGGGACGGCGCCGCGGACACCGCCTCACTGCAGCTGACCCGGTTCCTCGACATCAGCGCACGGTTCGGCGGGTCGATGACCCTCTTCTTGTCGGGGCTCTTCCTGCTCCCCGAAGGCAAGCGCAACCTGTACCACCCGCCCGGGCGTCCGGTCGGCAGTTCGGAGATCCCGTTCCTCAATCCGACCTCGCTGCGTCGCACGATCACCTCGATCCGACGCGCCTGGCTGGAGGGCCATGAAATCGGCACCCACTTCAACGGGCACTTCTGCGGCCCCAACGGAGTCGGTCGCTGGACTCCCGCCCAATGGCGGTCCGAGATCGACCAAGCCGTCCAGTTCGTCACGACGTGGCGCACGACGACCGGCTTCACCGACCTCGCCCCCTTCCCCTTCGACTACCGCAAGGAACTCGTCGGATCGCGCACTCCGTGTCTGGAGGGGCGCACCGGCCTGCTTCCGACGGCTCACGACCTGAAGTGGCGCTACGACTCGAGTTGGGGCCGGACGCAGAAGTGGCCGGAACGGAACCAGTTCGGGATGTGGGATCTGTCGATGCCCTCGATCCCCTTCCCGGGGCAATCGCGCGAGGTCCTCGCGATGGACTATAACTTCATGACGGTTCAGAACGGCGGCAAGACGCGCGGTGCCGCAGCGGCATACCCGGGGTGGCGCGATCAGGTCGTCGCGGCATACCAGTCGGCGTTCGACCGCGCCTACAACGGCAATCGCGCGCCCTTGGTCATCGGCAATCACTTCGAACAGTGGTGTGGCGGGATCTACATGGACGCGGTCGAGACGGTCATGTTGCGCTGGTCGAAACTGCCCGAGGTCCAGTTCATCTCGATGCGCCAGCTGTGCGACTGGCTCGATGCCCAGGATCCGGCTCTGATGGGCCGGCTGCAGCGCCTGCCGGTCGGCACGGCCCCTCGGCAGGGGTGGAAGTCCCTCTAGGACGGGAACGGCTTCGAACGGCACGGCGCCGACCGGCACGCGGACCCTACAGTGTGAGCCATGACGTCCGACGAGGCGACGACGCCGACCACCGGTGTCCCGAACGAGCTGGCCCGACTGCGTTCGAGCATCGACAATATCGACGCCATCCTCATCCACACTCTGGCCGAGCGATTCAAGTGCACCCAGGCGGTCGGTCGGCTCAAAGCGGAGCTCGGTATGCCGCCGGCCGATCCCGGACGTGAGGCCCAACAGGTGGCGCGGCTGCGCGAGCTGGCTCAGAACGCGGGACTGGATCCGGCGTTCGCCGAGAAGTTCCTCTCGTTCGTCGTCGACGAGGTGATCCACCACCACGAGCGAATCGCGGCCGAGCTCAACGAAGGCCGCCCGTACCTCGGCTGAGGGTCAGCGCTCGGAGAATCCGTGCAGCGTGGTCAACGGCGGGCCGTGGGTGACCGTCACACCGCTCACGGCCCCGGGCCGGTGGCGACTGGACGGGAACTCACGCAACCGCTCCATCAGGTCCTCGATGGCTGCCGCCGGTCCCTGCGCGAGCACCTCGACCCGGCCGTCGCTCAGGTTGCTCGCATAACCGGACAACCCGAGTTCGAGGGCTTGGGAACGCACCCACCAGCGGAAGCCGACGCCTTGCACCCGGCCTCGGACGAACGCGGTGACCCGGACGACCTCGGCCCCGGCATACCCGCTCACTCGGCCAACCACCTGGCATACGCGTCGAAGGTGTAGGGGCGGCCGAGGAAATCAGCGACGAGGTCCGCCGCGTCGGCGGCACCGCCGCGTGCCAAGACCTTGTCCCGGTATGCCAGCGCGATCTGCGGATCGAACAGGTCGGCCGGGTCGAACGCGGAGAACAGGTCCTTCGCGATCACCAGGGACCACATGTAGGTGTAATACCCACTGGAGTAGCCGTCGAGATGTCCGAAGCTGCAGTGCATGTGCGTTCCGGGCAGATACGGGAAATCTGAGAAGCGAGACTGCAATTCGCGCAGCCGCTCGGTCAGATCGTCGTGTGGGGCGACATGGAAGTCGTACGAGACGGCGGCGTAGAACATCTGGGTCCGAGCCTGGTAGCCCTTGCCGAAATCGTTGCCCCGACGCATCCGCTCGACCAGGTCCGCGGGGATCGGTCGCCCGTCGCGGTCCTTGGCGAAGGTCGCCAGGACGGCCGGATCCCAAGCCCATTCCTCCAGCATCTGGCTGGGTGCCTCGACGAAGTCCCACTCCGTCGCGACGCCGGAGAACCGGACGAGGGGCTGACGCCCGGCGACGATGTGGTGGACGAGGTGGCCGAACTCGTGAAAAAGGGTCACGACCTCGTCGTGCTCCATCAAGCCGCGCGAGAAGTTGCAGACCAGCACTCCCTCGGCGAGGTGGCGATCCGCGACCCCGGACGCCAGGGTGAACTGGGCCGCGTGTTTGTACTTGCCCTCGCGCGGAAACAGATCGAGATAGATCCGACCGATCAACTCGCCCTTCCCGGCCGGATCCTGGAGCCACACGTCGTATGCCAGTACGTCCTCGTGCCAGGTGACCGCGTCCTGGACCGGTAGCCAGGTGAGGCCGAAGAGCCGCCCGGTGACCGACAGCAGACCCTCCCGGACAGCGGCGGCATCGAAGTATTGCCGGACCTCTTGAGCGTCGACGGCGTAGTTCTCCCGGCGAATCGCCTCGGCGTAGTACATGACATCCGCCGTGGTGATGTCGGTGGCGTCCGGCACGTCCTGGCGCAGCCGATCCAGCAACACCTCCTTGTCAATGGACGCCCGCTCCCGGGCTGCGGCACTGATGGACGTGACGAACTCCCAGATCTTGGGACCCGAGCCGATCATCTTGACCTGGGCGTCGTAATCCGCCCAGGTGTCGAAACCGAGGAGTCCGGCGTGCTCGGCGCGCAACGCGAAGAGTTCTTGTAGCAGAACGTCATTCGCCGGCCAGCCGCAGCTGAGGAACTCCACGGCCAACTCCTGCCGGGCGGCCCGGTCCCGGGCGAAGGTCCGGAAGGGGATCGCGTCGGGATAGTCGGTCGTGATCGTCACGAGCCCGTCCTCGCCCGGGGGGTGGGCCTGGATCCAATCCGACGGCATACCGGCCAGCCGGTCGGGGGCCAGCTTGATGGAGCGGACATCGTCACGGGTGTTCTTGCTGATCACCTGCCCCAGCACGACTTGTCGATCGACGATCTCCTTAAGCCGAGCCCGCTGTGGCGGGGCGAGCGCGACGCCGGCTCGGCGGAAGTCCCGCAGCAAGCGGTCCAGGGCACGCGCCCTGAGCGGGCTGAGGCCTGTGGCGTCGAGACCGGAGAACACGGCATACAGGACGGGGTCCTGGGCGAGTTCGATCTGTAACGCCTGCGCATCCTGAAGCGCGAGATCTGCTCTGGCGCGAACCTGCTCATCCGGGTGGACTTCGCTGAACAGCGATGCGGCAGAGACGACTTCGGACATCGCAATCTCAAGATCATTCCACCGGCCGATGGCCTCCTCCGCACTGGAGCAGCCCTGGCGGACCTCGTCGGCGATGCCCCGGACGGTGCGCAGCCCGTGGTTCGCGCGCTCGTCGAGCCAGCTTTCGGCGACCCGCGGTTGCGGTAAGGCGATGGGGAGGAGTTCAGGTCTCACGCGCGGAACTCTAGCCCGCCCGACTCACTCCACGGCGCCCTCCACGTGGACGACTTCGTCGCGCCGGTGCCGACCGGTCAGCATCAGGATGACGCCGACGATTCCCCACACCGCGATCGTCAGCCAGTAGACCCCCGTCGAGGCGTTCGGGAAGTAGTTCACCAGGCGCAGCAGGGTGGCGCTTGCCCCGGGGACGAAGCCCTGTCCCACCTGGCCCCACGGGGTCGGCAGGAACTCCATCGGCGCATTGGCCGACGAGAGCGGGTTCCCGACGAACAGCGTGAGAATCGCGCCGATCGGTATGCCGATCCGGCCGATCAGGGAGTGCAGTCCGACGATGACGCAACAGGTCGCCGCCAGCGAGGCAGTCACCACGGCCCACGTCGCGACGAAGGACCCCGGCAGGACTGCGAACCAGGTGTGCAGGATGGCGGCGATACCCGCGCCGCCGACGACGGCATACGCCAACGACGCCGTGAGGCGTCGCCACGGCCCGACGACGAGCATCGCGATGAGGACACCCCCGGTCATGCCGCCCATCGCGAGTGGCAGGGCCGCGACGGCCAGCCCTGTCCCGCGCGGGTCCCCCGACGACAGCGGCACGACGTCGGTCGTCTTAACCGTCGTCGGTCCGAGCTTGGCGGCCACCTGGCCGATCACTTGGGCTGCAACGGGACTGGCGGCCGTGGCGGTCAGGATTTCGACGCTCCCGCCCGGCTGGTCGGGCAAGACCACGGCCCCGTATGCCTGGCGTTGCTCGATGAGTTCGACGGCCTCGGCGCGGCCGGCGGCAGACCGTGGGCTGAACAGCCCGGTGTTCGCCAGCGCCGCCTGCACCTGGATCGCGTGGGTCCCGGAGCCGGCGACGAGGACCGGGAGATCCTTGATGGTGCTGGTGGCGGTGGGCCATAGGAAGGCGAGCAGCACGCCGCACACGATGAGCGCGGCCGCGCCGGTCGTCCGGCCGGTGACCTGCCAGGTCGTGTGCGGTGCGGCGACAGCTGCGGTGGGCGAGTTCGATTCGTCCATCGTCATCCCTCCTAGTTCAAAACGAATGATCGTTCTTTATGGAACACCCGCGGTGGCCCACCTGTCAAAACGAACGTTCCTTTTGATAGCGTGCGGGGATGCCCAGAGTGTCCGAAGCACACCGCCTCGCCATGCGCGAACGCATCCACCAAGGTGCGCTGTCGGCGTTCGTCGCCGGCGGCCTGCAGGGCACGACGATGGCCGACATCATCGAACACAGCGGCTTGTCCGCCGGAGCGATCTATGGCTACTACGCAAGCAAGGACGAACTCGTCACTGCCGTGGCGGGTTCGATCATCGGCGGGCGAGTCGGCGCCATTCTGGACGCCGCGAAGGCGACGCCCGTCCCGGACCCCGTGACCACCCTGAGGCTGCTGCTCGACAACTTCCCCAAGGAGGTGCTCGACGAAGGGCTGATTCTGGAGATCTGGGGTCGCAGTCGGCGGGACCCCGAACTGGCCGCTTTGTCGCACCAGGCTTTCGCCGATATCAAGGCGGCGTGCGCGACCTACCTGCACGCATACCTGCGCGATCAAGGGGTTCCGGCACAACGGGCCCGGCGGCGGGCGGCGGCGGGCGCGCCCTTCCTCACCGGTATGGCTCAGGCGTACCTCGTGGCCAGGGTGGTCGGCGGTACGGCGGCCAGTGACGCATACCTCGACTCGGCGGCATCAGTGGGTCTGAGCTTCTGAGCGACAGCGACCGCCCACCGGGACCCGATTTGTCACGCCGGACGTGATGGGTGAGCTGACCTGGGCCCTCCGTCGAGAAGGCCTCCCCGTGAAGCGGCGCGAATCCGTGATCGCCGCCGGACTCGATGCCACCATCGTCACCCACGACGGGTCGCCGGCGCTGGCCCACCTACTCAAGCTTTGTCCGAGGCTGCCGAGACGTTGAGTCGAGTTCTTTGACTTAGCAAAAGTGAGAAATCGAACTATGCACTTGCTCACCAGCAGAGGGCCCTTCGCGCCACCGATGACCTCGTAGCGCCACCAGTGCGACAGCCAGTCCGTGGCATCGCCGAGTCCGAACAGGTGCATCGACCAACGGTAGCGGTGGCCATCAGCCCGTGGGAGAGTGGTCGTCCGATGCGGTCGAGCACGAGCCAGCCAGTGCGCCGTGAGGGAGGTCTGAACTCGTGGACGGACGCCCACTGATCCACTTCACCGTCCCGTCCGGGTGGATCAACGACCCGCTCGGACTGACCTTCCATGCTGGGAACTATCACCTGTTCGCGCAGTACGTGCCCGAACGGACGGTCTGGGTCCCCGAGTGCCGCTGGTCGCATGCGATCTCGGCGGACCTGCTCACCTGGACCTTGCAGCCCGTGGCCCTCGAACCGGGCGACGGCGATGACGGCGTGTGGAGCGGTAGTCTCGCCATTCCACTCACCGGTCCGGCCCGTCTCGTCTACACCTCCGTGGACACGGCCGCCCTCGACGTCGGTCGCATCCGGGTGGCTCGCCCGATGGACGACGCCTGGGTCGAGTGGGCGAAGGGTCCCGTCGTCGCCACCGTGCCGGCGGCCGTCGACGTGGTGGCCTTCCGCGATCCCCACGTACTCTTCGACGGGACCCGCTGGCTCATGGTCGTCGGCGGTGGCCGGACGGACGGCACCGCATTGGCCTGGCTGTTCACCTCGGAAGACCTCGAAACCTGGCGCTAATCAGGCGAACTCGCGAGTCGGCGTACCGACGAAGTCGACTCGGTGTGGACCGGGTCCGGATGGGAGTGCCCGCAACTCCTCCAGATCGACGGGCGGTGGGTCCTGGTCGTCTCGGTCTGGGAGCCCACTGTGCCGCACTATGTCGCGTATGCCGTGGGCGACCTCGTGGACGGGCGGTTCATCCCGGGAACGTGGCGCCGGTTGACCTACGGCCGGTCGTACTACGCCCCATCGGCGTTCCGGGACGAGCAGGGGCGTCCCGGGCTGATCCACTGGCTGCGCGCGGTCGACGACCCGGCGGGCGTCTGGGCCGGAGCCAGCAGCATCCCGCAACTGCTCACCCGAGTGGGCGACGCGCTCCACCCGGCCCCCCACCCCGCCGTGGCGGCCCGGCGTGGCAATCCGCAGACGCTCCAGCCCGATCGGCCGACCCGGCTCGGCGGCCCGGTGATCGATCTGGAGTGGGCTCCGACCGTTGTCGGCGATCGGCTGGTTGTCGTCGGCGACGACGACCAGCGGCGGCTGGACGTGGTCGTGAGCACCGACGGGCTGACCGTCGCTCACGCCAACGGTGTGTGGTCGATGCCCTGGGGCGGCCCGGTTCGCCTCCTTCTCGACATCGGTGTCGTCGAGATCTATTGCGGCACCGCGGCGCTGGCGGCGCCGATCATGCTCGTGGACCCGCTGACCGCGACCCTCGTCGGCACGGGGTCGGCGATCGCCTACCCGATCAACGCCCCGGGATGACGGGTTCGCTCACCGCAGGCGGGTAACCGACACGTCGACGAACATGTCGACGGCGGGTCCGCCGGTGAAGATCCCGCGCAACGGGGCGACGTCCGAGTAGTCCCGGCCATGACCCACGACCACGTGATCGTTGCCAACGTCTCCGGCGTTCGTGGGGTCCAAACCGACCCAACTGCCCACCCAGTACTCGATCCACGCATGGGACTCTCCCGAAGTGGGCTGGTCAAGCTCACAGTCGAGCTCGGCCATGAGATAGCCCGAGACGTACCTCGTCGGCACTCCGGCCGACCGCAGTGCTCCGATGAGCAGATGAGACAGGTCCTGGCAGACGCCGGCTCCGGCCGCCCACACCTCCTCGGCGGTCGTCTTCACGCTGGTCACGCCCGGCAGGTAGGTGATCCGCCGGTCGACGAGCTCGCGAAGCTCCGGAACCAAGACCTCCGGGCTCGAACTGTGGGACGCCAGTTGAGCGACCTGGTATGCCAATTCCGGTGCGGGTGCGACGAGCGGGCCGCAGTGGAGATACTCGGCATACTGCGCGACGCACCGAGACGAGCGCAATGCCTCCCACCCGATGCTTCGATCGGTATCCACGCGCCGATGAACGTCGACGGTACTGGTGGAGACGACGCGGAGCTGGTCATGGCGCTCGTGGACCTCGAACCCCGTGACCGATGTCCCCCAGTAGTCGACATAACCGTGAGTCCACGCCGACGGTGTGATCTCGACGCGGGAGAACATCACCGCCTGGTTCTCATCCGACAGCGGAGTCATCCTGGCCTCGTTGTAGGAGGACGTCGCCCCGCCGTCGTAGCGGTAGCCCGTGCTGTGGACGACGCGCAAAGTCGCACTCATACGGCTCCTCCGGTCCAGGACGGCGACGGGGCCCCGACGAAATACCGCTGGGTGATCGCGTCGTCCACTGCCACGCATACCCGTTGGAGTTCGGCCAGGCGGTCCGGCAGCTCCGAGAGCACCTCGCTCAGCGTCTGGTACTCCAACTCGGCACGCACGCGTCCGAGGATCCGCGCTGCCTCGCTTTGGAATCCACTCCGTCGCGAACCCGGCTCCAGTTCGGCTAGTGCCTCCTCGGCCATCGTCAGAGAGTGGACCACCGATCGCGGAAAGAGCCGGTCCAACAACAGGAACTCGGCGGCATCGCGGTCCAGCGTGGCGGCGCCGTGCGTCCGTCGGAACGCGTGCATGGCACCGCACGCACGCAACGCGTTGTTCCACGCGCTCGACGATCGACGGGCGACCGCCGCCCAGAGCATGAGCCGTGCGCTCATATCGATCCGTTCGATGCTGCGTCCCAACTGCATGAACTGCCAACCCTCGTCGTGACTCATCGTGGTATCCGCGATGCCCGAGATCAGCGCGCAGCGTTCGCGGACGAAGGTCAGGCCGGCGGTCGGTCGCAGCCGGCGCAACTGCCCGGCACGCACGCCGTTCCACGTGGTGTTCAGGCTCTCCCACATCTCCGGCGGCACCGTCTCGCGGGCACGGCGGGCCGACTCGCGGGCACCCCACAGCGACGCTAGGACCGAACATGCCGAGGCGGTGTCGAAGTGCATCAACTGAAGGACGTCGTCGGGGGTGACCGGCTCGGATGGCACCCCCATCCCGAGAACGGCGACGAGCGTCGCGGCGGAGTCCTGGGCGTCCATGGCGGGATCTTCGACCATGAGTTGCAGATGGACGTCGAGCAGGCGGCAGGTGTCCTCGGCGCGCTCGACGTAGCGGCCGATCCAATACAGCGACTGCGCGATCCGACTCAGCACGTCGGTACCTCCCCTCGAGAGTCGACGTTGTTCGGCACGCCGTCACCAGACTCCGACCCGACACGGGCAGGTCGAACCCGTTGTTGCTGCTGTTCCAGTTGCGGAGTAGGCGATTCGGCAGACAAGTGCTCCGGGGGCCGAACCACGAGACGGATACTCTCCGGGAGGGCCGCTCGCGGGACCACGGCCGCCTGCGGGCCGTCGGCATCGACGAGAACCCAGGTGTCCTTCGATCCGCCACCCTGACTGGAGTTGACGATGAGCTCGCCCTCCGGAAGGGCGACTCTGGTCAGCCCTCCCGGCAGCACCCAGACTCCGCTGCCGTTGTTGACGGCGAACGGCCGCAAGTCCACGTGCCGTGGAGCGAGTCGTCCGTCGATCATGGTGGGCACCGTTGACAGCTGGACGACCGGCTGGGCGATCCACCCGCGCGGGTCTTCGAGGATCCGCTCACGCAAGGCGGCCAGATCTGACTTCGAGGTCGACGGTCCGATGAAGATGCCCTTGCCGCCCGAACCGTCCACCGGTTTGACGACGAGTTCGTCCAACCGGTCGAGGACCTCCTCTCGGTGCGCAGGCTCCTCCAGCCGCCACGTGTCGACGCCGGGGATGACGGGCTCTTCACCCAAGTAGTAGCGGATCAAGTCCGATACATAGGTGTAGACCAGCTTGTCGTCCGCGACGCCGTTGCCCACCGCGTTGGCCAGCGTGACATTGCCGCGTCTGGCCGCGTTGAGCAGTCCGGCGACTCCCAATACCGAGTCGGCACGGAAATGCGCGGGATCGAGGAAGTCGTCGTCTATCCGGCGGTAGAGGACGTGCACCGGACGCAGGCCCTGAGTCGTCCGCACCGATACCTGGCCGTTGCGGCATACGAGATCCCGGCCCTCGACCAGTTCACATCCCATCATCCGGGCAAGCAGTGCGTGTTCGAAGTATGCCGAGTTGTAGACACCGGGTGTCAGGACCACCACATTGGGATCGGCTACACCGCGCGGCGCGCAGGCGGTCAGAGCTGCCCGAAGCTGACTCGCGTAATTCTGCACGGGCAGAACGCGGTGGGCGCCCGCGACCTCGGGCAGAGCAGCCGACATCGCCCGACGATTGGTGATCACGTAGGACACCCCCGAGGGGACTCGGACGTTGTCCTCGAGCACTCGGAACGTGCCCTGCGGGTCACGGACCAAGTCGATCCCGGCGACGTGAATCCGCACGTCGTTGACCGGACGCAGACCGCTGACGCTGCGGTGGAAATGGCGCGACGTCGTGACAACCCTTCGCGGGATGACTCCGTCGGCGAACACCTGCCCTTCGCCGTACACATCGGCCAGAAAGCGCTCCAGTGCCAAGACTCGTTGAGCGACGCCCGCCTCGACCACCGCCCAGTCAGCGGGAGCGATGATCCTCGGGACGATGTCGAGCGGAAAGGGGGTTTCCTTGCCGCCGATGTCGAACGTGACCCCCTGGTCCACGTAGGTTCGCTGCAGGAACTCGACTCGCGTGCGGACGTCCGCGGGGTCGAGGTGCGCGAGGGTCTCGACGACGCGCTCGTATCCCGCGCGAACCGTATTCGCCGCCGTGAACATCTCGTCGAAGGCGGCGCGGGGCACGTCGTAGTCGTCGAGCCACGAACTCATGGCCAGACCATAGTGATCACGTGTTACTCCCGTGTTTCGTCTTACTCCCGTGTTTCGTCGCTCCTGGTAGCCGTAGGCTGGTCCTCGATGACCGCCGACAGCGAATCGCAGCCTGCCCCCCAACCGGACCGTCCCACGCCGGACCCGGCGTTGTCGCCGCTGCCGGCGTTGGCCGCCATGGGAGTCGACGAACTGATCCGGCGACGCGAGGTGGCTCGAGGACTCGTGCAGGACGACGGCGTCGTGGTCGGATCGGACGGGACCGGCCGGCCCCGCCACCTCAACGTGGATCCCGTCCCCCTCGTCGTGCCGGCGAGCGATTGGGCGGGCCTGGAGGCCGGCCTGCGTCAACGGGCAGAACTTCTCGACCTCCTCCTCGCGGACATCTACGGGCCGCGACGGCTGGTGGCGGACGGGGTATTGCCGGCCGAACTCGTCGTCGGGCACCCCGGTTTCGTCCCACAGGCGGACGGCATCGCCACTCGACATGGCCTGTGTCTGACCGCCGCAGACCTGGGTCGAGACGACACCGGATCGTGGCGGGTACTCGCGGACCGCGCCCAGGCCCCCGTCGGTGCCGGGTATGCCATGGCAGTGCGCCGGATCACGGCGCGAACCCTGGCGTCGGTGCACCGCGAGACCGACTTGCGGCGCCTCCGGGAGTTCTTCGACACGATGCGGATCGGAATGCAGGAGCTGGCCAACGGGACATCCGAACTGCCCCGCGTCGTGCTGCTGAGCGGCTGCGCGACCGGGGAGGCTTTCGACGAGGTCTTCACCGCGATGCTTCTGGGGTTGCCGGTCGTTCGGGCCGAAGAGCTATCGATGCGGGGTGGGCGGATCTGGCTCACGACCACGGAGCGCCCGGAGCCGGTTGACGTCATCGTCCGGCGAGTCACTGGCGAGATGGCCGATCCGCTTGACTTGCAGGCTGGTTCGACCCTCGGAGTCCCTGGATTGGTGGAAGCGGGTCGACGCGGCGTCGTCACGGTCGTCAACCCGGTCGGTGCCGCAGTTCTCGAGGATCCTGCCCTCGCCGCCTTCCTGGAGACGGTCGCCGCGAGGCTACTCGGTGAGGACCTACGGCTATCCCCGGTGCGCACGTGGTGGTGCGGCGAGCGGGGCGGGTTCCGATACACCCGTGACAACCTCGCCGATCTCGTCCTCTCCCCGATCGCGCCGACCCTGACGAACCCGCGCGTCTTCGTCCGGGGACTGTCGGCCGAACGGCGTGCTGACCTTTGGGCGCGCGTGGAATCCGAGCCCTGGGCCTGGTGCGGTCAGGAAGTCCTTCCGACGTGGCAGCTTCCCGTCGTCACCCATGAGGGCCTCTCGCCGCGCGCCGCCATCCTGCGCACGTTCACCATCTCCGACGCTCGCGGGACGATGGTGATGCCCGGCGGTCTGACCAGGCTTGCAGCAGTTCGGGGATGCCCCCGGCCACCGGTACTCCGGGACGCCGTGGTCAAAGACGTGTGGGTTCTCCGCGACAGCGGTCGGGCCGCCGTAGAGGAGGCTCCGATGCGCGATGCCGCGGTCGCAATTGGTCAATCCCAGCACCTTCATGCGACGCCGGGCGGAGTGCCGCTGTCGGCTCGGGCCGCCGAGGACCTGTACTGGTTCGGTCGCTATGCCGAACGCGCCGAGTCGACCGCACGGCTGTTGCTCGTCGTCGACGACCTGGTAGAGGACCACGTCAGCCGTCCGGGCACGGACGGTCACGTGGCGATGCGGGTGCTCGTCGCCGCCGTGGATGCCGTGACCACGGGCCAGCGCGACCGTTCCGATTCGTCGCTCTCCACCCCAGTTGGTGACGATCCGATGCCGGAGGCCCTGGTCGCCCATCTGACGACCCTCGTCTTCGACGACACCCGCCGCGGCACGGTGAGCTATTCGGCTCGTCGAGCGGCCCGCGCTGCGACCGAGGTCCGCGAACTCCTCTCTGCCGACACGTGGCTCGTCCTGAGCCGGTTGGATCGAGCGTTGGTGCGCCGGACGAATGCCGGCGACGAACTCCAGTCCGTCCTCGCGCTCGTCGTCGAGGCCTTCCTGGCTCTCACCGGCATGGGGTCCGAGGGACTGGTGCGCGATGCGAGTTGGGCCTACTTCGATGCCGGCCGCCGAGTGGAACGGGCGCAGGAGACTGTTCGCATCCTCAGGCGCACCTTGTCTCCCAACCGTTCCGCCCGCGTTGACCGGCTCGTCCTCGACGCCGTTCTTCGATCCCGCGACAGCCTGCTCTCTCATCGACGGCGCGGCGCCGAGTCCGGGTCGACTCAGTCGCCTCTGGCGATTGCCCTAGATCTTCTCCTGCTCGACTCGACCAACCCGAGGTCGGTCCGGTTCCAGCTGGACCGCCTGCGCGAGGATCTGAGTCTCACCCAGGCGTCGATGGCGAGGGACGCAGTCGCGGCGGCCATGGCCCCACTCACCGCGAGCGGCGCGGGCTCCCTCGCCGAGGAACCCGAGCACCGGACGGCATACCTGCGCAGCCTCGACGAAGCGCTGCGCAGGGTTTCTTCGACCCTGGACAGCACCAGCTTTCGGCACCGCGCTCCGCAACGGCTCATTCAGGGGCCGCGATGAAACCGGTCGTGGAGACGAACCACCGCCGGCGCCGGTATGCCGTTCGCCATGTCACGACCTACTCCTATGCCGAGGAGGTCACGTCCTCGTACGGCCGAGCCTGCCTGCGCCTGCGAGACACCGCCTTCCAACACGTCGCAGGCCGGCACATCCAGATTTCCCCGCAGCCCGAGGCCTTCACCGAGCATGTGGACCTGTTCGGCAACTTCAGTCACTACTTCGAGATTCATCAGCCGCACCGCCGTCTGGTGGTGGCCAAGACGAGCGAGGTCACCGTGGAGCGCCCCCCGGTCGACGTCGCCGCATTGGACATCTGGACCGTCGCCGAGGCGGCCGCCTGCGCGGCGTCGATGGCCCAGGGCGAAGACCGGACCGTGCGCACGGCATACCTCTTGCCGTCGCGTCAGATCGAGCTGAGCACAACAGTGCGTGAATACGCGAGGAGCATCGTGGCACCCGGCTCCCCGCTGGGCTCGGCGCTGGCGGATCTGGTTTCGGCCATCCACGCGGATTTCCGCTACACCAAGGGCGTCACGTCCGTCGACACGACCTTGCCGGAGTTGCTCGAACTACGGGCCGGCGTATGCCAGGACTTCGCCCACCTGGCGATCGGTTGCCTGCGCGTCCTCGGCATTCCGGCCCGGTACGTCAGTGGCTACCTCGAAACCCAGCCTCCGCCGGGGAAGCCGAAGCTGCAAGGCGCTGACGCCACCCACGCCTGGGCATCGGCTCGGCTTCCGGACGGTGACTGGCTGGACCTGGATCCGACGAACGACTGTCTCGCGGACGCGCGCTACGTGGTCACCGGGTGGGGACGGGACTACCGCGACGTCGCCCCGATGAAGGGCGTCATCTTCACCGAAGGGGCCACAAGTTCGCTCGACGTCGCCGTGGACGTGACGCGACTGCCCGACGCCGCCGACGCTTGCCACCCCAAGTCCACGCCCGCGCCCCAGTCTCGTTGACCACGACGACCTCAACCAGCCAAGGAAAATCACCGTGTCAGAATCCGGCGGCTCACCACGTCAACACGATACCCCGGTGACGCGCAAGGTCAGCTCGCGCCTCGAGGCGACCGTGATCGAACCGACGGAGCTGGTTCTCAGTGTCGCGACGACACGCGACCCCGCCGTGGACCGCGGCGCCACCGAACGAATGGATATCGCCGTCAACGGCCGGCGCGTCGAGCCGACGATGGTCACATCCGCTCACGGCACCCGCCTCCACGTGCTCCGCGACGTGCCGCGCGGAGATCTGATCATCGACTATCGGGCCGAGTTGACCGATTCGGGCGCCGACCCGGCGGTGGACCTAGCCGATGCGGCGGCCGAACGGATCGTCTATTTACGTCCCAGTCGCTACTGCGAATCCGACACGCTCGCCGCCGTGGCCGCGACCGAGTTCGCGGGATTGGCCGGCAAGGACCTGGTCGATGCCGTGAGTTGCTGGGTGGGCCGGCAACTGGCCTATGTCAGCGGCTCCAGCCGTCACACCGACGGCGCCGTCCAGACCTATCTGGCTCGCCAGGGGGTCTGCCGCGATTTCGCCCACCTGGTCGTCACCCTGCTTCGCGCGCGGGGTGTCCCAGCACGGCTGGCGGCCGTGTACGCCCCAGGTTTGGCACCGATGGACTTTCATGCCGTGGCCGAGGCGTATCTTGCGGACGACTGGTTCGTTGTCGACGCGACCGCGCTGGCACCGCGACAAGGGATGGTGCGTATCGCGACCGGACGTGACGCCTCCGACACGGCCTTCCTCACGGTTCTCTCCGGGCAGGTGGAACTGACCGGCATACACGTGAGGGCCACCATGGAACCGGAATTGGCCCAGGACGACATAACCGAACTCGTTCGGCTCCCGTGACGATCCCCCGACTCCGGACGCACGGCCGGTCTAGAGTCGGCTCGACCGTGCCCCGGTCTGGCAACCGATCTACCGGCGTGCGCGTCCTCGGACCAGGCGACCATAACGACGCCCGACAGGACTCGCCTGTCCCACCCACCAGAACCAACGGTGAAGACGGCCATGCACAGCACCACTGGACTTGACACGACGACGAGACGAAACGACCTCAGCGGCAGTCGCATACGACCTGGGGCGACGTTGGCGGTCGCCGCACTGGTCGCGGCGGCATGCGGTGCCCCGAGCGAGTCGTCCGTCCGCGACGCATCGACCGCAGGGCCGACGGTGTCCGGTCGCGTCCCGGCCGCCGGAACGATCGTCCCGATCGCGACGCCCCGGCCGACGGTACCCGCCCCGGTCATGCGCGCCTACGAGTTTCCCGGCGGGATGATCGACGGAAGGGCGGGAGGCGGCAAGCTCTACACGCGGGTGGAGGCGCTGGTGGCCATCCCGCAGACCCCCGGACGGCACCCCGTGGCCGTCGTGGTGCACGGTTCGTACCCGTCGTGCATCGACGTCACCAAGGACCAACTGATCACCTCCGCGGCTCTGACCCGGATCCGCGAGTAGTGGCCTTGGGGAGTCGGCGCGCCTGAGACACAAGTGCCCTCTGGCCTCGGAGGATGTGACTTGCTAAGGGTCATTCATCCGAGTACAGAGGGCCACTTGTTCGGTGGCAACGATACGCAAGGCCAGGAAGCTAGTGTCCCTCGTCGGTGATTCGTTTCACTAGTCGTCCGAGTGATT
>JBDIAR010000011.1:0-32339 GCA_039812545.1 Dermatophilaceae bacterium | reverse complement strand
CGAACAGCATCCGAACAGCACCCACCACGACCGCCCACGACCGCCGACAACCGATCTCGATTCGGCGATCCGGTCCCGACGCAACGGCAGAGGGCCCCCGCGGGTGATCGCGGGGGCCCTCGATGGACGATGACCCCGGGGGGCACGGGCCACAGTCCGGCGCTCGACCCGAAGGGAGCGCAGCACGATTGTGGCGGACCCGACGGCCCCGCGCCAGCAATTGCCGGCAACTCGCCGGGAGTCCTCAGCGACCGGCGGTTTCAGCGACCGGGGGTCCTCAGCGACCGGGAGCCCTCAACGACGCGCGCGGTCTTCAGCGCCGGGCACAAGAACCGCCGGTAGCACACAAGAAGATGGCATCCCACGCGTCATGGGATGCCATCTTCACCGAGCCGCTCGTGGTGACCAGGGCGTGCAAGAGTGTTGTCGGACGGGGCAGACCCCTCGCGACGTGGTCCATCAGTGGACTGCCCGCGCGTGGGTGCCACTGCTTCTCGGTGCGCCAGCGGCCTTGCGGCACAACGGCATACGACAAGTATGCGCATGGACACCGGCCTTGGGAAGGGGTGCGGTCGACCGATTTCATGTATTTCACGTCACGGCAGCCGACGCCCTCAGGACAGTCGCCCGCGCAGCACGGAATCGGCGATGGCGCGCCCCTCCTCGACCCCCGCCAGTTGCGCCCGGGTCGCCGCGGTCAGCCAGGTCGCCACCCCGGCCCCGGTTCCGTTCTGGTATGCCGTGAGCGCACCGATGTAGGTCGGCCCGGCCGCGACGTAGCCCTCTTCCGGGACGGAGACGCCGGTCGGGTCCAGTCCGCTGGCCTGGATGTAGGCCCGCTCGAACGCCCGGGCCACCAGGCCGTTGCCGCGCACGAACGGGCGCATCGACACGATCTCGGCGTGGGCCAGGGCCGCGACCACCGGTGCCGGCGCATCCGGCAACCTCACGAGTTCGGACAGCGCGCCCAGCCGCGCGGCCAGCAGGTCCGCGGGGATCGCGGGCCCGAGGCTGACGAACTCCCCGCACTCCTCGCCCACCTGGCGCGGCCGGCCCAACTGGGCGTCCGGGATCACCCCGGCCATGGCGGCGACGTGCAGCCGAACCAGCGCCTGCATGGGAGCCGTCCGGATCACCTTGACGAGGTGTTCGGTCTCGGCGGTCGCCAGCGCCGCGGACCGGATCATCGACTGGACCGGGTCGGGGTTGTCGGGCAGGGTACGAGCCCCGCGCATCAGGTCCCGGACGGTATCCACCGCTGCGGGAGCACCGTCCAGCCGGGCGTTGGCGGTGGCTCCGCGAATCCGCGATTCGGTTGCCGCCTCGGGGATCCGGCGCCGCAACGCCTCGTGCCAGCGCAACTCGCTGCAGGCATCTCGGACCGCCTGCGCCGCGGCCTCGATGCCCGGCAGGGCGAGTAGGGCGGCTATCGCCGCCCCGACCTCCCCGCTCGGGGAAGTCGGTGAGGTCGGGGATGTCGCGGAGGGAGTCGATGGGGCGGCGGCACTGCCGGGGGCGTCAGTCACCTGCACACTCCTACGCCACCACGGACCCGCCCGGCAACTCGGCGGCGGGCAGACCCATCGAGCAGAGGCATACCTCTGCGTATCCTCGATCCGTGACGACGGCGCAACGCACCCTGGGGATCATCGTCTTGGCCGTGGCGCTCGTGGTCGTCGTGTGGGCGGCGGCTCGGATCGTGGCCCGCCGCCGGCTGGTCTCCACGACCGATCGCGCGACCTACGAGACCCTGCACACCGCCTCGCTCGCGGCCCGTCCGCTGCGCGACGGGCTGACCCCTGAAGCCGCCGCCAAGGCCGCCAAGTACTTGCGCTCGATCCTGGCCAGCCCGGCGATCGCCATCGTCGACGGGTCCGGCATCCTGGCCTGGGAGGGTGTCGGCGAGCACCACCGTGAGGTCGCCGAGGTCCACGCCGCCGCCGTCCTGCGCTCTGGCCGGACCGTCGTCCTCAAAGAGGACCAGATCGACTGCGCCGTGGCGGCCTGCCCGCTGCGCAGTGGGGTGGTCGCCGGCGTCGTCACCGACGACAAGGTGGTCGCCGCGCTCGCGGTGTACGGACCCAGCACCACCCCCGGCCTGATCCGCGCCACCGAGGAACTGGCCGCCTGGATCTCCACCCAGATCGAACTCGCCGACCTCAGCCGCCAGCGCAGCCGGGTGATGGAGGCCGAACTGCGCGCTCTGCGCGCCCAGATCTCCCCGCACTTCATCTACAACTGCCTGGCCACCATCGCCTCGTTCGTGCGCACCGACCCCGACCGGGCCCGCGAACTGCTCCTGGAGTTCGCCGACTTCACCCGGTATGCCTTCCGTCGGGGTGGCGCGTACACGACCCTGTCCGACGAGTTGGGCAATATCGAGCGGTACCTGGAGCTCGAGCGCGCCAGGTTCGGGGACCGGCTGACCGTCTCCCTCGTCATCGCCCCCGAGGTGCTGGCGGTGGCCGTCCCCTTCCTGGCGATCCAGCCGCTGGTCGAGAACGCCGTCAAGCACGGCATCGAGTCCAAGACCGGCAGCGGCCGGATCACGATCACCGCCACCAGCGTGGGGGCCGAGGCCGAGATCGCCATCGAGGACGACGGCATCGGGGCCGAACCCGAGACGATCCGCGCGATCCTGTCCGGCCAGAGCGAACGGGACAGCGTCGGCCTGGGCAATGTCGACGCCCGCCTGCGACAGGCCTACGGCGACGGACACGGCCTGGTCGTCGAAACCGCCCCTGACGCCGGGACGAAGGTGAGCTTCCGGGTGCCCAAGTATGCCGCCGGGATCCGACCGGATTCGGCGTGAGTTCCGCCGACCGGTGGTCACCGACAAAACCATCCAAAGGCATACAAAACACTCAAAAGGGCCGGGGCAAGCCGGACAGGCGGCGGGTTTGCGGGGCCGGACGGCTCACTTTTCGAGACGGACGGTGCCTCGATGGTGGAGTTCCGGAAGGGAATGCACCTACATTGGGGGCGTGGCAGCGCAGCAGACCGAGCAAGCGGCACGTCCGAATCTGCGCGCCCTTTTGGTGGACGACGAACTACCCACCCTCGCCGAACTGCGCTGGCTGCTCGACCGCGACGACCGGATCGGCGCGATCCAGACGGCCAGCAGCGGCACCGAGGCGCTGCGCCTGCTGCAATCCGAGCCCGTCGACGTCGTCTTCTGCGACATCTCGATGCCCGGCTTGGACGGACTGGACCTGGCGCGGGTTCTCGGCCGGTTCGCCGAGCCCCCGCAGGTCGTCTTCGTCACCGCCCACGACCAGCACGCCGTCGACGCCTTCGACCTGCACGCCACCGACTATGTGATGAAGCCCGTGCGTGCCGACCGGCTGTCCGAGGCGGTTCGGCGGGTGCTCGCCAAGCACGGCGGCAGCGCCACGGGGGGCCGCGACGCCGCCGCCGAGGCCCCGGTCGACGACGAGACGATCCCCGTCGAACTCGGCGGTGTCACGACATTCCTGCAGCGCAGCCAGATCCGCTACGCCCAGGCCCAGGGCGACTACGCCCGACTGCACACCGCCAAGCAGTCCCACCTCGTGCGGGTCTCGCTGAACTCCCTGGAGGAGCGCTGGGCCAACGCCGGCTTCGTGCGCATCCACCGCAGCACCCTGGTCTCCACGGCATACATCGTCGCGGTCACCATGCAGCACGGCCGGTGCACGGTCAGCCTCGGCGACGTCGAACTCCAGGTCAGCCGCCGGCATACCCGCGAGTTGCGCGAGCGGTTGTTGCGCAGTCGCACGACGTGACAACCGGGACATCCTCCGGACCGGGCAAACGCGTCCGGATCACCTCGCCCCGCCGCGACGCCCGACGCCGCGGCGAACGACGCACCGCCCGGGCCGAGTTCGAGGCGCAGACCGCGTTCGGGGCGGTCTACCTCGCCGAACTCGTCACCGCCCAACGCCGGCTCGCCCTGGCCGTCCTCAGCGGCGTGCTCACCACCATCGCCGGCATCCCGCTGCTGCTCATCATGGCCCCGCCGATGCGCGAGGTCACCGTGTGGTGGATCCCGTTGCCGTGGCTCGTGGTCGGCGTGGCGCTGTATCCCGTGGTGCTCCTGGCCGCGTACGTACACCGCCGCCAGAGCGAGCGCATCGAGAGCGACCTGGCCGAGTTCCTCGCGCAGCAGCCCTGAGCCGCGATGCCCGCCGTCGCCGCCTGGCCGTCCGTTCTGTCGATCACCGTCGTATGCCTCGTGACGCTCGGCGTCAGCGCGCTGGGACTCAAGCTGTCGCATACGACGAGTGACTTCTTCGTCGCCGGCCGGGGCGTCAGCGCACCGTGGAACGCGGCGGCCATCGGCGGCGAATACCTCTCCGCCGCATCGTTCCTCGGGGTGGCGGGGCTGCTCTACCTGTACGGCCCGGACATGCTGTGGTTCCCGGTCGGGTTCACCGCGGGCTTCCTCGTCCTGCTCGTCCTCGTCGCGGCGCCGCTGCGCCGATCCGGCGCGTACACCCTCCCGGATTTCGCCGAGGCCCGCTTGGAGTCGCGCCAGGTCCGCCGGATCTGCTCGGTGTTCGTCGTCATCATCGGCTCGCTCTACATGCTGCCCCAGCTCGAGGCCGGGGGCCTGATCTTCCAGGTGGTCGTGGGCGCACCCAAGTGGATCGGCGAGATCATCGTCGCCGTCGTCGTCCTGGCCTCGGTCCTGGCCGGCGGGATGAGGTCGATCACGTTCGTCCAGGGGGTGCAGTACTGGATCAAGCTGACCGCCATGGCGGTCCCCGCGATCGTGCTGTTCATCGTCTGGCAAAGTCACGGCCAGCCCTCCCCGGCGAGCGGCCCCGGGCACACCACGGAGTGGCAGATCTTCCTCGGCGGCTTCGGCGGCCGGGAGCACCCGGCATACCAGACGTACTCCACACTCATCGCGCTCTGTCTGGGCACGATGGGCCTGCCGCACATCCTGGTGCGCTACTACACCAACCGGGACGGGCGAGCGGCCCGGCGGACAACGGTTTTCGTCATCGCGCTCGTGGGGCTGTTCTACGTCCTCACCCCCTCGTTCGCCGTGCTGGGCCGGGCGTACCTGCCGGTGCTGCCGCCGGGCGCGCCGCCGGAAACCGTCCCCATCTTGCTGCCGCTGACGATGGCGCCGGGGCCGCTCGGGACGACGTTGACCGCGATCGTGGCGGCCGGGGCCTTCGTCGCCTGCCTGTCCACGGCCTCGGGTCTGGCGATCGCCGTCGGCGGTGTCGTCGCCCAGGATCTGCTCGAGGCGCGGCTGCGTCGGCTCGGCCGGTTCGCCGGGGTGCATGACTTCCGGATCGCGCTCGTCGTCGCCATCGCGATCCCGTATGCCGTCAGCCTGGTCGTCACGACCGCGCGGGTCACCGATGCGGTGGCCATCGCGTTCGCGGTGTCGTCCTCCACGTTCTGTCCGCTGCTGGTCCTCGGGGTGTGGTGGCGCCGGCTCAGCATCGCGGGCGCGTTCTGGGGGACGCTGGTCGGTGGCGTGCTCAGCCTCGGCGCGGCGCTGGCGGCGTTGAGCGGGTTGACCGCGCACCTGTCCAGTTGGCCGCGCGCCCTGATCGAGCAGCCGGCGGCCTGGACCGTGCCCATCGCCTTCGCGGTGACCATCTTCGTCTCGCTCGCCACACCGCGTAAGGTTCCCGAACACGTGGACCAGACGATGTTCCGACTGCACGCCCCCGAGGCGCTGCGCCGCACCTGATCCACGCCCCTGCTGTATGCCTAGCCCTGCTGTGTGACGATCCTGCTGTGTGACGATCCTGCTGTTCGACGACCGGAGAGAGCGATGAGTATGCCGCCGCCTGGGCCCACGGGCCGGTCCACGGGTCTGTGGACCGCGATCGCCGTCGCCGCGGTCCTCGTGCTCGTCGTGGGCATCCTTGTGCTGCAGCGGGCCCGCACCGATCCGACGTCCGCCACGGCCCCGGCCGGGTCGCGGACCGGCGGGTCGACGACCTCGGCCACCGCGACCACCGAGGTACGTCCCGGCGGTCCGGACGGGGTTCCCCCGGAGGCCACTGACCCCACCTCGACGAACCCGACCTCCGACCCCGCCACCCAGACGACCACGACACCCGGCCCGACGCCGACGACGCCCGCCGCGAGCACCACCGGCATACCCACGCCGTCGACGGAGCCCTCCACGCCGGCGAACCCGACGACATCGGCGGACACGAGAAGCACGACGACCCGCGCGACCACCACATCCTCGCCACCGCGCACGACCCCGCCACCCCCGCCCACGCCGCTCACGCCGCTCGCGCCGGCCGAGCAACTGGCCGCGTGGCGGGCGGAGTCGCTGCGCGGCCTCACCCTGGACGGTCGCTGGGTGATCCAGCTGGCGAGCAAGTACGACGGCGTCGTGGACCCGCGCCAGATCGCCGCGAACGGCACCCACACTTTCGGGCTGGCCGACATCGTGGCGGAGATCAGCGCCCTGCGGGCCGACCCACGCTATGCCGGGCAGCGCTTCCTCGTGCTGGCCGGGACTGATTTCGACAGCAACCGCCGGTATGCCGCGCCGCTGTGGATCACGCTCATCGACCCCGGTGGCCTGAGTACCCGCACCGCCACCCTCACCTGGTGCCGGATGAAGAACCCCGGCATGGACGACAGCGCACTGCTGAACATCTGCTACCCGCGACAACTCGTGCCGGTGGGCTGACCCGGGCCACTCGGACCGGCGACCCAGCGGCGGGGCCGACCACGAGCCCGCTGCTAGGGTGGACCGCTGTGACCGAGCGCCCCGAAACCACCCCGAACCCCGGTGCCGACTCCGCCACCTATGCCGCCGCGGTCGAGCGCAGCGCCACCATCGACGCCGATATCGACGTCAACCCCGGCCGCTATCGGATGCTCACCGGCGACCGGCCGACCGGGTACCTGCACATCGGCCACTACCTGGCGAGCCTGCGCAACCGGGTCCGGCTCCAAGAGCGCGGCCTGGACACCTTCATCGTCATCGCCGACTACCAGGTCATCACCGACCGCGACGAGGTCGGCTCGATCGACGAGTACGTCATGAACGCGATGACCGACTATCTGGCCGCCGGCCTGGACCCCACCCGGACCACGATCTTCACCCACTCGGCGGTCCCGGCCCTGAACCAGCTCATGCTGCCGTTCCTGTCGCTGGTCACCCAGGCCGAACTCCAACGCAACCCGACCGTCAAGGACGAACTCGCGGCCTCCGGCAACCGCCCGCTCTCCGCGCTGCTGCTCACCTACCCGGTGCATCAGGCGGCCGACATCTTGTTCTGCAAGGCCAATGTCGTACCGGTCGGCAAGGACCAACTGCCCCACCTGGAGCAGACCCGCGTCGTCGCCCGCCGCTTCAATCAGCGGTATGCCGGCGGTGCCCAGATCTTCCCCGAGCCGGACGCACTGCTCGGGGCCGCGACCCTGATCCTCGGCACCGACGGCGCCAAGATGTCCAAGAGCCGACACAACTCCATCGAGCTACGCGCCACCGCCGACGAGACGGCCAAGCTGATCAAGAAGGCGAAGACCGACGCCGAGCGGCGCATCACCTACGACCCGGTCGCCCGCCCGGAGGTGTCCAATCTGTTGACGATCGCGGGGCTGTTCCGCGGGCAGGACCCAGCCGCGCTCGCCGAGGAGATCGGTGACGGGGGTGGCGGCGCGCTGAAGTCGATGGTGACGGCCGCCGTCAACGACGGCCTGGCGGCCCACCGCGCGCGCCGGGCCGAACTCACGGCCGACCCGGCATATGTACGGGATGCGCTGCGGGCCGGCAACGCCCGGGCCAACGAGGTCGCCGAGGACACCTTGGCGCAGGTGCGCGCCGCCATGGGCATGGCCTACTGAGACTTCCCTCCGGCGCTGCGGATCGACCGGCTGCCGTCGAGCCCATGGCCGGGGCGATAGCGGTTGGCTAGCCTCACGATTATGAAAGCGGTCAAGGCGATGGCCCTCGCTGCTGTCGCCGCCCTGGTCACGGCAGCGTGTGGCGCGTCCGAGACCACAATGAAGGGCCCGGGTGGGCAGGATCCTGCGAGCGCCTATGCATCGGCCCTTACCGCCTTGGCGAAGGCGCCAACTGTCACGTACTCGGTCCAGGCACCCATCCTGATGACGAGGAAACCCGTTCGCAGCGACCGGGAGGTGTCGATCGATGCGCGCAAGCGGTTGGCCTCGACTCGACTGCGGATCCATCTTGCCCCGGATAGATCCAACGGAGACCTGACCGCCCTCACCGTCGCCTCCGCCGATGCCGCCTTCGTGACCATGCCGGGCTCGAACTCATGGCCAACAGGCAAGTGGATGAAGCTGACCGAGGTCCAGGCCTCACCGATGGGCGTGCCGCTCAACCTCGACGCCTTCTCGACGGTCCCCAAAGGGTTGGCCGGGTTCACGGCCGCCGAATGGCTGGACGCGACGACGATGAAGGGAACGTTCGATGCCCAGTCCACCCTCGAGCTGCTCGGAATGTCCAAGCTCGTGACGGACACCGAAACCGCGGCGTCTCTGACGGGCAGCGCCCCAGCCGTCGTGACGATCGATCCGACGTCGGGCGCTCTCGCCCGGGTCGACATCATCGCGAAGGACAACTCGATCGAGGCGACCTCCGGATCTCTGCCGGACGACGGGCTCAAGCCGATGCTGACCTCATCGGATTCGACCATCACCATCACGCAGATCGGGCAGCCGGTATCGATCTCGATGCCGGCCGCGAAGGACATCTACACCCGCTGACGTAGGCGAACGAGCGCAGACTGTCCGCTGCCCCTGTGGGGGCGGACAGTACCCATGGCCGACCCGGCATACGTGCGCGACGCGCTGCCCGCCGGGCACGCTCTAGCGCCGCCGATTGACCGGCCGGGGTGCTCGGAGCCGTTCGACAATTTCGCCCGATCGGGCGAAATTGGGGACTCCCCGGGCCGAAACGCCTCCAATTGTGACCGATCGGGCGAAATTGTGGGGATCTGCGCGTCGACGGCGCGCGCTCAGGACAGGTCGAGCTTGGGCGGCTGCAAGGTATTCGGCTCCGCGGGCCCGGCCGGCCCACCGGATTGCGTCGCCTCCCGGGCCCGGGCGGCGTCCAGCGCGGCACGGTCCTGTTCCGGCAGCGCCTCCGCCGGCACCGCCAGACCCGAACCCGAGAACTTGTCCTCCAGGAACCGGCCGTGGTCGGCCAACGCCTGGGCGTCCCCGGCATACACGGCGTCGCGCACGCGCTCGAGTTCGTCCCCGAGCAGCCCCAGCTGGTAGAGCAACTCCTCGTGCGCGGTCCGGCCGCCACGCACGCGGTGACCCGTGGCATACGTCTGCGGCAGCGCCAGATAGGCGTCGATGGCGGTCGGGACATAGTCACGGATCGACCGGCTCACCGTGAACAGTTGATGCGGGGACTTGGCGAGTTGCTCGTGGCGCACGAGGATCGCCTTGAGTGACTCGCGGACCCGATCCCAGGCCGAGTTGACGTCGGGCGGCAGGTGCGCCGCCTTGTAACTCATCTTGCCGGCGAGGTCCTTGAGTTCGGCCGACAGGCCGGCGGCCTGCTGCGCCGACGTCGGACCCGAACCCGCACCACCCTCGGACTTCGGGGTGAGGAACGCAGCGATTCCGTATGCCGCTGCGGCCGCCACCGGCCCGACCGGCCACAGGACACCGGCGAGCGCGGTCGCCGCCAGCGCACCCGCCCCGAACCCGGTCCCGACGAGATTGCGCCGCGAACCGAGGTACTCCCCGAATCCCATGACCGTTTCCGCCCTCCGGTGAGCTGCGGTGCGTCAGTTCGCCGCAGGGGGAAGCACGGCGCGCTCCTGCGAGCGGGCGCGTTCCAGGTATGCCGTGGCCTTGCCGAGCTCGGTCTGCAGGGTCGTCACCGTGCTCGCCATGTTGTCGACGGCCTGGACCTTGAACACGTCGATCGCGTCCATCGTGGCGTAGACATTGGCGAAGGCGGTCTTCAGGGCGTCCAGGCTGACCGACGTGGACGCCGACTGCTCCTGGATCCGCCCCGTCTGGGTCTTGAGCATTTCGGACGTGGAGACGATCAGCCCCGAGGTCGTGGAGTTCAACGCCTGGATCTGGTCGAGGACCAGCTTCTGGTTGGCCAGCGCCTGGGCGACGATGATCGCGGTACGCAACGCGGCCACCGTTGTCGTCGTGGCGCGTTCGACGCCCTTGACGAGTTCGGTGTTGTTCTTGCGGATCATGTCCAGCGCGAGGTAGCTCTGCGCGGACACCGCCAACTGGGTGAGCAGGTCCTGGTGCTTCTGACGCACGGCGAACAGCAGGTCGGCCTTGAGCTGGTTGGCCTTCTCCGGCTCGGTCAAGGCGACCTGGTCGATCCGCTCCGCCAGCTGCCGGTCGATGGCCTGGGCCATGACGGCATACTCCTGCAGGCGCTGCATGGTGTCCCAGAGGTTGACCTTCTCGCCCTCGATGGCGGCGTTGTCCTTGCGGAGTTCGTCCTGGCCGCTCATCAGCGACTCGATGATCTTGTCCAGGTGCTTCTGGGAGTCCTGGTACTTCGCGAAGTAGTCGCGAACCTTGTCCCCGAACGGCAGGATCCCGAGGATCTTCTTCTTCGTGGAGTCCACCTGCGAGGGGTCCAGGTCCTCGATGGTGCGGCGCAGGTCGAGCAGCGACCCGGACACCTTCTTGGTGGGGTTGCCCTCCTCGCCGCGGCCCTCGGCCGCCTCCAGCGCGGACAGCGGGCGCTGCAACATCCGGTTGGCGACCTGCGAGGCCTTACGGACGTCGGCATCGCCCATCGCCGACACGTCACGGACCTTGGCGCCGAACTCCGGCGCTCGCGGGTCGATGCCCTCCAGCGAGGACACCCATTCGGCGGCCTTCTTGGTCAGTTGCTCCGCCTTGGCCGGGTCCATCGGCATCATCGTCGCGGCCTGCTCCGGGGCGACGGCGGCCACGGCCGCGGGCGGGGCGAGGACCAGGTCCGTCGTCATGGTCTGCGGCGGGGTGATCGTGACCGGCGGCCCGGCTTCGGCGACGACCGTGGGCTTGGCCGTCGGCTGCGCGCTCGACGCGGCCGCCGGAGCCGGCTGCGGCGGGCCGCCGGGCAGGTCGAGGGCGGACGGGTTGTCGGTCACGTCGGTCTCCTTGTCGCCGATCGATGGCGGGGTCGGCCGCGCGTGGCGGCGTATGCCATGCGCCAGTATCCCCCGTCTGTGCTCCGTATGCTGCAACGACGCAGGGCGGGGCACGGTTCCGACAGGGTTCCGAGCAGGGTTCCGGACACGGGACCAGGGACCCTCGTGGCAGGGGAAGCCCCCGGCGTACCGTCTCACCCATGACGCGGCTGCCGACACCTCGCACCGGTCGTCATCGGCGCTGGGCGCCCGCGGCGGCGGCCATTCTCGCCGCACTGACGGCAGCGTGTTCCTCTCCGCTCGGATCGGCGGTCCACGACCTGCAGGCCGGGACGTCGACACCGTCCGCCTCGTCCGGCGGCTCGACGCGGACGACATCGAGTTCGCCGTCGACCTCGACCTGGACGACCACCCGGTGCGCGCTCTCCGAGGCCGCTCTGCAGGCTTCCTCGCCGGGCGACTGGTCGATCGACGGCCCGGATTCCGAGGGCGTGTGCACCTACGTCAACGACGAGGACCAACAGATCGCCACCACGTCCTTACCGGACGACGGCGATGCGCACGCGGTCATCGCCGGCATGCTGCTGGTCTGCTCCGACGCGAAGCCGGCACCAAGCGTGGATCCGGATGCCTACACCTGCCTGATGATCGTCGAATCGCGTCCGGTACTCACCGGTATCGTCAAGCGGCCCGGTCATGTCGTGATGCTCCACATGCCGGTCCAAAGCAAGACGCCGACCGCAAAGGAACTCGCGTTGCTGACCGGCTGGCTCAAAGCGGTCCGCTGAGCCCAGCGCCCGCATACCTCACGTCCGCTCGGCGTGCCACGGGCCCCGCCGACCGAACCCGCCGCGCTCATCGGTTGTGATCCAGCGCACACGTTCGGTTGCATGGGCATGACCACCCCCCGACTCCTCCGGAGGCCGAGAATGTCCGGCGAGACCTTGGCGAACCTGCTCCACGAGAACCGCGCCTTCCCCCCGTCTGCCGACGTGACGGCATACGGCAACGGCAAAGAGGAGATGTATGCCGCCGCCGAGGCCGACCACGAGGGCTTCTGGGCCGACCAGGCCCGCCGCTACGTCACCTGGGCCAAGGACTTCACCCAGGTCCTGGACTGGAGCGACGCGCCGTTCGCCAAGTGGTTCGCCGACGGCGAGCTGAACGCGGCATACAACTGCCTGGACAAGCACGTCGCGGCCGGCCGGGGCGACAAGGTGGCCCTGAAGTGGATCGGCGAACCCGAGGGCGAAACCCGCGACGTCACCTATGCCGAACTCCTGGCGATGACGATGAAGGCCGCCAACGCTCTGCAGGACCTGGGGATCGGCAAGGGCGACACGGTCGCGATCTACCTGCCGATGATCCCCGAGGCCGTCGTGGCGATGCTGGCCTGCGCCCGGATCGGCGCGCCGCACAGCGTGGTCTTCGGCGGCTTCTCGGCCGAGGCCCTCAACAACCGGATTAACGACGCCCAGTCCCGGCTGGTCATCACCAGTGACGGCGGCTACCGGCGGGGTGCGCCCGCGGCCCTCAAGCCGGCGGTCGACGCCGCCCTCGACCACGCCGAATCGCCCGTCGAGCACGTGCTCGTCGTCCGGCGCACCGGTCAGGACATCAACTGGACGCAGGGTCGCGACATCTGGTGGCACGACGCGCTCGCCGGGGCCGCCGACCACCACGAGGCGCCGCCGATGGAGTCCGAACACCCGCTGTTCATCCTCTACACCTCCGGCACCACCGGGAAACCGAAGGGCATCTTCCACACCACCGGCGGCTACCTGACGCAGGCGGCATACACGAACGCGGTCGTCCACGACGTCCACCCCGAGGACGACATCTACTGGTGCACGGCCGACATCGGCTGGGTGACCGGGCACTCGTACATCGTGTACGGCCCGCTCACCCTCGGCGCCACCGTCGTGCTCTACGAAGGCACCCCCGACACCCCGCACCAGGGCCGGTTCTGGGAGATCGTCCAGGACAACAAGGTGACCATCCTCTACACCGCCCCGACTGCCATCCGGACCTTCATGAAATGGGGTCAGGACATCCCGGCCAAGTTCGACCTGTCCAGCCTGCGGATCCTCGGCTCGGTCGGCGAACCGATCAACCCCGAGGCGTGGATGTGGTACCGCGAACACATCGGCGGCAACAGGGCCCCCATCGTGGACACCTGGTGGCAGACCGAGACCGGCGCCATCATGATCTCCCCCCTGCCCGGTGTCACCGCGACCAAGCCGGGATCCGCCCAGCGCGCGATCCCCGGCGTCGGCGCCGACGTGGTCGACGACATGGGCAACTCAGTGCCCAACGGATCGGGCGGGTACCTCGTGCTCACCAAGCCGTGGCCGGCGATGTTGCGCGGCATCTGGGGCGACCCGCAGCGGTACAAGGACACCTACTGGAGCCGGTTCCCCGGGTTCTACTTCGCCGGCGACGGTGCGAAGAAGGACGATGACGGCGACGTCTGGCTGCTCGGCCGGGTCGACGACGTCATGAACGTCTCGGGCCACCGGCTGTCCACGACCGAGATCGAAAGCGCCCTGGTCTCGCATCCGATGGTCGCCGAGGCCGCGGTCGTCGGCGCCAACGACGAGATGACCGGTCAGGCCGTCGTCGCGTTCGTCATCTTGCGCCAGGGCGCCGGTCACGAAAACGACGACCGCAGCAATATCGTCGAGGACCTGCGCGCCCACGTCGCGACCCAGATCGGCCCGATCGCCAAGCCGAAGCAGATCATGATCGTCACCGAACTGCCCAAGACCCGCTCCGGCAAGATCATGCGCCGCCTGCTGCGCGACATCGCCGAGGGCCGGGAGGCCGGCGACGCCACGACGCTCGCGGACTCCTCGGTGATGGACGTCATCCGGCAGAACCTCAAGGACTGACGCCGGCACGACAGCCCGACAGCTCCCCTCGTGGGGCCCGCCCGATCTCCCGGGCGGGCCCTACGGGTAGAATGGCATACGTCACATGGCGTGCCGGGAAGTCTGGTCGGCGTCGGCTGTGGCGACCCCACCGGCCGATCCGTCGCCATCGGCGGCGCCCGGTCCCGGCCGGGAGCCTGTCGAGGGCCCAGCCCCGGAGCGTTGCCATGCTCACCACCGTCACGGCGCCCGTGCGCCTTTTCTCCCGGCTGGCCCGCCGCGAACTCGCGCTGCTGCGTGACCAGTTGCGCCAGGAGACCGTGGGCGGCGCACTGCTGCTGATCGCGGCGCTGGTCGCTCTGATCCTGGCCAACTCACCATGGCATCTGGCATACGAACGGCTCTCCGACCTGCGGATCGGACCGAGCGCCTGGCATCTGGATCTGACCGCCGCGCAATGGGCGGCCGACGGTTTCCTCGCCCTGTTCTTCCTCGTCGCCGGCATCGAACTCAAACGCGAACTCGTCGCCGGCCAGCTCCGCGACCCCCGCCGGGCGGTCCTGCCGGTGGCCGCGGCCGTCGCCGGCGTCGTGCTGCCCGCCGCCCTGTATGCCGGTGTCGTCACCATCGCGGGTGCGCCCGAGGATCGAATCGGGTGGGCGATCCCGACGGCCACCGACATCGCATTCGCCTTGGCCGTGCTCGCGGTGATCGGTTCGCACCTGCCGGTGGCCCTGCGGTCCTTCCTGTTGACGCTGGCGGTCGTCGACGACCTCATCGCGATCGTGGTCATCGCGGTGTTCTACAACGCCGACCTGCGACTGCTGACCCTGGCCGCCGCCGCCGTCCCGGTCGCGTTGTGGGCCTTGGCGCTGCGCCGCGGCTGGACGAACCCCCTGCTCCTCGGGCCGCTGGCCCTGTCCGCGTGGGCGCTGGTCCACGCCTCCGGTGTCCACGCCACCGTCGCCGGCGTGCTGTTGGGGCTGAGCGTCCCGGTGGCCCGGGAGGTGGAGGACGACCCCGACCGGCGCAGCCTCGCCGAGCGCCTGGAACACCGGCTACGGCCGTTGTCGGCAGGGGTGGCGGTGCCGGTGTTCGCGTTCTTCGCCGCCGGGGTCCGGGTCGTCGACGGCACGGGCGGGACGGCGCTGACCGATCCGGTGTTCCTCGGTGTCGTGGTCGGGTTGGTGGCCGGCAAGGCGTTCGGGGTGTTCGGCGGGACCTGGCTGGTGGCGCGGTTCACCCGGGCCGACCTCGACGACGACCTGTCCTGGGTGGACATCTGGGGCCTGTCGGCACTGGCGGGCGTCGGTTTCACGGTGTCGTTGCTGGTCGGTGAACTCGCCTTCGGGCCGGGTTCGTCGAGCGACGTACACGCCCGTCTGGGCGTCATCGTCGGATCACTGATCGCCGCGGGGACCGCCTGGGCCATCCTGCGGGGCCGCAACACCCATTATCGTGAGATCGACGCGCGCGTATCCTGAGATGCCCCCGTCCTCAGAAGCCCCGCTCGACCGGACGTCACGCAGCACCGATCCGTAACCGCATACCGTCTCCGGACGGCACGGGCACTCGCCCGCAGGAGAGGAAGGCCACCCCATGACCACCCCCGACAGCCCCGTGCCAGCCACCCCCCCGGCGCAGACGGAGCGAACCATGGGGCAGCTGGTCGCCCAGGCCAGCCAGGACGTGTCCCAGTTGGTCAAGGGAGAGATCGACCTGGCCAAGGCCGAGGTGACGACCGGCCTGAAAACGATGGGCAAGGGCGTCGGGATGTTCGCGGCGGCCGGAGTCCTGGCGGTCTTCGCGCTGATCTACCTGCTGCACGCGGCGGCATACGGACTCAACGCGGCCGGCCTCAAGCTCTGGGCCGCGTACCTGATCGTCGGCGGAGTCATCGTGCTGATCGCCCTGGTTCTCGCGCTGCTCGGCAAGAAGGCCCTCGGCAAGGCCAAGCCGACCCCGGAGCGGGCCATCGCCAACGCCAAGGAGACGGTGGCCGCGCTCAAGCCGCGCCGCTGACGCGCGCGGCGTCGGCGGGTCGTGGGAGGCTTGTCGTATGACGATCGACGCGGCCTCTGTCCTCATCGACGGGCCGTGGGAACACAAACTGATCCCGGCCAACGGGGCCCGATTCCATGTCGCCGAGACCGGTGAGGGGCCGTTGGTGCTGCTCCTGCACGGATTCCCCCAGTTCTGGTACTGCTGGCGGCACGTCATGCCGGCCGTCGCGGACGCCGGGTTCCGGGTCGCGGCGATGGACCTGCGGGGTTACGGCGCCTCCGACAAACCCCCGCGGGGCTACGACACCTACACCGCGACGGCGGACGCCGCCGCCGTGATCCGCTCGCTCGGGGAGTCCGAGGCGGTCGTCGTCGGGCAGGGCCTGGGCGCCTGGATCGCCTGGTGTATGCCGAGCCTTCAGCCGGGGATCGCGCGGGGCGTCGGCGCTTTGTCGATGGCCCACCCCCGGGTGATGCGGCGGGCCAGTTTCACCGTCTCGAAACAGAGCGCCGCGAGCGCCTACCTGCTGGAGCTGCAGCGCCCGTTCGTGCCGGAGCGGACGATGGAACGCGACTACTCCTATGTCGCGAAGATCCTGCGGGCCTGGGCCAGCCCCTACGGCGAGTGGCCGTCGGCGGCCGACGAGGAACGCTACGGCGCGGCGATGGCGATGCCGTTCGTCGCGCATTCGGCCGCGGAGTACTACCGGTGGATCGGGCGCACCCAGTTGCGTCCGGACGGTCCGATGTTCAACCGCCGGATCCGCCATCCGATCGAGGTTCCGGTCCTGCAGGTTCAAGGCACCGAGGACGGGGTGGTGATCGCCGAGGCGACCGACGGCTCGCAGGCGTATGCCGGGGGCTCGTACCGCAAGGTGATGATCGAGGGGGCGGGCCATTTCCTCGCCGAGGAGTCTCCCGATCGGGTCAACGCCGCCCTCGTCGCCTGGCTGACCGGGCCGGTGGCCCAGGAGCGGCCGGCCTGAGCGGCCTGCCCGGCCCGACCGGCCGGAGCCACGGGGCAAAGGGCGGTCAGGCGCAGGCCCCGGTCGACACCGGTTGGGCGGCGCGCGTCCCGGCGGCCAGTTCGTCGGCCACCTCCGCCAAGGTCAGGGCATACCCGGTCTGCTCGTCCTCGACGGATCTGGCGAAGACCACCCCGACGACCCGGCCGGCCGCGTCGAGCAGTGGGCCACCGGAGTTGCCGGGGCGCACCCGGGCCGCGAGCGAGTAGATATTGCGGGTGACCTCGCCGGAGCCGTAGATGTCTTCGCCGCGGGCGTTCAGCACGGCCCGGACCCGGGCGGGTTGGACGTTGAACGGCCCGTCCAGGGGGAACCCCGCCACGACGGCCGAGTCGCCACGCACGAGCGGGGTCCCCCGCACGAGCGGTGCCGCGGTCAGTTCGGGGACGTCCAGGACGGCGACGTCGGTGTCGGGATCGAAGAGGACCACGGTGGCGGGCAGGAGGGGGCCCTGGCCGAGCACCTGAACGGCGGGGGCGGACACCCCGGCCACGACGTGCGCATTGGTGACCACGCGATGGTCGGCGAGCACCCAGCCGGTGCCCTCCTGTCCGCGTCCGCAGGCCGGTGCCGCCCCGCGCACCTTGACGATCGAACTCGACACGCGCCGGATCGCCGGCCCGTTGGCGACGGCGGCCTGCGGTGGGTCGACGGGGTTGATGGGTTCGGGTGCCAGCCCGGTGAACACCCGGGGGAAACCGCCGGCGTCCAGGACATTGCGTACGCCCGCGAACAGCCGTCCCACCGGGTCCGGCACCACGGTGTCGACCGTGCGCAGGATCTTGGAACCGGTGACGGCCGACGACAGGCCCGCCGGCAACGCGGGGCGCACCGTGGCGGCGACGAACCACACCACGGTCGCGGCGATGACGACGTGCACGATCGCCCCGGCCGCCCCGTCGACCGCGCGCACCGGGCCGTTGCCCAGCGCTCCGGCCAGCCGGTGGCCGAGCCAGGCGCCGAAGCTCTGACCGATCGTGGCCGCGACGAGGACGATGATGATCGCCGGCAGCCCGGCGCTGATGCCCTGCCCGGGTGACCTGCCGAGCGCCGCCAGAATCCGCGGCACCAGCACCAGGCCGCCGGCCGCACCGGCGAGGAAACCCCCGATGGAAAACGCGGACCGGACCAGCCCTTGGCGGTACCCGCCCACGGCATACGAGACCAACATGACGGACAGGACCAGATCGAGCACGGTGGAGCCGCTCATCGGGGCGCTCCCCGTTGGTACCGCGATCCCCGCGCGAACCGCTCCGGCAGCGTCCGCTCGTCGGACTCGTCCCACGGTCGGGACAGGCCCGCGAGGTCGAGCACGCCGGCCAGCAGGCCCGCCGTGAACCCCCACACGACCAGTGGGGGGACCTCGAACGCGGCGCCCCGGAACCCGGTGTGGTGGACGACCGTATGCCGGTTCGCCGGCTCCGCGAGGTGGCTCACCGGGACCAGGACTACCTCGGCGATCTCGCGGGGGTCGGCGGCCCGGACCGGCGTGGGGTCGGCCCACCAGCCGAGCACGGGGGTGACGACGAACCCGCTCGGTGGCACGAAGAGTTGCGGCAGCACGGTGACGACCTCGATGCCGGCCGGGTCGAGGCCGGTCTCCTCGGTCGCCTCGCGCAGCGCCGCCGCCACCGCATCGCCGCCGTCCTGCGGATCCAGCGACCCGCCGGGGAAGGCCACCTGCCCGGCGTGGGAGCGCATGTCGTGGGCGCGTTCGATGAGCAGGACGTCCTGGCCGGCGGAGTCGTTGGGGCCGACCAGGATCAGGACCGCGGACTCCCGGCCGCCCTCCTGCGGCGGCCGGAATCGGCTGAACATCTCCGGCGGGGCGTCGCGAACAGTCTCGGCCAGTCGGTCGAGCCACGGCGGGCGCGGGGCACTCGCCGGCGGCGGGACCACCCCGCCCGGCAGGCTTCCGGAGAACCTGATCGGCTCGCTCACAGCGTCCCAGCCGCATTCGCCGGCCCGAGCGCATTCGCCGGCCCGGGCGGCCGGGGCGCCCCAGCCGCCCCGGGGGCCAACTCGTACGCGAGCAGCCGTTCGGCCTTGACCGGATCGGTCTCCCCGATGCCGTACGACGGGCACCACCGCGTGACCGGGCAGGCCCCGCACGCCGGCCGTCGGGCATGACAGGTGCGCCGGCCGTGGAAGATCAACACGTGGCTGAGCATCGTCCAGTCCTTGCGCGGGAACAGCGCGGCCAGGTCGGACTCGATCTTGACCGGGTCCTCGTGCGTGGTCCACCCGAACCGCCGCGCCAACCGCTGGACGTGGGTGTCCACCGTGATGCCGGGTATGCCGAACGCGTTCCCCAGCACGACATTGGCGGTCTTGCGGCCCACCCCCGGCAGGGTCACCAGGTCGGTCAGCCGGCGCGGAACCTCCCCGCCGAAGCGCTCCAGCAGCGCCGCCCCGAGCTTGACGAGGGTGTCGGACTTGACCCGGAAGAACCCCGTGGATGCGACGATCGCCTCGACGTCGGATCGGTCGGCACCGGCATACGAAGCGGCATCGGGATAACGGGCGAAGAGCTCCGGCGTGACCTGATTGACCCGGACGTCGGTGGTCTGCGCGGACAAGATGGTGGCCACGAGCAGCTGCAGCGGAGTCTGAAAATCGAGCTCGCAATGGGCATACGGGTACCGCTCGCTCAAGGCGCGGTAGATCGCGCGAGCCCGCCGGGTACGGGCCAGCGGAGTCTCCGCCGCAGGGACGCTCACAGGAGGCTCACGAGCACGTTCACGGGCACGTTCACGGGCCAAGAGTACGACTCCGCGCTGACAGTCTCCCGGGCCCGATGTGCCGGTCGTCTCACAGTCCTTTGCGCTGGTCCCGCAGTTGCCCGCCTGGGGCCTCATCACCACGTGAGGCATGGCACACTGTGATCGTGGATCCCGATGTCGTGCGACGCGCCCCGCTGTTCTCCGGACTCGACGCCGAGGCTGCGGCGGCTCTGCAGCGCCAGATGCGTCCGTCGCGGCTGGAGCGCGGCGACATCTTGTTCCACGAGGGCGACGACGGTGACTCGCTCTTCGTCATCGCCGAGGGCAAGGTCAAGCTCGGCCGCACCTCCAAAGACGCCCGCGAGAACCTCGTCGCGATCCTCGGCCCCGGCGAGATGTTCGGCGAACTCAGCCTCTTCGACCCCGGCCCCCGCACGATGACCGCGACCGCGGTCGCCGAGACCCAGCTCCTCGCGCTGAGCAATGACGCGTTGACCGCGGCACTGGCCGGGCAGCCGGACCTCGGCAAGGCGCTGCTCGCGGCCCTGGCCAAGCGGTTGCGGCGCACCAACCAGCATCTGGCCGACCTCGTCTTCACCGACGTCCCCGGCCGGGTCGCCAAGGCCCTGCTCGAACTCTCCAGCCGGTTCGGCCGCCAGGTCGACGAGGGCATCCTCGTCGCCCACGACCTGACCCAGGAGGAACTCGCCCAGCTGGTCGGCGCGTCTCGGGAGACGGTCAACAAGGCGCTCGCCGACTTCGTGTCACGCGGCTGGGTCCGACTGGAGGCCCGCGCCGTCCTCATCCTCGACTCCGAACGGCTGGCCCGCCGCTCCGGCTGACCCCCGGCTGACCCGCGGCTGATCCAGCCGCCGACCGACCTTCCGCCGATCCGCCTCAGGGTCCGTCCGGGATCTCCCCGCGCTGCTCCAAGTAGTCCCATTGAGCGCGCACGCTGCGCGTCGCCGCCGGCCGCAGCGGGAGCGGCACCTCGGCATACACCGTCTCGACGATGCCCCGGATGCTGCGCGCTCCCCCGGCGATAGCGGCACGTACCTCATCCAGGCGCATCGCCCGGTGGTCGAGGTATGCCGTGACGACGCCGGCCGCGTTCGTCATCGCCGGGCCGTGACCGGGCAGCAGGCCGGCTACGGCGCCGGTGCGGGTCAGGTCCTCGATCCGCTGGAGCGAGTCCAGGTATGCCGCCAACTCACCGTCCGGATGCATGATGACCGCCGTGCCCCGCCCGAGGATGGTGTCCCCGGTGAGCAGGGCGTTCTCCGCGGGGAGCAGGAAGCACACCGAGTCCGAGGTATGCCCGGGGGTGGCGACGACGGTCAGTTCGAGCGGGCCGACGCCGGCCGGGGCGCCGAGCGCGAAGTCGGCGAGCGCACGCGTCGGGGCGCCGGTGAGTTCCTCGAAGCGTTCGGCGCTCTCGCTGTGGTCGAGGTGGCCGTGGGTGAGCAGGGTGAGCGCGACATGGGCGTCACGGCTCTCGACATAGTCGAGGACCGCGTGCAAGTGGGTGTTGTCGAGGGGCCCCGGGTCGATGACGACGGCCCGGTCGTCGCCGGGTTCGATGAGGATCCAGGTGTTCGTCCCGTCCAGCGTCATCCCGCCGGGGTTCGGGGCGAGTTGGCAGTATGCCCGTTCGCTCACCGCCCGCGTCGACCACGACGGGTCGGTCATCGAGCCGATCACGGTCGCCCCGTGTCCACCGCCATGACGAACCGGCCGTCGCGGTCGACCAGGGTCGGCATGATCCGCTCGATGACCGGCTGTCGGTCCAGGAAGTCCGCCGCGGAGGTCGCCGTCGTGAGGTGCTCCAGGCATACCTGGGTTGGCGGCAGGATGGCGACCGTCCCGGCGGCCAGTTGGTCGAGGGCCGCGCGCGGGTCCATCCACTGCGCGGACGCGGCCTCGCTGGAGTCGTCGAGCGCCTCCTGATCCGAGGGCATCGCGGCCACGAAGATCCGGGTGTCGAATCGCCGGGCCTCGAACTCCGGCGTCACCCAGTGCGCTTCGGCTCGCATGAGGTCCGAGCGCAGGACGAGGTTGCGTTCGCGCAGCAGCGTCGCGAGGGACAGCTCGCGAGCCTCCAGTGCGGCGCGTTCGGCCAGCCAGCTCGAGGTGTCCACGAGCTCCTCGCCGTCGGCCGGGCCGGCCAGCAGCACGCCGGTCTCCTCGAAGAGTTCGCGGACGGCGGCGCAGACGAATTCGCGCGCCTCGTGGGCGGTGCAGCCCAGCCGACCGGCCCACAGCACGTCGTTGGCGCCGCGCCACGGGATCGACTGATCGCCGTCGCGGTGGTCGACACCGCCGCCCGGGAAAACGAGGGTGTCCGGGGCGAACACCATCGAGGACACCCGGTGGATCATGAACGCCTCGACCGGCCCACCGGCGCCGCCACCGTCCGCCCGATCGCGCACCACCATGACGGTGGCGGCATTGCGGATCGGGACCGATGTCCGCTCGGCGGGCGGGGTCGCCAACCAGGTCGTGGCGCGGTCCAGCAGGGCGGGGGCCGAACCCATCGGGAAGTCGCGACGCATACCGGTCAGCCTACCGACGGCTGGCGATGCCGTTCGGGGCGCTCCAGTCGAGCAGGGCGGTCAACGAATGACGGGGGCCACCGGTTGGCCGGTCACCGCCGCGATGGTTCGGAAGTCGCGGTCGTCGGCCAGGACCGTGAGCCCCAGGCGTTCGGCCGTGGCGGCAACCAGCAAGTCGACTGCCCCCGCCGACCGGTGTTCGCCGCGTTGGGTGAGAAGCTGCTGGACCTCGGCCGCGCGCTCGTATGCGGACTCAGCCATGGGCACCCAGGCGAACGCGGTGCGGAGCAACCTGACCTTGTCGAGCCGATCTGCCAAGGACCTCGCCGAATAAAGGAACTCCAGCTCGACCACCGGGCAGACGGCGATGACGCCGGCGCTCACGTGGTCGGCCCACACGGCTCGCAGGTCGCGTTGGAGGATGCGGAAGAGCCCCGAGGTGTCGATCAGATAGCGGGACGGCGTCACGACCCGGTCCCGCCCTCAACGAACTCCGCGAAGTCGCCCCGATCGGCCATGGCACCGAGCTCGTCGAGCGCTCGCAGCCTGCGAAACCGATCGCTCACCTCACGCAGTGCGGCATTGACCGTCTCCTTCTTCGTCCGCGTACCCAGCACCTGAGCAGCAGCCGCAAGCGCCTCGTCGTCGATCTCGATCGCAGTCTTCGTCGCGCCCACGCCCATCACGCACCTCCTCGATATCCATCCCGGATATCGAGGATATCCGACGGCTCCGTGGGGTGTCACCAGGTATGCCGGCACCCGTCGAGGATCCGGTATCACGACAGCAGCGCCGCACTCAGCGAGCTGGTGAACGCCGGACTCCTGCCCCACCCCGCGGACGACCGACTCGCCCACATCGTCCTCATGCCCAAGGGATTCACGCCCACGTTCAACGCCAAGGGCGCTCACTACAACATGCTCATTCCCAGGAACGCCCACCCTGTTCGGGACCTCCGGATCATCCTTCGGTGGCTTCGATGTGATCTGGTATGCCTGGATCACGGACTTCAGCTCCGTGGCCGCGACCGACCCGGATCAGATCACCGGGACCATCGGTCACGAGCTCGCGGAGATGTTCACCGATCCCATAGCCAGCGCTTGGTGGTGTGCTGCGAGCGCCTTCGAAATCGGTGACGCCGAGTTCTCGCAGGGCAACACCCGGCAGACTGCGCGGGTCAACGGCGTGCGGGTCGATGCCTACTGGTCCAACCAGGATGCCGCCACCGTCATCCCCGTCGATCGCGACTATCGGGCTCGGCTGCGGGCGAGGGTGTCGCCGACTGCCTCGGTCGAACTGGACTCCGGAACCCTGCGGCCCACGGACCGCGAGAAGACCTTCTGCCAGATCGAAGACAAGGACGACGCCTGGCGGATCACCGGGTGGGACGAGACCGCCACGATCTCCGTGGAGACCGGCCGATTCGCCCAGCCGCGAGCCCATTGGGTCGTCGCGGGTCAGCCGGTCTCCGGATCCGGCCGGCTGAGCGTGTCGGTCGGGGTCGAACAGTTCGTCTTCGTCGGTCCCGACATCCACCCCGGTGCGATCTACGCGCAGACCAATGAAGTACTGGAATTCGTGGCCACCGATACCACGCTCACCCTCACGACCGACAACGCGTACGCCAACTTCGATGTGACCGTGGAGGCACGCGTCGAGGAAACCGACTTCACCGGCAATGTGCGCAGGCGTCAATTGCAACGCGTCCGTCGACCTCGCGTTCCGGGGCAGCAGACTCTTCATCGACCCGGCGTACGCCAGGGCCGCCGATTCCTGCCAACTGCATCTGAAGGATCTCTTCGGTTTGGTCGACGGCCCAGTGACCCCGCACCCCGGCGATCCGGTGTTCGCCATCCCGGCATATGCCGGAGTCGAGCGCGCGGTGCGGGTGCAGAACCTGCTGCAGTGGGCCGTGGCCGCGGAGCGAACGGCCTCGCAGGAGACGGCGCCCGAGGCCATCGACGGCCTGCTGGGGGGTGATCCGCTCGCCGCGCAACTCTGGCGCCAAGCCCGGGGCTGAACCTTCCGAGGTCCGGGGTTGGCGTCACCGCCCCGAAGCGATTCGTCCATCCGCCGCTCGTCGAGTTCCGGGTTCCGGGATTCGTTAGATCGAAACCACATGTCCCACCTCCGCCCCGCGAACGGCACGCAGCGGCATACGACGATCGAACGTGACGACCGCAGAGTCGTGAGCGACCGCCAGGGCGAGCAGGTAGGCGTCGGTGATCTGGCGATGCCCGAGCAGATGCCGCGTATCGAAGATCGCTGGGTCCGAGAGGCTGCTCGGGCAGTCCCAGTATTCGTGCGGCGCCACGTGACGGGCCTGGCCGAGCAGATCCACTGCCGCAGCCACCGAAATCGCACCTGGATAGGCCGGTTGGCTGACGACGCGAACGAAACCGTTCTCGGTGATGACGCACGAGGCCCATCCGGTCCGTATGCCGTCGGCAGCCCAGGCGTGTGCGCGCTCGTGATCGACATGGTCGGGATCCATCAGAGCGACGAGCACATTCACATCGAGGAGCGGCAGACTCACGCGTCCGGGTCCTCATCGCGCAGCCGGTCGACCAGGGCGTTGGTGACCAGGCCGCCGCGCGACGGCAACTGGGGGAAGGCGCTGCGCGTCGGCGCGGCGTCCCCGGCGTGCCCGGCTGACGCGGTCGCGCTGGTGAGGGCCCGGCGGGCGAGTTCGGAGAGTACGGCGCCGGCCGTCGTGCCCTCGCGCTCGGCTCGCTCCTTGACCGCTTCGAGGACGTCGTCGTCGATGGACAAGGTGGTGCGCATGCATACGATGCTAACGCATCAACGACACGGCTCATCCTGAGCAGACATCCGGTGACGCAGGCTGCGGTATTGCCGCGTTCTGCCTCGCGAGAGGGCTGCCGGAGAGGAAGATGGCCCTCCGAGAGACGGTTCGGGCGAGGGAGCTCAGATGCATGATGCTGGGCGCTCCGGTCGGGAGCGCGAGCGCGCCGGCCGGCTCGCGGACGTGGTGCGCGGCGTGGTGAGCCGGCAACACGATGTCGTGCTGGTGTCGGGTACCCCGGGATTCGGCACCTCCACCTTCCTCGACGGCATCGCGACTGGCTGTCGCTCGGCCGGGTGGCGGGTGGTCACCGCGTCGGGGTCACCGGTCCACCGGTCGATGCCCTACGCCACGATCATCGACCTGCTGCGGGACCTGGTGAGCACGGCACCTTCGGCGGTCCCGCGACTCACCGATGGGATCCCGGAGCTGCACTGGCTGATCGGCGGCCCGAGGCCGGCCGCTCACGAACTACCCACGCAGCCGGGGCTGGAACGCGCGCGCCTGGCGGACGCCGTCCGGCAGGTACTACAGCGGGCGGCTGCCACGGGTCGACTTCTTGTGGTGATCGACGACCTGCAGGACGTCGACGACGTTTCGTTGGAGATCCTGCGCTACGCATTGGCCGTACGCCAGGGCGCGCGTGCCGCGTGCGCCCTGGGCCTGCGGGTTGAGCCGGGGGCGCCGCCCCCCGACGGGGTCACGGCACTGGGCGCGTGGGTCGCCCGGTTGCCGGACGGCATACGCATCGACCTGCATCCGCTGACGCGGTCCGAGGTGGCCGCTCAGCTTGCCGGGATCTTGGCGGGCCCGCCACCGGAGAGCGTGACGACCCTGGCGCACGGGATGAGCGGCGGTTCGCCGGGGCTGGTGCGGCTGCTCGTCGCCGAGTTGCGCCGCCGGGGAGTCTTGGAACGTCGGGCCGGGGTGTGGCTGCTGGGGCCGGTGGACGACCTCACGGTGCCCGCCGACGCCGAACCGATGTTGGTTTCCACGCTGGCCGGGGTCGACGAGGCGGCCCGTTGCGCGTTCGAAATGCTGTCCGCCGGCGACGGGGAAGTCCCGGTCGCGGCCCTGTGCCGCGTCTGTTGCCGCGGGCCGGGGATCGAGGCGGCGCTTCACGTGTTGGCCGACCGTGGGCTCGTGCGCGAGGAGCTGAGGGCCGAGGGCCACGTGGTATGCGGGACCGTCCCGCTGCTCATGCGACTGGTCGTCCAGGCATTGGGCCCGCAACGCCTTCAGGAACTCCGGGACGCCCTCAATCGGGCGCCGGGCACCGACACCGAAACCTCGAGCGTGCTGGGCGCCGCGCCGTGCCGGGGTCGGCCGCTGTCCGCCCGCCACGCGTTCGAGGTGCTCCGGCGAGGGGTGGACGAGGCGCTGGCAGCGGGCTCGTGGCGCGAGGTGGTGATCCTCGCCGAGGCCAGCATCCGGCGCGCGGCCGAACTCGGCGCGCACGCCGAGTTGGCGGGGCTGCATGAGGCCCGCGCTCGTGGCCTGTATGCCGGTGGTCACCGCACCGACGCGGTGGCGGCCTGGCAGGCCTGCGTCATGGCGACCCCGACGGATGAGGTCGGGCGGCGTGCCGATCGCCTTCGAGAACTGGCCGAGGTCGAATGGCAGGAGGGTCTATTCGCAGCTGCCACTGGGCACATCGAGGAAGCGGCGACGCTGCTGGGGCTTCACGATGAGGCCGTCGGGCCGATTCGCGACGCCGTGACCCTCACCCGAGGGCTCTTCGCCGGCCGGGCCCCGCTGCCCACCCCCACGCAGGGCGTGGCTGTCGCTGACCTGGACGTCCTATGGCGGCGGACCGGTTCGCCGGCGGCGGGGGTCGTCCGGCTGATCGTGGCCTCCGATGCAGCGGCTCGCGACGGCCGCTGGGCGCAGATGCTCGAACTGGCGCGACAGGCCGGTCGGCTCGCCGTGGACAGCGGCGACGCCCGACTCGTGGGGCAGGCCGCCGTGTCGCTCGAATCGGCTCAGGTAGTCGCTCTGGACGTCGGGGCTCGGGAGACCCTCCTCGCCTCGATCGCGGCTGCGGCGGAGGCCGGGCTCGAATCGGTCGAGGCCGACCATCGCGCGCTGGCGGCGTTCCTGCAGGTGATGGTGGGCGACATCGGCGGTGGTCTGGCGCACGCGGACGCAATCTTGGCCATCGGCTCCCGGCTGGGCAGCCGGGCGGTGCTGGCCAAGGGATTCCTCGTGCGGGGGATGATCCACGCGCATGTGGGTCAGCTGGGCCTGGCCGTCGCCTGCCGGGACGAGTTCCTGGGCTGCTACGACACCGAGAACGCGAGCCTGCTCCATGTGAACGTGGGTGCCGGCGAGTTGGCCGCCCACATCGCGCTGCGCCAGGGGCGGCTGGCCGACGTGTTGTCCGCGCTTCATCCCGAGGGCGCACCACGACGCGGCCATTGGTTCCACGCGAGCATGCTGGCGGGTTCGGCTCACTTCGGGTTGGCGGACGCCGACGCGCTCGCCGCCCAGGTGGTCGCCCTGCGCGCTCTACCCGAGCCGATGCCGTGGGTCGACGCCGTCGTCGATCGGCTGGACGGGTTGCGGGCGATTCTCCAGGCAGACCATGAGGCGGCTGCGGACCTGCTCCGAGCGAGCAGTGCTCGATTGGAGCAGCTCGGCTTGGCGCTGGCGGCGGCCTTCGGCTGGCTCGAGTGGGCCGAACTCGGCATGGGAGGAAGCCTCGACGCCGAGGCGTCGGCCCGCGTGGAGGGTGTCGCGGCGGATCTCGCGCGGATGGGTGCCCATGAGGCCGCCGAGCGGGGCCGGCGTCTGCTGCGTGGCCCACGCCGGCAGGCGGTCACGCTTGGGCGGTCAGGAGAACTCACCGAGCGTGAGCTGGAAGTGGCCCGCCTGGTGGCGCAGGGGCTGAGCAACGCCGAGATCGCCGAGCGTCTGTTCGTGAGCACCCGCACGGTGACCACCCACCTGACCCATATCTACCGGCGGCTGGGGCTGACCGGCCGTACCGCGTTGGCCCACCACCTGCATACGAGAGAACCCGACATTTCGGCGTAGTACGCAATCTCTACGATGGCAACCCCCCGGCCCGCGGTGTGAGGTGAGACTCGCCGCGCATCGCTCCGGGCGCGGACGCCCGCCCGGCGCTCCGGGCGTCCCAGGATCGAGTCATCGTGAACAGTTCCCCGAGTCGTCGTGTCACGACGTTCGCGCTGGCCGCTGCGGTGGTGGCCGGCCTCGTGGTCACGGCCACACCGTCGATCGCCCAGGCCGCCGAGGCGCCGTACCAGCCGTACGGGTCTGCCGAGTTGCTGACCGTCGGCAGCCATCAGTACTACGACGTGTACGGCACTCAGGCGCGCGATATCTCCGAACCGTCGCTCTTCCTGCGCGATGTGCTCGCCAAGACGGTGCCCGCCGCCGGGGGCCTCTCGCTGGCCGACCTCTGGGGCAATCTCGCCCGCACCATCTTCCTGTCGACCAAGGGCAGCCAGGACTCGACCTGGCTGGCGGCCGACACCAACACCGGAACCGTCCAGTGGAAGATCGACCCGCTCACCGAGGCCTCCAGTGTGGCCGTGGCCGATCAGCAGATGCGCACTCGCCTTTCGCTCCTGGCCGTCCCCGCCAACACCGATCTGACCAAGAACACGGCATCGCAGACCGTCTTCTATCAACTCAGGGCGGCCTCGGGTCCGATGGGCGGCACCGTGGGGATCGCGACGATCTTCTACGACTTCAAGCTCGGCTATCTCAACGCGGGCGGCCAGATGCAGTCGGCCCCGCCGGGACCCGACAACAAGGTGACGACGGGCGCCCCGGATGTGTCGTACTCGGGTGGCGTGCAGAACCAGTCGAGCGTCCCGGTGCAGGCCGGTCAGACCTTGCAGCAGACCACGACCCAGGAGATCCAGAACTCGGTGAGCACGACCGAGCAGTACAGCCACACCCAGGCGATCGAATACACCACCGAACTGTCGACGCCGCTGAGCGGCCTGGTGGGCGGGGGGAAGGAGACGCTCAAACTGGCGCTCAGTGCCACCGAACTTTTCGGCCAGACGACGACGAACTCCACGACGAGCAGCACCTCGACCTCGGCCAGCGGGCAGGTGTCGATGGCCCTGCCGCCGCATACCGGCGCCCTGATCAGCCAGTCGACCACCAAGTCGAGCTTCATCGCCCGCTACGACTATCCGGTTGCGGTGCAGTACAAGGTGAAGGTGGTCGGCTACACGCAGTACCTGGTGAGCGGCACCGATCAGACGCTGACCACCTTCGGCGACAACCCGGCCGGCGTCGCCTTCGCGGCCGACAATCTGCAGTCACGCTACGAGAACCGCACCGTGGCAGGCTACGAGACCACCCATGGCAGCGGCTTGGACTGGGCGGCCATCGACCGCACCGGCGCCCGGGCCACCGACGAGGCGGAGTCGCTCTTCCGCAAGCTCTTCGGCGACACCATGACGTACAACTACACCCAGTTCATGGACCGCCTGATCAACGTGCGGCCGATGTCGCTGACCGGTGGCGTGCTCAGCGGCTCGAGCACTGTCATCGCCTCGAACGTCGCTGCGATCACGCCGCTCTACCCGCTGGAGCGGGTGACCACCACCCAGCAACGGCCATTCACCTTGATGCCGGACGATCGGCTCTACACCGACGACATCCCGCTGCGCGGGGTCAACCGCTACTACGTCGACTACTACGGCTTCAGCCCCGGGCGTGGTCGCTGGGTCATCCTCGACTCCGCGGGTATGCCGGCCCCCACGAGTTCCGTTGCGCAACTGCACACGAACCCGTGGACGGGGACCACGACGCTGGACGCCGGGAACACCCCGGGAACCGTCTACCTCAAGTACCTCATCACCGACGGCGTCTACACCTTCGGCGATCAGAGCGGGCCGGCCACGACCAACGCCGATCTGGCGAGCACCGCGGTCGTCCCCGTGACCGTCACCGCCAAGCCCTTCACCGGGTCGATCGCGGTGAGCGGTTCGCTCACCGGCTACGTGGGCGATCCCGCCGTCACGATCAGCCGGCGACTGACCCCCGTGATCAGCGACACCACCGGACTGCGGGTCGATCGCCCGGTGACCTGGCAGGCACAGGAGTTGGCGTCGTCCGGCATACAGGTGGTCGACAACAAGATCAGCTTCACGGCTGCGGGGACCTTCCATGTCCGGGCGGTCGTCGACGGCGTGTACTCGCCGTGGATCGCAGTCACTGCGCTGCCAAAACGACGCCTGGCCTCGATCGTGATCGCCGATCCGTTGCGGGTGCTGAACGTGACGTTGACCAAGGGGGGTTCGGCCCGCGTCGATCTCACCAAGCTGTCCGTGGTGGCGAAAGACCAGTACAACGCGCCGTTCCGGCTCCCGGCCTCGACGTGGATCCCGTCCGGAGCCGGACTCAAGGTGCAAGGAGGCGTGCTGACCGTCTCCGCCCCAGGGCGCTTCAGCGTGGCCCGGGCCAGCGGCGCCGTGCGGTCGAACTCGCTTCAGGTGCGGGCCACGCTGGTCAACCGCCAACTCCGGTTCAACACCGCCGGTGGGCGTGTCGTGGCGCCACGGACCTTCGCCGACGGCACCGTCGTCAGCTTGTGGCGGTATCGCACCCAGCGCGCCGGTCACACCTTCACCGGGTGGTACACCGACCGGTCGCTGAGGAGGCGGGTGACCCGAATCACCATCAAGGCCGACACCACGTTGTATGCCGGGTGGCGGTAGACCTGGGGGCGATCTCCGGGGCACGGGTCAACCCGGCCCGTGCCCCGGAGTGGTCTCGTCGGCCCCGCAGCGTCGGGCGTCGGCAGTCGGGCGTCGTCAGCCGGGTACCTCGACCGTGACCCCGAACCGGGCGAAGTCGCGATCAAAACTGGCCACCCCGGCGTCGTGTTCCAGGGCGAGTGTCGCGATGTGCGCGTCGGTGGTGAGGTTGCCCGCCGTCCCCGCTGACGTCAGCAGTCCGGCCAGCAGGGGTAGATGCCGAGCCGTCGGCTCCACGATCGTCGTGGCCGGGTGGTCTAGCCAGGTGGTGAGCGCGGCCAGTGCCTCGCCCGTCGTGAAGGGCTTTGTGAACACTCGCCGGTTGGTGGTGATCCGTAGGAATCCCAGAGCCGCCACCCACGGGATGCCCAAGACCTGGTGGGTAGCGGTCATCCGATGCAGCCAGGCGCGGGTGTCCTCGTGACGGGAGGAACCCTCGTGCGAGGCGTAGATGAGGACGTTGGTGTCGATGACGAACATCCCGTCATCGACCCTGGGCGAGTTTGCGGATGAGCTCGTCGTCCTCGAGGTCCGCGGCTATCTCGTTGGCCTTGAGGAGATCGACGGTCGTCGCCCCGAGGTCGCGACTCAAGGGCTGCAGCGGGTGGCTGCCACCACCACCACCACCGCCGCCGAGTTGGCGCCGCAGCGCGTCGTTGATGGCCTCTTTGAACTTGATGTGGCGGGCCTTCATCTCTCGCTCCACGAGCAGGGCGACGTCAGGGTCCAAGGTGATGGTCGTTCGCATCCAGCATCATAGCATCAAATCAATTGAGGCGATGATGCATCGACCAGCGGTGAGCCGGTATGCCGCGGTGCGACCACCAGTCGTTGCGCCCTGTCTGGCCGCTCCGCCGAGGTCGTTTCCCCCGACCTACGCACGTCGTGAGATCGGCCGCGGGCCATTGCTGAACACGTCGCCCACCGGCAGGGGGATCGGGAGATAGACCGCTGCCAGCCGCGGATACCGTTGCGCCAGTGAGGCATAGGAGTGGTCGATCTTGGGTGGGGCCAGGTCCACGCCGTAGAGGCTGGGGCCGTCCTCACCGATCTCGGCTCCGAGTTGCTCGGGCAGGAACTCCAGGGTCTCGGCCCTGCCGATCTGCTCGTCGTCGGAGGGTCCGACGGCTGCGAGCGAGTCGGGCTCGCGAAGGAAGCCCTCGTAGACGGCGCGCCCCCGGTAGACGACCCAGGTGCGGAAGCTCACGAACACGTCGTCGCTCACCGCGCCCATGATCACCTCGGCGGCTCCGAGGTGCTCGTCGGTCGTCAGGGCATTGGCCAGCCCGATGAAGGTGAGCTCGTATGCGCGCAAGTCGGCGGGCGAGAGGGCGGCAAGCCGCGTCTTCAGGGCGGCGGCCTGAACGTCGGGGTTCTCGGCCGGAGTGCCCTCGATGAGCGCCCAAAAGCGATCAAGCGGCATAGCCCCTCGCGGAAGGGTCAGCGAACGGCTCGCCGCCGGAGAACTCTGCGCGGTCGGGGAAGATTGCGGTGCGCTGGGCGCGGAGGACGAGGACGCGGGGGACGCGAACACCGGTGCC
>JBDIAR010000010.1:0-32902 GCA_039812545.1 Dermatophilaceae bacterium | reverse complement strand
GGGCACCCGGTAGTCGTGCATGTCGGCTCACCGCTGTCATGAAGATCGTCCTTCCACTGTGCGCCGCCGTCGGAGAAGTTGCAAGCGTGAGCTTGGTCATCGAGGTCATCGAGGTCATCGAGGTTGCCGGGGGCCCGGCTCGGGTCGATGTGCGGCGGCGAATTCCCGCGGTGTCTGCCCGGTGGAGCGGCGCCAGTCCCGGGAGAAGTGCGCCTGATCCGCGTACCCGAGGTCGTATGCCAGTGCCGTGAGATCGACCTCGCCCTCGCGCAGTCGGCCGGCGGCCTCGTGGAGCCGGCGCCGCCGGATCAACCACTTCGGGGTGAGGCCGAGCCGCCTGGCCGTGAGCCGTTGGAGGGCGCGTTCGCCGATCGCGAGTCGGTCGCACAGGTCGTCGACGCGGAGCAATTCCGGTGTCGTCTCGACGATTTCGACGATGCGGTTGACGAGCACGCCCTCGTCGTCGACCGGCAGCACCTCGCCGATGGCATCCTCGACCACGGCGTAGGCGCGGCTTCGCGCCTGCCGGTCGTGCGGGTCCGGATCCAGGCAGCCGCGGACCCGTCGCGCCAGGTCGCGGCCGGCGAACCGCGCCAGTTCCTCGACATCGGCGAACCGGTCGGTCCAACGGATCACGGGCTCGCCGGCGATCAGGAACCCGGCGGCGGGCTGGAACATCACGCCCACGGCATACCCGCGCCCGATGAGCGTCGTCTGGGACAGGCCGCGCACCACGCCGTAGAACCGCGCGTACTCGGGCGTGATGACGAGCAGACAGATCGGGTACATCAGGACCCGTTGCGTGGACTCGCGCCCTGGCGGGACGTCCCACACCGGGAACCAGTACCGGCGGATCAGGTCGCGCAGGTGCGCCGGCGGCTCCGGTCGGTCGATGGTGAACGTGCGATCGGCGGGGTCGCGCAGGTGGGCCCGTTCGATGTCGTCGCCCGCCGGTCCGCTCACCCCTCGATCCTGCGCGGTGGTGTCGGGTTCGTTCAAGTGCGCGCCGGGATGGGCTGGCTACGCTCCTGCGCATGGCTTCCCGAACCCCTGAGTTGTATGCCGCCGCCGCCGACCCGTTCACCGCCGTCGTTGCGGACCTGGCCGGACCGGCCTGGTCCGCGCCGTCCGCTTGCGCAGGCTGGACCGGAGCCGACGTCCTGCACCACGTCATCGCCACGCAAGCCGAATTCTTCGCGCGTCATCGGGAGGGTTTCCCGGCCCCGCCTGACGCCGCGGCGGTCGCGGCCGATCCGGTGGGGGCCTGGCGCTCCCACGAGCGCGCCGTGCGTGACCTTGTCGACGACGACGCTTTTCTGGCAGCCGAATTCGACGGCTTCTTCGGTCCGACCACGGTCGGCGAGACCTTCTCCCAGTTCTACGTGTTCGACCTGGTGGTCCACCGCTGGGACATCGCCCGGTCCGCCGGCCTCGACGAACGATTCACGCCTGCCGAGTTGGACCTGGTGGAGCGCTCGATCGCGGCCATGGGCGACAACCTCTACCTGGCGGGGATCTGTGCGCCGGCCGTCACCGTCCCACCCGGCGCCGACCGCCAGGCGAGGGCGTTGGCCGCGTTGGGTCGCCGCAGCTGACCGCAGGTTGAGGGCGACTCCGCTCAGCTCGGCCCTTTCCAGCCGGCGATGGGCTCGCCGTCGGCGTCGCAGCGCTGCGTCCCGGTGAAGCGAGGGGAGCACAGGGTGACCATGAGATTGGGCGAGTCGAGGGTCTGGTCCTGTCCGTCGGCGCGATAGAGGACGACCAAGCCCATCGCCCGACCACTGGTGTTCAGGTCTCGGATGCGCACATTGAGCTCGAGATACTGGGGGAACTCCGGCTCGCCTGCTCGACAACTCACCGTCACATCTTGTGGGAACTGGTTGACCGAGGTCGCCGGCGTCAGTTCTCCCGAGACCGCGGGCGATGTCACTGTCGTGACCGCGAAGCCGCCGAAGTCCAGTCCCGTGGCCTCGTGCCAGGTGAACCCGGTCACCGTGGCCGGGCCGGTGCCTCGGCCGATGCATAACGGGATCCGGATCGAATGCTCCTGGTCATCAGGCGCGTGATAGGTAACCCCGTAGGCCGAACTCTCGGACATCGCCCCGGCGAGCCGCGTCTCGAACACGGCGGCGCACCCGGTGGCGCTCCCCAGCGTTCCGACGGCCGCAACAACCGCCAGTCCCCGATTCCACCGCCTCATACCTTCAGGATCCGGCCCAGGCCGGGCCAAGGGCAACGCCGGTCGCTCGTGAGGACCCTCACAACGACGCCCGTCTCGCGTCGCCAGGTGCTCACCAACTCGTATGCAGGGGGCGGCCTTCCGCGAAACCGGACAGCGTCTGTATGCCGACCACGGCGCGCTCGTAGAACTCCTCCAGGGTGGCGGCACCGGCATACGTGCAGGACGAGCGGACGCCGGCGACGATCGCATCGAGCAGGTCCTCCACCCCCGGTCGCGTCGGATCGAGGAACATCCGGGAGGTGGAGATGCCCTCCTCGAAGAGCGCCTTGCGGGCCCGGTCGTAGGAGGATTCGGCCGCGGTGCGGTTGCGTACGGCGCGCGCCGACGCCATGCCGAAGGACTCCTTGTAGAGCCGTCCGTCCGGCGCCACGTGCAGGTCGCCGGGGGACTCGTGGGTGCCGGCGAACCAGGACCCGATCATCACATTCGCGGCCCCCGCGGCTAGCGCCAAAGCCACGTCGCGGGGATGCCGAACCCCGCCGTCGGCCCAGACGTGAGCACCGAGTTCTCTTGCCGCCGTAGCGCATTCAAGCACGGCGGAAAACTGCGGCCGCCCGACCCCGGTCATCATCCGGGTCGTACACATCGCGCCCGGCCCGACCCCGACCTTGACGATGTCGGCCCCCGCCTCGACCAGGTCACGAACCCCCTCAGCCGATACGACATTGCCCGCAACCAGCGGCACGGGGCACCCCGCCGCCCGCACCGCGCGCAGCGTTTCGATCACCTTCTGCTGATGCCCGTGGGCGGTGTCGATGACGACCGTGTCCACCCCCGCCTCGACGAGCGCACCCACCTTGGCCACGACATCGCCGGACACCCCGACGGCGGCGGCGATCCTCAGCCGCCCGGAGGCGTCGACATTGGGCGTGTAGAGCGTGGCCCGCAGCGCGCCCGCGCGGGTGAGGATGCCGACGAGACGCCCGTCATCGTCGACGACGGGCGCGAGCCGATGCCGGATCTCCCCGAGTCGTTCGAAGGCGGCCTCCGGGTCGATCGAGGCCTTCAGGGTCTTCAGTTTGCGGCTCATCACCTGGTCGACCTGGGTGAACCGGTCGACCCCCTCCAGGTCGGCCGTCGTCACGATCCCCACCGGCCGGGCGTCCTCGACCACGATGGCCGCGCCGTGAGAACGCTTCGGCAGCAACGACATCGCCTCGCCGACCGTCGAGTGCCGATCGAGCGTGATGGGGGTGTCGTGGACGGTATGCCGTGACTTCACCCCGGCGACCACCTCACCGACAACGTCGGTCGGGATGTCCTGCGGGATCACCGCCAGCCCGCCCCGGCGAGCCACGGTTTCGGCCATCCGGCGTCCCGAGATCGCCGTCATATTGGCAACGACGATGGGGATGGTGCAGCCGGTGCCGTCGGAGGTCGACAGGTCGACGTCCATCCGGCTGGTCACGGTCGAACGCCGCGGGACCATGAAGACGTCGTCATAGGACAGGTCCGCGCTCGGGCGCTGGTCGTTGAGGAATCGCACGGTGGACAGGCTAGCCCCGGACCGCCGCGGGCGCCCGGGTCGCGATGACCCGGGCGCCCGCGGGACGCGCGTCGACCGGCTGTGCCGACCGGCAGGGGAGATCAGGCAGGGTTTACAGGCTGCGGAACCGGTTGATCCCCTCGAGGTGGCGTTCGCGCAACTCGGGGTTCGTCACGCCCATGCCCTCCTCGGGGGCCAGGCACAGCACGCCGACCTTGCCCTGGTGCAGGTTGTGGTGGACGTCGGTGGCGGCCTGCCCGACCTCGTCGAGGCTGTACGTCTTGGACAGGGTCGGGTGGATCAGGCCCCGCTTGATCAAGCTGTTGGCCTCCCAGGCCTCGCGGTAGTTCGCGAAGTGGCTGGAGATGATCCGCTTGAGGTTCATCCACAGGTACCGGTTGTCGTACTCGTGCATGTAGCCCGAGGTGGAGGCGCAGGTGACGATCGTGCCGCCCTTGCGGGTGACGAAGACGGAGGCGCCGAAGGTCTCCCGGCCGGGGTGTTCGAAGACGATGTCGACGTCCGAGCCGCCGGTCAGCTTGCGGATGTCCGCGCCGAACCGCCGCCATTCCTTCGGGTCCTGGGTCTGCTCGTCCTTCCAGAACTTGTAGCCGCCCTCACGCCGGTTGATGATGAGCTCGGCGCCCATCTTGCGGCAGATGTCGGCCTTGTCCTCGGAGGAGACCACACAGATCGGGGTGCCGCCGCCGGCGAGACACATCTGCGTGGCATACGAGCCGAGACCGCCGCTGGCGCCCCAGATGAGGACGCGGTCGCCGAGCTTCATGGCGGCGCCGTTCTTGGAGATCAGTTGCCGGTATGCCGTGGAGTTGACCAGCCCGGGGCAGGCCGCCTCTTCCCAGCTCAGGTGGGCCGGCTTCGGCATGAGCTGGTTCGCCTTGACCAGCGCGATCTGGGCAAGTCCGCCGTAGTTGGTCTCGAAGCCCCAGATCCGCTGCTCCGGGTCCATCATCGTGTCGTCGTGGCCGTCGTGGTGCTCGAGTTCGACGGACAGGCAATGCGCGACGCACTCCATGCCGGGCTTCCACAGGTGGACGCCCGGGCCGGTGCGCAGCACGACGCCGGCCAGGTCGGACCCGACGACGTGGAACGGCTGGTCGTGCTTCTTCGACACCGGGGAGAGCTTGCCGTAGCGCTCCAGGAAGCCGAACGTGGAGACCGGCTCGAAGATCGAGGTCCATACCGTGTTGTAGTTGACCGAGCTGGCCATGACCGCGACCAGCGCCTCACCCGGGCCGAGTTCGGGAGTCGCGATGTCGTCGATGTGCAGCGACTTCTTCGGGTCCTTCTCCTTGGAAGGGACCCCGGCGAACATGTTCTGCTCGTCCTTGCGGACCACGGCCGCCCGGTACGTCTCGGGTACGGCCATGGCCTCGTAGGCGCCCTGATCCCGATTGCCGGCCATGATGGCGTCGAGGATTTCCTGCATCGTCATAGCTCCCTTGCTGGTGCGGACCTCTTATTACCCGACAGTAGCGTTCGGAGGGGTGTTGCGTCTGCCCCCGGGCCTGTGGAATCCGTGACAGCGCGGGCGCATGATGTATGCCATGAGGTGGGGTGGAGACGACACGCCGGGTTCCGGGGCGGCGGAAGGCGTCGGGACGGTTCGGCGGCTGACGCGTCTGCGGGCCTGGGATCGTTCGCGGATGGCGGCGATTCTCTCCGGACGCGCTCCCGCCGACATCCCCTCGGACGTCGCGACAACCCGGAAGCTGTTGCGGACCTGGGGATTAGCGATGCTTGCCGTGCTCATCGTGTCAGGAGGTCAGTTCGTCCGGGGGTGGGAGCGAGGTGACACCCTCTCTCTTATCGCGGCTTGCTGTGTCGTCGCTTTGTGGGGACATCTGGTCGTCACTCGGGTGCGGGATCCCTTTACCCTCAGGCGCGGGTCCATCGTGCGGCCGGGCGTGCTGCGCTGCTCCCTGCTGCGGGAGGTCTGGCGCACCGACGACCAGCCGGCGGCTCTCGTCGTCGAGCGGGCGTATGCCGGTGGACCGGGCCGGGTGGTCCTGCTCGCCGAACCGCCGCCGCTGAGCGGACCCGAGCGCGGCCTCGGTGCGGTCCTGGCGGCAGCCGTCGCCGCCGCTGACCGCGAGAACCAGACATTGGTCGTGGAACTCGGGTACGGCGAGGGCGTCGTGGTGCCTCGGTACGAGCGGCTGCTCGAACGCCACGGATTCGCGCACGTGGACCGCCATCGACTGGAGCGCGCTCCCGGAGCCCGCGTCGACGCCGTTGCCGTCGACGGATCCGGCGGACCGGAACCGCGGTGAACCAGAGCCGGCCCCATCGGCCGAACGTCCCGCTCAAGGCGGTGCTCTCGGTGCGACCCATCGCGCGGCTGAACAGTGCCCAGCGACACCTGGTGCGCAACGCGACTCGATTGTCCGGGTGGCGAGTCCGCCTGCTCCGGGCCACGGCCGACCGCGAACTGTGGTGGCGGGGCGACGGCCGACCGGCGCTCGCCGTCCTCGAACGCGACCCGGAGCGCGCCCACCCGCCCACGCAGTGGCGGCTGACCCTGTTGGCCGCCGAGGTCCCGGACGACCTCGACGCCGTCGTCGAAGCGCTCGCCGCAGCGGCCGACCGCGACGATCGGGTGTTGCTCGTGGACCTCGGGGACCGGCCCCCGCTGGTGGATCCGGCGCACCACGGCCGGCTCACGGCATACGGGTTCGTGCGCGTCTCGGCGCACGGGCTCACTCGGATCCCGAGATGACACAATTGGCACGGCAGGCAAGCTGGGGCAGGGAGGCTTTGATGCGCGTCGACAAACTCACCCGTAGGCAACAGCGACTGCGGGCCCGGATGCGTCCCGCCGAACCCTTGGTGCGCACGGCGAGATTCCGGCGCGAGGTCGTTCTCACTGGTGTCGCGTTGGCGGGTATCGCGATCTCATGCTGGCAGGCCTGGTCGCACGGAGGGTGGGACGAGGTGCGCCGCATGTTCGCGAACCTTTGGCTCTACACCTTGTTGTGGGCGCTGGGATACCTCTGGATTCGGATCTTTCCAGGTGGTCCGAAGAGCAGTGCCCACGAACAGGTCTGGTGGTACGACGCTCCCGACGGCGCGGCCTGCGCGGTCGTCGGGCGGGTCATGGACAGCGGCCATCCCGATGTGGACTTTTGGGAGGTCGAGGAACTGCTGCAGACGTCCCGGGGCACGCCCGGAGCCGACCTGCTCAGGCAGATCTGCGCCGACGCAGACGTCCGCGGCATGCACCTGATTGTCCGGCGCGGCGTCCGCTTCATCCCGGGGGATCGGCTGTCCTGGGACGCGGGCGCCCTGGCGGGCCTCGGTTTCCGCGAGGGCGAACGCTGGATCGTGCGCGACCCTCGGCCTCGGCCGGCGGCCAGGAGCGTCGCCGTGGAACAGCGCCCCTGACCGGCCCGGCCTCAGCTCAAGCCGTGGTCGGTGCGTAGACCCGTGTGTGGGTCAGTGCATGCCCGCCGGGTTGGGCTCGACGAGTTCGACGAGGATGCCGCCGGCGTCCTTGGGGTGGATGAAGTTGATCCGGCTCCCCGCCGTCCCGCGCTTCGGCTCCGGGTACAGCAGCCGCAGACCGCGCTCCTTCAACGTCGCCATCGCCTCGTCGATATTGGCGACCCGGTAGGCCATCTGCTGGATGCCCGGACCGTTCTTGTCGAGGAACTTGGCGATCGTGGACGACTCGTTGAGCGGCGCCAGGAGCTGGATGCACGACGTCGAGTCGCCGACGGCCATCATGGCCTCGCGCACGCCCTGCTCCTCGTTGGTCTCGGAGTGCAGGCACGTCATGCCGTACTTCTCGGAGTAGAACGCGATCGCGGCGTCGAGGTCGGGGACGGCCACGCCGACGTGGTCGATGTGCGTGAACAGGTTGTCGGTCATGCTGCCAAGCCTAGCGACGCCGCAGGCGAGACAGATAGGGCCGGCAGGTCGGGGAACGAGCCCCGGGACCTGCCCCCGGCATACCGGCTCCTGTGACGTATGCCATCCTGCCGTGGCGAAGTCCGTGGCCTGCGCGGGGAAGCCAAGGCAGGGGGCCGCTGGCTAGAGTGGCGGGTAAGCGAGACCGCGAGGTCCGCACCATCCCACGCGCAATGAAGGGCAGGACAATATGGCTACTTCCGTCATCGTCGCCGGAGCTCGCACCGGAATGGGCCGCATGTCGGGCTCGCTGAAGGACATGTCCGCCATGGACCTCGGCGGCGTCGCCATCAAGGGCGCGCTGGAGAAGGCCGGGATATCCGGCGACCAGGTCCAGTACGTCATCATGGGCCACGTCATCCAGGCCGGCTGTGGCCAGATGACCGCGCGTCAGGCGGCCGTCAAGGGCGGCATCCCGATGGACGTGCCCTCGCTGACCATCAACAAGGTATGCCTGTCCGGCCTCAACGCGATCGCGCTCGCCGACGCCCTCATCAAGGCCGGCGAGTACGACACCATCGTCGCGGGCGGCATGGAGTCGATGACCAACGCGCCGCACCTGTTGGAGAAGTCCCGCGCCGGGTACCGCTACGGCACCTTCCCGGTCCGCGACAGCATGGACTTCGACGCGCTGTACGACATCTACACCGACCAGGGCATGGGCAATCTCACCGAGTCGGCCAACAACGGCGACAACGAGTTCAGCCGCGAGGAGCAGGACGCCTTCTCGGCCCGCAGCCACCAGTTGGCCGCCAAGGCGTGGGCCGACGGCAAGTTCGACGACGAGGTCGTCGCCGTGGAGATCCCGCAGCGCAAGGGCGACCCGGTCGTTTTCAAGAAGGACGAGGGCGTACGCGCCGACACCACAGCCGAGTCGCTGGCCGGCCTGCGTCCGGCGTTCAGCAAGACGGGCACGATCACCGCCGCCAGCGCCAGCCAGATCTCCGACGGGGCCTGCGCGGTCGTCGTCATGAGCAAGGCCAAGGCCGAGGCCGAGGGCATCCCGTGGCTCGCCGAGATCGGCGCGCACGGCTGGGTGGCCGGTCCCGACTCGACGCTGCAGGCCCAGCCGGCCAACGCCATCAAGGCCGCCTGTGAGAAGCAGGGCATTTCCCCGACCGACCTCGACGTCGTCGAGATCAACGAGGCCTTCGCCGCCGTCGGTCTCGCCTCGGCGAAGATGCTCGGGCTGGACCCCGACAAGGTCAACCCCAACGGCGGCGCCATCGCCATGGGGCACCCCGTCGGCATGTCGGGCGCCCGCGTCGCCCTTACCCTGGCGCTGGAACTCAAGCGTCGCGGCGGCGGCGTCGGTGCGGCGGCCCTCTGCGGTGGCGGCGGCCAGGGCGACGCCCTGATCGTCAGCGTGCCGAAGGCCTGATCGCGTTCCCGACGTGGCCCGAGTCGTCGACGTCCCGGCCCTCGTCGAGCAGGCGCGCGACGGTGCACCACGCGCCGTCGCGCGCCTGATCTCGCTCATCGAGGACGGGCACCCCGCCATGCGCGAGGTCAGTGCCGCACTGGCCCCGCACACCGGTCACGCCCACGTCGTCGGGGTGACCGGGTCACCCGGGGTGGGCAAGTCGACCTCGACGTCGATGCTCGTCGGGGAGTACCGCGACGCCGGCAAGCGGGTGGGCGTCCTCGCCGTCGACCCGAGTTCGCCGTTCTCCGGCGGGGCGCTGCTCGGCGACCGGATCAGGATGCAGGAGCACGCCCTCGACCCCGGCGTCTATATCCGGTCGATGGCCTCCCGCGGTCATCTCGGTGGGCTGAGTTGGACCACGCCGCAGGCGATTCGGGTTCTTGACGCCGCCGGTTGCGACGTCGTCATCGTCGAAACCGTCGGCGTCGGGCAGTCCGAGGTCGAGATCGCCGCGCTGGCCGACACCACGCTGGTCCTCCTCGCGCCCGGCATGGGCGACGGCATACAGGCCGCCAAGGCCGGCATCCTCGAAATCGGCGACATCTTCGTGGTCAACAAGGCCGACCGCGACGGCGCGGATGCCACGGTGCGCGACCTCAAGCACATGCTGTCCCTCGGCGAGCGCCGGGCCGACGACGACTGGCAGCCCGCAGTCGTCAAGACGATCGCCTCGTCCGGGGAGGGCGGCGACGACGTCGTCGCCTCGATCACCGCCCACGAGGAGTGGCTCGACACGAGCGGCAAGCTGCGCGCCCGGCGCCTGGCCCGGGCCGCCGACGAGATCGAGACGATCACCCTGGATGCGCTGCGGGCCCGGATCGGCGACCTGCGCACCGGGCACGACCTGGAGAGCCTGGCCGCCGGCGTCGTCGACGGCACCGTCGACCCGTACACCGCCGCCGACCGGATCGTCGCCCAGATCCTCTGAGGGCGGCGCACCGAAAAAGGTTCGTGTCGGCCTGGTTCGGCTGGGTACCTTCATCTTCATGCCCTCGTATGCCGTGCGCCCGCTCGATCTGGCCAGTGACGACCAGATGGCGGGAGCCCACGACATCCACAGTGCCGCAATCAGTTTCGAGCGCCCATGGGAGACGCCGCGCACCTTCGTCGAGTGGACGGCCGAGGCCCGGCACGTGACCGCGATGGAGGAGCACGAGGTGCTCGGCGCCTTCGACGGGGACGACCTCGTCGGCGTGGCCCTGTTGTGGATTCCCTTGACCAGCAACACGACTCAACTCTGGCTGGAGATAGCGGTAACGCCGGTCGCCCGCCGGAGAGGAGCCGGATCGACCCTGGCCGAGGCGGTCGACGAACGAGCCCGGCAACTCGACCGGACCGTTCTCCTCGCCGAGACCTTCATCCCACCCGGAGACCTGACGCACCCGCACGCCCGATTCGCCGAGGCCGTGGGGTACTCCGTTGCCAATCTCGAGGTCGGCCGCCAACTCGCCCTCCCGATGGACGAGACACTGCTGGGGCGACTGGAGGCCGACGCACGGCCGTACTGGGCGGCCGATTACGACGTGCTGGCCTACGCCGGCCTCATCCCGCAGGAGTACCAGCAGGGCTATTGCGAGATCGGCAATCTCCTCGGCGTCGACGCGCCGACCGGAGACATCGACTTCGAGCCGGAAACGCATACGCCGCAGGAGTATCGGGCCATGGTCGAAACCCTCGCCGGCGCCGGGCGCACCCGCCTGACCACGATCGCGGTGCACCGCGCGACCCGTGCCGTCGCCGCGCACACCGACCTGATCGTCTCCGCAGATCCCGAACACGTCCACCAGTGGGGGACCTATGTCCATCGCGACCACCGGGGGCGCCGCCTCGGCACGGCGGTCAAGGTCGCGAACCTGCGCCAACTGCAGGACGGCTTCCCCGGCGCTCGGCGCGTCACCACGTGCAACGCCGAGACCAACCGGTGGATGGTGGGCATCAACGAGCGGCTCGGCTTCGAGGTGCTCGAACACCTGCTCGACCTCAAGCGCGTCTTGACCGACTGATCCTGCGGGCCGCGCTCGCGCCGTCACGACGGCATGAGCCGGTTATCGTGACCCGTATGCTGCTCGCCTTCTCGATCGCCCCGACCACCGCCGACGACACCGGTTCGGTCAGCCAGGCCGTCGCCCGGGCGATCCGGGTCGTGCGCGCCTCCGGCATTCCGCACCGCACCGACGCGATGTTCACCACCCTGGAGGGGGACTGGGACGAGATCATGGCGGTGGTCAAGGCCTGCGTCGACGAACTCACCGCGATCTCCCCGCGGGTCTCGCTGGTCATGAAGGCCGATATCCGTCCCGGCCACACCGGCGAGATCGACGGCAAGGTCGCCCGCCTCGACGCCGCGGTCCGCGAGCAACTCGAAGACGACTGAACAGCATGGATATTCGTCCTCTTGCGATCGGCGATGCGGACGAACTCGGCCTGGTTCACGTGGCCGTCTGGCGGGAGGCGTATGCCGCCCACATGCCGGCGGACTATCTCGCCGCCCTGGATCCGGAGGTCTTCGCCGCCGGATGGAAACAGCGCGCCGAGCGGCCGGAGATCGAAGGGGCGCGGACCTGGGTGGCCCGGGACGGCGACGGCCGGATCGTGGGGTTCGCCTCCGCCAGCCCCGGCAGAGACCGCCGCTGGGGGTTCGTCGACGAAGGCGGCCGACAGGTGCACGAACCGACGAAGACCCCGGAGATCCGATTGATCCGTCGGCTGCCCGACGGGTCGGCGCAGGGGCGCGCATGACGCGCTCGGAACCCGGCCAGCGGAACGCCGGCACCGCTTTGGCGCAGACCCGTGCCGCCGACCCGGACGGGGACCGTTCGCCGAGCGCTTGACGTGGCGTCCGGCGTTACCCTCGTCACAAACCTGTTTCTCGGCGAGGAGGCCGCGATGACGAGTGACCAGACCAGCAGCGCCCGTTCGGCGGCGGCGGAGGGTGCGGCGCGGTGGCAGGAGCGATTCGACAAGGCGGTCGCTGCGGGCCAGATCCGCAAGGCCGACTTCTCGACGCTGTCCGGCGCCCACCTGGACCCGGTCTACGGACCGGGCCTCAACGGCATACCGGAGCCGGGCACTCCGGAAGAAGACGCGCGGCTGGAGCGGATCGGGTGGCCCGGTGAATACCCCTTCACCCGTGGCCTGCACGCGACCGGCTACCGCGGACGGAACTGGACGATCCGCCAGTTCGCCGGGTTCGGCAACGCCGTGCAGACCAACCAGCGCTACAAGCTGATCCTCGGTCGCGGCGGCGGCGGGCTGTCCGTCGCCTTCGACATGCCCACCCTGATGGGCCGAGACTCGGACGACCCGATGAGCCTGGGCGAGGTCGGCCACTGCGGCGTCGCCATCGACTCGGCCGCCGACATGGACATCCTCTTCGGGGACATCCCGCTCGGCGGCGTCACCACGTCGATGACCATCTCCGGGCCCGCGGTGCCGGTTTTCTGTATGTATCTCGTCGCCGCCGAGCGCCAGGGCGTGGACTTCCACACCCTGAACGGCACGCTGCAGACCGACATCTTCAAGGAGTACATCGCCCAGAAGGAATGGCTCTTCGACCCCGAGCCGCACCTGCGCCTGATCGGCGACCTGATGGAGTTCTGCAACCAGAACATCCCGGCATACAAGCCGCTCTCGGTGTCCGGGTATCACATCCGCGAGGCCGGGGCCACGGCGGCGCAAGAACTCGCCTTCACCCTCGCCGACGGCTTCGCCTATGTCGAACTCGGGCTGTCTCGCGGGCTCGACATCGAGACCTTCGCCCCCGGTCTGTCGTTCTTCTTCGACAGCCACATCGACTTCTTCGAGGAGATCGCTAAGTTCCGGGCCGCCCGGCGGATCTGGGCGCGCTGGCTGCGCGACGTCTACGGCGCCAAGACGAGCAAGGCCCAGTCGCTGCGCTTCCACACCCAGACGGCCGGCGTCTCGCTCACCGCCCAACAGCCGTACAACAACGTGGTGCGCACCGCGATCGAGGCGCTGGCGGCCGTGCTCGGCGGCACGAACTCGTTGCACACCAACGCGCTGGACGAAACCCTCGCGCTCCCAACCGATTTCGCCGCCGAGGTCGCCCTGCGCACCCAGCAGGTCATCATGGAGGAGACCGGGGTCACCAATGTCGCCGACCCGCTCGGCGGGTCGTGGTATGTCGAGGCGCTCACCGACCGGATCGAGGCCGACGCCGAGTCGATCTTCGCCAAGATCAAGGCGATGGGCGTGCGGGCGCACGGCGACAACCACCCGATCGGGCCGATGACCTCCGGCATTCTGCGCGGCATCGAGGAGGGCTGGTTCACCGGCGAGATCGCCGACTCCGCCTTCCAATACCAACTCGCGCTGGAACGCGGCGACAAGCGCGTCGTGGGCGTCAACACGCTCACCGAGTCGCTGTCCACCGACCTGGAGATCATGCGGGTCAGCCACGAGGTCGAACGCCAGCAGGTCGAGTTGCTCAGCGGTCGGCGGGCCACCAGGGACGAGGCCCTCGTCCAAGAGCGGATCACCGCTCTGGTCGAGATCTCGCGGACCAGCGAGAACATGATTCCCGCGATGCTCGACGCCGTCCGCGCCGAGGCCACCCTGGGCGAGATCTGCGGCGCGCTGAAGTCCGAATGGGGCATCTACCGGGAGCCGGCGCGGTTCTGAGCCCGTCCGGTCGGGTTGGGGGCCGCGCCTGCGGCTCGCGTAAGGTGGTGGTGTTTTCCGTCCCCTTTCCGTCCGCTTTCCGTCCCCTCAGGCGCCGACCCGATGCCTCACCTGCGAGGCATGACCCCAGGAGGCACGTTCCGATGAGCAACCAGCCATTCGGCTCTGCGCTGCGCGGCGCCGTCGATCTGTCGGCCCTGCGACGTCCCGGGGCGGCGGGTGCCGGTCGCGGTCCGGCCCGCCCCGGCGGTCCGGCCGGTGGCGACCAGGGTTCTCGTCCACCGTCCGCCACGGCGGGCTCCGTCGCCCAGGGCTATGTGGTGGACGCCGACGAGGCGAACTTCCAGCAACTCGTCAGCGCCAGCGTGCGCTACCCCGTGGTCATGCTGCTGTGGTCACCCCGCCAGCCGCAGTCCGTCGAGTTGTCCGACCAGGTGGCCGCCGTCATCCGCAGCTACGAGGGCCGCCTGCAACTCGCTCGGATCAACGTCGACACCAATCCCGCTCTCGTGCAGGCCTTCGTGCAGGGCCAGCTGCCGATGTGCGTCGCCTTCCTCCAGGGTCAGCCGGTCCCGCTGTTCGGCGATCCGCAGCCCGACGAGGTGCTCCGTCAGCTCTTCGACCAACTGGTCCAGGTCGCGATCCAGTCGGGGGTCACCGGGCGGGTGCCCGCCGGTCCCGACGACACGGTGGCGGCCGTGCCGGAGGAGCCCGCGGAACTCCCCGAAACCCTGCAACGGGCGTACGACGCCATCGACGCGGGCGACTACAAGGCGGCCGCGGCGGCCTTCCACCAAGCGCTGGCCGACAACCCCAAGGACGAAGAGGCCCGGGTGGGGCTGGCTCAGGTCGACCTGCTGCGCCGCACCGACGGCGTCGACCCGCAGGCCGTGCGCGCCCAGGCGGCGGCCCAGCCCGACGACGTGACCGCCCAACTCGCCGTGGCCGATCTGGACGTCCTCGGTGGACACGTGGAGGACGCGTTCCGTCGACTGATCGACACGGTCCGGATCACGGCCGGCGACGAACGCACCGTCGTCCGCGACCGGCTGCTCGAACTCTTCGCCGTCGTCGGGGCCTCCGACCCGCGGGTCGTCGCGGCTCGCAAGGCCCTGACGGCCGCCTTGTTCTGACCCGCGGCGAACCGAGCTGAACCGGGGGCCGGACGACTAACTGAGGGCGGCGTCGACGACGGTCTTGGCCTCGGCCTGGACCTGCGCGAGATGCTCGGGGCCCTTGAACGACTCTGCGTAGATCTTGTAGACGTCCTCGGTCCCGCTCGGCCGCGCGGCGAACCAGGCGTGCTCCGTGGTCACCTTCAGGCCGCCGATCGCCGCTCCATTGCCGGGCGCCGCGGTCAGCTTGGCGGTGATCACCTCGCCGGCGAGCTGATCGGCGGATACCGCGTCGGGGGTCAGCTTGCCCAGGCGCGCCTTCTGCTCGCGGTTGGCCGGTGCGTCGATCCGGGCGTATGCCGGTTCGCCGTGCTTCGCGGTCAACTCGGCGTAGTGCTGGCTCGGGGACTTACCGGCCTTGGCGATGATCTCGGCGGCGAGCAGGCACAAGATGATGCCGTCCTTGTCGGTGGTCCACACCGAGCCGTCCAGCCGGAGGAAGGACGCCCCGGCCGACTCCTCACCGCCGAACCCGAAGGAGCCGTCGATCAGCCCCGGGACGAACCACTTGAACCCGACCGGGACCTCGACGAGCGGCCGGTCGAGGTCCTCGGCGACCCGGTCGATCATCGAACTGGAGACCAGCGTCTTGCCGATCGCGGCCCCCGCCGGCCAACCCGGCCGAGCGCCGCCGTAGAGGTACTGGATGGCGACGGCCAGGTAGTGGTTGGGATTCATCAGCCCGGCGTCCGGGGTGACGATTCCGTGCCGGTCGGAGTCCGCGTCGTTGCCGGTCGCCACGTCGTAGTCGTCGCGCTTGTCGATGAGGGACGCCATGGCATACGGGCTGGAGCAGTCCATTCGGATCTTGCCGTCCCAGTCCAAGGTCATGAACGCCCACTGCGGGTCGACGTTCGGGTTGACCACGGTGAGGTTCAGGCCATGACGTTCGGCGATCGCCGCCCAGTACTCCACCGACGCCCCGCCGAGCGGGTCGGCGCCGATCCGCACCCCGGCGTCGCGGATCGCCGCGATGTCGACGACATTGGGCAGGTCGTCGACGTAGGCGCCCATGAAGTCGTACTCGCCGACGGCGGCCCGCGCCTGGTCGAAGGGAACGCGCTTCACCTCGGTCAGGCCGCCGACGATGATCTCGTTGGCGCGCTTGGCGATCACCGAGGTCGCGTCGGTGTCCGCGGGCCCGCCGTGCGTCGGGTTGTACTTGAAGCCGCCGTCGTACGGCGGGTTGTGCGACGGGGTGACGACGATGCCGTCGGCGAGGTCGGGTGCGTCGGCGGCTTTGCCGCGGTTCGCCGTCAGGATGGCCAGCGAGACGGCCGGCGTCGGGGTCCACGAGTCCCGGTTGTCGACCCGGACATCCACGCCGTTGGCGACGAGAACCTCCAGTGCCGACTTCCAGGCCGGTTCGGACAGCGCGTGCGTGTCACGGCCGATGAACAGTGGCCCGCCGACGCCGACCGAGGCGCGGTACTCGCAGATCGCCTGGGTGGTGGCCAGGATGTGATCCTCGTTGAACGCCGTCTTCAGGCTCGAGCCGCGGTGGCCCGAGGTGCCGAACACGACCATCTGGTCCGGATTCGTGGCGTCCGGCTTGAGCGCGTAGTAGGCGTCCAGGAGGGCGGCGATGTCGACGAGGTCCTCGGGGGAGGCGACCTGGCCGGCGCGGGGGTGGATCATCGAACACTCCTTGCTGCGTGGGCGAACAGGGCTGTGGCGACTGCGGATCGAACGAGGCGGCGGTCGGACCCGCTGGCGATCAGACTTGGTCGACGGGGACCAGCCAGACGCCGGACATGGCGGGCACGACGACATTGGCGGCGAACGGCTGGTTGTTCCACGGCATGGCCTCGGCGACGACGGTCGTGCCGGTCGAACTCGGCGCCTCGGGACGGTAGCCGGCGGTGTCCAAGATGACCTGCCAGGTGCCACCGAACGGCAGCCCGATGCGGTACTGCTCGTGCGTCATCCCGCTGAAGTTGACGATCGAGGCCAGCGCCGGGGTGGTGCCGTCCTTGGCCTGCTGCCCGAACCGGAGGAAGGAGAACACGTTGTGGCCGGCGTCGTCGGCGTTGAGCCAGCTGAAGCCGTTGGGGGAGTTGTCGAGTTCCCACAGCGCGGGGTGGTCCCGGTAGATCCGGTTCATGTCCTTGACGAGCGCGTGGATCCGGTAGTGCGCCGGTTGGTCGAGCAGCCACCAGTCCAGGCTGTGCCCGTCGGCCCACTCCGACTCCTGGGCGAACTCGCTGCCCATGAAGATCAGTTGCTTGCCGGGGTGGCTCCACATGAAGGACAGGAAGGCGCGCAGAGTGGCGAGTTGGTCGTCGCGCCAGCCCGGGATCTTGCGCAACAGCGACCCCTTGCCGTGGACGACCTCGTCGTGACTGATCGGCAGGATGAAGTTCTCGCTGTAGGCATAGACCATCGAGAAGGTCATGTCGTTGTGGTGGTACTGGCGATGGATCGGCTCGCGTCCCAGATAGGACAGCGCGTCGTTCATCCACCCCATATTCCACTTGTAGCCGAAGCCGAGGCCGCCGGAGTCGGTGCTGCCGGTGACGCCACCCCACGACGTGGACTCCTCGGCGATCGTGACGATGCCCGGAACCCGCTTGTAGACAGTCGCATTCGTCTCCTGCAGGAACTGGATCGCGTCGAGGTTCTCCCGTCCGCCGAAGGCGTTCGGCAGCCACTCCCCGTCCCGGCGGGAGTAGTCGAGGTAGAGCATCGAGGCGACGGCGTCGACCCGGAGCCCGTCGATGTGGAACTCCTCCAGCCAGTAGATCCCGGAGGCGACGAGGAAGTTGCGGACCTCGGGGCGGCCGAAGTCGAAGACGTGGGTGCCCCAGTCCGGCTGGTCGCCGCGCCGCGGGTCCGGGTGCTCGTACAGCGCCTGCCCGTCGAACCGGGCCAGGCCGAAGTCATCCTTGGGGAAGTGGCCGGGGACCCAGTCCAAGATGACGCCGATGCCGTGCTGGTGCAGCCGGTCGACGAGGTAGCGGAAGTCGTCCGGGGTGCCGAAACGTGCTGTGGGAGCGAAGAATCCGGTGACCTGGTAGCCCCAGCTCGGGCCGTACGGGTGCTCCATGACGGGCATCAGCTCGATGTGGGTGAAGCCCAGGTCGACGACGTAGTTGACCAGATGCTCGGCGAGATCACGGTAGGTCGAGCCCTGCCGCCACGATCCGAGGTGGACTTCGTAGACGCTCATCGGGCCGACATGCGGGTTCTTGGACTGGCGCTGGGTCATCCAGTCCTCGTCCGCCCAGGTGTATGCCGACTCGGTGACGATGGAGGCGACCTTCGGGGGGCATTCGGTCCGGCGGGCCATCGGGTCCGACTTGGTGCGGACCCCGCCGTCGGCACCGGTGACGGCGTACTGGTAGTTGTCGCCCTCGCTGACCCCGGGCACGAACAGTTCCCAGATCCCGGTCTGCCCGAGCATGCGCATCGGGTGGCTGCGGAAGTCCCACCCGTTGAAGTCACCGATGACGTGGACCGCGCGGGCGTTCGGTGCCCAGACCGCGAAGGACGCGCCCTTGACCGGGCCCAGGGCCCCGTCGTAGCGCCGGATGTGGGAGCCGAGGACGTTCCACAGTTCCTCGTGGCGACCCTCGTTGATCAGGTGGCGGTCGATGTCGCCAAGCGTCGGGGCGAAGCGATACGGGTCGTCCTGGACGTGCTCCACGCCGTCGTCGTAGGTCACGAGCACCCGGTAGTCGTGGGTCTCGGTGACGCCGGGCACCGTTGCGCTCCAAAGGCCGTCGCGGGCGTGCAGCAACTCGAACTCGTCGCCGTCGTCCAGCCGGATCCCGACGCTGCGGGCCAACGGTCGGTAGACGGTGACGGTCAGTCCGAACGGTCCCACGTGCTGGCCGAGCAGGTCGTGAGGCTGGCCGTTGAGGCCTTGGGTGAACAGTCCTGCTGCCGTCTCATCGAGGAACGTGGGCTGAACCTGGATCTTAGCCATGCTTCACCTTTGTGAGGGACCTGTGGGGGCCGAGGGATCGAGCAGTACGCGGATCGCCCGCAAGGGGATATCGATCCATTGTGGCCTGTTGCGAGCCTCGTAGACAGCCTCGTACAGCGCCTTGTCCAGCATGAGAACGGACACCAGGGCCAACGTCGTCGGATCGATCGGACCGCCGGTGTCTTCATAACCGCGCAGGAAGGCGTCGGACGCCCGCCTTAACCATCCCAATGTGTCGCCGTCGGCCCCGGCCAGCTGCGCCGTGCCGGCCGCATAGTCGAACGACCGCAGCATTCCGGCGATGTCGCGGGCCGCCAGATCGGGCTCGTTGCGCTCGGCGAGCGGGCGCAACGGTTCCCCCTCGAAGTCGACGACGACCCAACCGAGGTCCGGCACGGCGAGGACCTGTCCGAGATGGTAGTCGCCGTGGATCCGTTGCAGGGCAGGCCAATCGGCGTCCGGAACCGCGTCGAAGCGATCGGCCACAGCCGCGGCGAACTCCCCGAGGGCCGGGACTTCGGCCAGCGCGGCGGCCGCACGGTCGCGCAACGAGCCGAGGATCCGCGCCCGATCGGCCGCCGTGGTGTCCCGGCGGCCGAGTTCGACGGCCAGGGTTCGGTGAATCGTGGCGGTCGCCGCGCCCAGCCCGTATGCCTCGTCGGCGAAGTCCCGTCCCGCCAGGGCCGCCCGGGACGCCACTCGCCAGGCATCCTCGACGTTCGGGTAGAACTCCTGGGCAAACGCCAGATGGCCGAAGGATCGGACCTGCCCGGACGGGTCCAGCCACGACCCCGTCAGCTGGCCGAGCGCGGCCGGCACCTGGTGGCAGTGGGCGGCCGACAACGCGGTCTGCACGGTGACGTCCGGATTGTCCCCGTCCTGGAGCGTGCGGAACACCTTGATGATGACCGGACGCCCCGGTGCGCCCTCGGCGTCGCGCGTCGCGCAGATGATCGAGGTGTTGGACTGCTCGCCGGTCAGGATCCGCGCAGCCCGCACGCCCGTGACGCCCAAGGGGTCGGTGAGGTGACCGAATGCCTCGTCGGGCCCGGACCGTGAGCATCTGTCGTGGCCGAGAATCAGGGCCAGAAGCCGGTCGACGTATGCCAGGTCTTGGCATCCGTCGTACACCCAGCGCGTCCCGAGTACGGAGTGCTCGATCGTCCCGACCAGGGCATCGGCGAGCTCGGGCACCGGTGCGCCGCGATAGGTGAGCGGCACCTGATAGGTCACCGGCGGCTCGACGGCGACATCGGCGGCCAGGATCGTCTCGATGCCCACCTGTCCGGCCGGGTCCTCGAAACGGAATCCGCCGACCCGCCGCAACAACGGCTCGTGGTCCTTGCCGGCATACCAACGACGCTCGCGCATCCACGGCCCGAGGAGTTCGAGCTTGCCCGGGGTCAACATGGCGTCGACGTGGATGGTGCCCCGGTCGGTCACGATCCGCTCCGTGGCCGCAGCACGAGCCAGAAGAAGTCCCGCGACCCCAGGGTGAAGCGCGCCGTCCCGTCGTCGTCGACCAGCCCGAATCCGTGACCGCCGAAGGCATCGGCGAGTCGGGCACCGGCATACCGCTCCGGAAGTCGGACGCGCGTGCCCTGCGGTCGTGACGAGAGATTGTTGACGCACAGCACCGCCGAGGCGGATTGGGGGGCGTCCGCCGATTCGTCGACCTGCTCGGCGACCGGTACCTCGCGAACGAAGGCGAGGACCGCGGGGTTGTCCGCCTCACAGGGCAGGTAGTCGCCCAGGCCGAAGACGGGATGCTTGCGGCGAACCGACAACATTCCCCGAACCCATTGGAGGAGAGAGGAGTTGGAGGCCATCTGGGCTTCGACGTTGACGTGGTTGTAGTGATGCACCAGGGACTGGATCACCGGCAGGTAGAGCTTGCCGGGGTCGGCGGAGGAGAAGCCGGCGTTGCGGTCCGGGGTCCATTGCATCGGGGTCCGGACGGCGTCCCGGTCGGACAGCCAGATATTGTCGCCCATCCCGATCTCGTCGCCGTAGTACAGGCACGGCGAACCGGGCAGGGACAACAGGAGCGCATGGATGAGTTCGATCTCGGGACGCGAGTTGTCCAGCAGAGTCGACAGCCTGCGCCGGATGCCGACGTTGGCGCGCATCCGCGGGTCCGGGGCGTACCAGCCGTACATGGCCGACCGCTCCTCGGGGGTGACCATCTCGAGGGTGAGTTCGTCGTGGTTGCGCAAGAACGTGCCCCATTGGGTGCCGGGCGGGATCGGCGGGGTCTCGGCCAGGACGTCGACGATCGGTGCCGCGGTTTCGCTGCGCAGGGCGTAGTAGAGCCGGGGCATGACCGGGAAGTGGAAGCACATCTGGCATTCCGGGGCCTGTTCGGTCCCGAAGTAGACGACGACCTCGGCCGGCATCTGGTTGGCCTCGGCGAGCAGGATCCGCCCCGGGTACTCGCGTTCGACCATGGCCCGCAGCCGGGCCAGGAACTCGTGCGTCTTCGGGTGGTTCTCCCCGTTGTGGCCCTCCTCCTCGAACAGATAGGGGACCGCATCGAGGCGGAAGCCGTCGATGCCCAGGTCCATCCAGAACCGGACGATCTCGAACATCGCGTCTTGAACCGCCGGGTTCTCGAAGTTCAGGTCCGGCTGGTGGGAGAAGAAGCGGTGCCAGAAGAATTGGCGCCGGATCGGGTCGAAGGTCCAGTTGGACTTCTCGGTGTCCACGAAGATGATCCGGGCATCGGCATACTTGTCGTCGGTGTCAGACCACACGTAGAAGTCGCCGTACGGGCCGTTCGGTGCCGACCGGCTGGCCTGGAACCACGCATGCTGGTCGCTGGTGTGGTTCATCACGAAATCGGTGATGATCCGGATGCCGCGGGCGTGCGCCTGCGCGACCAGTTCGGTGAACTCCGGGAGGGTGCCGAACTCCGGAAGCACCGCTGTGTAGTCGGCGATGTCGTAACCACCGTCCCGCAACGGTGAGGCGTAGAACGGCGGCAACCACAGGCAGTCCACGCCGAGCCACTGCAGGTAGTCGAGCTTGCCGATCAAGCCGGTGAAGTCGCCGGCGCCGGAGCCCTTCGAGTCGGCGAAGGCCCGCACCAGGACTTCGTAGAACACCGCCTTACGGAACCACTCGGGATCGTGTTTGAGTCCCGGTCCCGTCAAGTTCAACCCTGGCATCGCCTCACCCGGTGACGTGGATGATGTGGACCGGCTGCGTGCCGGGGCCGAGTCGCACGAAGTTGCTCGCGCCCCACGTCCACGAATGCCCGATGAGCAGGTCGGTCGCGGTGAAGGACTGGTCCCACCTCATCCCTAGAGCCGGCATATCCAGATTCACCGTGGTTTCGCGAGTGGAGTGGGGGTCGACATTGGCGATCACGAGGATCGTGTCACGGTACTGCGACCCGTCGGCCGTATCGACGATCGTCGTCTTGGAGAACGCGATGACGTTATCGTCGTTGCAGTGGTGGAAGGTGATATTGCGCAACCAGTGCAGCGCCGGGTGCGCGCGCCGGATCTGGTTGAGTTTGCGCAGATAACTCGCCAGCGACCGGCCCGCCTTGGGGCCGCCCGGCTCGTAGTCGGCCCAGTGCCGGTCCTTGAATTGGTACTTCTCGTTGTCGATCTGTTCCTCGACCCCGGGCCGGGCGATGTTCTCCATGAGTTCGTAACCCGCGTAGATGCCGTACGTCGGCACCAGCGTGGCGGCCAGCGCCGCGCGCAACTGCCAGGCCGTCGGACCGCCGTACTGCATATAGGGCGTGAGGATGTCGTGGGTCGTCGGCCAGAACGACGGCCGCATGAAAGCGGCGCTGTCGGTGGCGAGTTCCTTGACGTACTCCTCCAGTTCCCACTTCGCGTTCCGCCAGGCGTAGTAGGTGTACGACTGCTGGAAACCCGCCGACGCCAGCGCCGCCATCATGGCCGGTTTGGTGAACGCCTCGGAGAGCCAGATGGTCTCGGGGTAGTCCTTCGCCACGTCGGCGATCAGCCACTGCCAGAACTGCACGGGCTTGGTATGCGGGTTGTCGACTCGGAAGATGCGAACCCCGTGGTCCAACCACACCTGAATGACCCGCCGCATCTCGGCATACGCACTCTGGGGGGCGTTGTCGAAGTTGAGCGGATAGATGTCCTGGTACTTCTTCGGCGGGTTCTCGGCATACGCGATCGTGCCGTCCGCCCGGGTCGTGAAGAACTCCGGGTGGCTGGTCACCCACGGGTGGTCGGGGGCGCACTGTAGGGCGATGTCCAGGGCCACCTCCATCCCCAGCTCCGCGGCCCGGGCGACGAAGTAGTCGAAGTCATCGAACGTGCCCAGGTCCGGGTGAATCGCGTCGTGGCCGCCCTCGGCGGCGCCGATGGCGTACGGGCTGCCGGGGTCGTCCGGGCCGGCCACCAGGGAGTTGTTCGGACCCTTGCGGTTGACCCGGCCGATCGGGTGGATCGGGGTGAGGTACACCACGTCGAAACCCATGTCGGCGATCGCGGGGAGTCGTTCCGCGGCGGTGCGGAAGGTGCCCGACGTCCACGTCCCGGTCTCCGGATCGAAGGTGGCCCCCTCGGAGCGCGGGAAGATCTCGTACCACGCGCCGTACAGCGCGCGCTGGCGCTCGACGAGCAAGGGGTAGGCCGCAGAGGGGCTGACGAACTCGCGCAGCGGGTGGGCCGCCAGCACGGCGAGGACGTCCGGGGCGGAGGCCGCCCAGAAGCGCTCCTCCGGGTCACGCCCGGTGTCCCGCAGCGTGGTGACCAGGTGGGCCAGGGCGGCGCCGTCGACGCCCGCCGGGAGTTCGGCCAGCGCTCGCTCGTAGACCCGAGCGCCCTCCTCGAGCATCATCTCGACGTCGAGTCCGGCGGGCACCTTGATCCCGGCGTCGTGTTGCCACGTCGCGACCGGGTCCGACCAGCCCTCGACGCGGTAGGTCCACATGCCGGTCCGGTCGGCCCGGACCGGTGCGCTCCACCAGCTCAGACCCTCGTTGTCGATGTGCATGGGGAAGTGGTGGTCGCGACCTTGCGGGTCGCGCAGGACCGCCGTCGCGTTGACCGACGAGTGGCCCTCACGGAACACCCGCGCAGCGACTGTAAACCATTCTCCTTCAACACTTTTTGCCGGTCGCTGACCGTCGTCGACGAGCGGACGGACGCTCTGGACCGGGATCCGGCCGACGATCTGGACGGGGACTGGGCGGGCGATCGCGACATCGGTCGGTGGGAAGGTTTCGCTCACGGGCATGACGCTACCGAACCCACACGAGGTTCGGCATACCTGCGCGGGGTGATTCCCCGCGCTATGGCCCTCCCGAATGGGACGGGAGGCCCCTCATGCCTTCCCCGGGGCCGCGAAAGCGGTACCCCCTATGCTTGAACGTCGTGAAGGCAATCCGTCGGTACTCCGTCCGAAGCGTTCTTCCCCCGGCCCTGGAGCCGCTCGGTGAACTTGCGCTGAACGTGCGGTGGGCCTGGCACCAGAGCACCCGCGACCTGTTCGCCGCCATCGACCCGGAGCGCTGGGAACGCGTCAAGGGCGATCCGACGCGGCTGCTCGCCAAACTGTCCGCCAAGGAGCTCGACCGGCTGGCGCGCGACGAGGAGTTCGTGGGTCGGGTCCGTCAGGAGTATGCCGACCTGCGCCATTACATGGACGCGCCGCGCTGGTACCAGGACTGGGCTGCCGGGGTCGAGGGTGGCGCACCGGCCTGTATCGCCTATTTCAGTCCCGAGTTCGGCCTGACCTCGGTGCTCCCGCAGTACTCCGGCGGTCTGGGCATCCTCGCCGGCGACCACCTGAAGTCGGCCTCGGATCTCGGGGTCCCGATCGTCGGGGTGGGCCTGTGGTACCAGACCGGGTACTTCGTCCAGTCGCTCAACCGGGAGGGCTGGCAGCAGGAGCGGTACCCGATCTTGGACCCCAACGCGATGCCGATCTCCCTGGTGCGCGAGGACGACGGCACGCCCGCGATGGTCGAGATCAAGCTGCCGGCGGGACGCACGCTGGCGGCATACATCTGGAAGGTCCAGGTGGGCCGGGTCCCGCTGCTGATCCTCGACTCCAACGTCCCGGGCAACGACGAGGCCGGCCGCCACGTCACCGAGGCGCTCTACGGCGGCGGCGGTGACCGCCGACTGGAGCAGGAGTTGCTGCTCGGCCTCGGTGGGGTCAGGGCACTGCGCACCTACGCCCGGATCCACGGCCTGCCCGCGCCCGACGTGTATCACACCAACGAGGGGCACGCCGGCTTCCTCGGCATCGAGCGCATCTCCGAACTCGTCACCGAGCAGGGGCTGACCTTCGACCAGGCGTATGCCGCCGTGCGCGCCGGGACGGTCTTCACCACCCATACCCCCGTGCCGGCCGGGATCGACCGGTTCGACGCGGGCAAGATCAACACCTACTTCGGCGGCGAGTGCGCGCTGCCCGGAGTGCCGGTGGAGCGCCTCCTCGCCCTGGGCGCGGAGAGCTACCAGGGGGGCACGCCCGGCGTCTTCAACATGGCCGTCATGGGGCTGCGGCTGGCGCAGCACGCCAACGGGGTGTCCAAGCTGCACGGGCTGGTCAGCCGGGAGATGTTCGAGGGGCTGTGGTCCGGATTCGACCTCAGCGAGGTGCCGATCACCAGCATCACCAACGGTGTTCACGCGCCGACCTGGGCGCACCCGCGGGTCTTCGAGATCACTCGGCAGTTCTTCGGCACCCACGACATGGTGGCGCACGGCAGTTGGAACGGGATCTACAACCTGCCCTGGGAGGTCATCTGGGGCGGCAAGCGGGCGATGCGCGAAGAACTCGTGGTCGAGGCCCGCCGGCGGGTGCGCGACTCGTGGCGCAAGCGTGGAGCCAATGACGCCGAACTCGGCTGGACCGACGAGATCCTCGACCCCGACGTCCTCACCATCGGGTTCGCCCGCCGGGTGCCGACATACAAGCGGCTCACCCTGATGTTGCGCGACCCGGACCGGCTTCGGAGTCTGCTGCTCGACGAGGAGCGTCCGATCCAGATCGTCATCGCCGGCAAGTCGCACCCCGCCGACGACACCGGCAAGCGCCTGATCCAGCAGATGGTCGAGTTCGCCGACGACCCGGCCGTTCGGCACCGGATCGCGTTCCTGCCGAACTACGACATCGCGATGGCGCTCTACCTGTACCCCGGCTGCGACGTCTGGCTGAACAACCCGTTGCGGCCCTTCGAGGCCTGCGGGACCTCCGGCATGAAGGCGGCCCTCAACGGCGGCCTCAACCTGTCCATCCTGGACGGGTGGTGGGACGAGTGGTACGACGGCGAGAACGGTTGGGCCATCCCGACGGCCGACGGCGTCGAGGACCCCGAGCGGCGCGACGACATCGAGGCGGCCGCACTGTACGACATCTTGGAGAACCAGGTTCGCGAGCGGTTCTACGACCGCGACGCCAACGGTTTTCCGCCGCACTGGATGTCGATGGTCACCCACACGCTGGCCACCTTGGGCCCGAAGGTGCTCGCCAGCCGGATGGTGCGCGAGTACACCGAGCGGTTGTATGTGCCGGCCGCGCACGCCGGCTGGGCGGTCTGCCGGCCGGACTTCGCGGGCGCCAAGGATCTCGCGGCATACCGGACGAAGGTGTTCGCGGCGTGGCCCACGGTACGCATCGACCGGATCGAACAGGGCGACCTGCCCGACTCCCCGCAGATCGGGGACCGGCTCACGCTGCGGGCCTTCGTCGATCTCGCCGGCCTGGCCCCGGATGATGTGGCGGTCCAGGTGATCTTCGGGACCGTCCAGGAGAACGACGACCTCGTCGACATCAGCGCCGAGACGATGACCTTCGTCGAGCAGGCCGGTGGTCTGTTCCGATTCGACTTCACCGCGACGCTCACCGAGACCGGTGCCCGGGGATATGACATCCGGGTCGTGCCGTACAACCGCTACCTGTCCTGCCCCGCCGAACTCGGGCTCAGCGTGGACGCCGCCCGCGCCACCCCGGCGACCCCCTACGTCGGGAGCGCTCCGGAGCATCTGCACTGAGCCGGCCCGCCGCGGGCGCCTGCTCGCGGCGGGAGCCTGCTCGCGGCGGGAGCCTCACGTCACGCCGGGTTGACGGGGACGTACACCTGCATACTCCCGGCGTGGACGACGACATCAAGCTGTCGACCGGGTACCTCGGCACGCAACTGGACCGGCGGTCCGGGGCGTTCCTGGGCGCTGTCCCAGAGCAGATCGTATTCGCCCGGCGGCAGGGTGATCTGGGCGTCCATCGCGCCGCCGTGGTAGACGACGAGAAGTGACTCCAGGTCGAACCGGCGCCCGTCGTAGAGGGCCTGCAGGGTGCGTCCGTGCGGGTCCTCCCAGCGGCGATTGTCCAGGGGCAGTCCGTTGCCGTCGTACCACGCAAGGTCCTGATGGCCCGACTCGTCGAGCGTCCCGGTGAAGAAGGCGCGGCGCCGGAGGATGCCGAATCGGGCGCGCAGCTTGGCCAGGTGGCGCGTCGTCTCCAGCAGATCGCGCTGCCAGTGCGCGAAGTCCCAGTCGAACCAGTTGAGGTCGTTGTCCTGGCAGTAGGTGTTGTTGTTGCCCCGCTTGCTCCGACCGAATTCGTCCCCGCCGTTGAGCATCGGCACCCCGGCGGCCAGGAAGAGGGTCCCGAGCATGGAGCGCATCGCGCGGCGCCGGGTCGCATTCAGGTGGGGATCGGTGCTGGGGCCCTCGACGCCGTGGTTCCACGACCGGTTGTCGTTGGCGCCGTCGCGGTTGTTCTCCCCGTTGGCCAGGTTGTGTTTGACGTTGTATGCCGTCAGATCGGCGAGGGTGAACCCGTCGTGGGCGTCGACGAAATTGATCGAGGCCCACGTCCCACGGTCATAGCGGCCGAACAGGTCCTGCGACCCGGTCAACCGGGTCGCCAGGTCGCGGACCCCGCCGCCGCCCTGGCCCACCGCGTCGCGGGCCTTGTCGACCAGCCAGAAGGTGCGGGCGGTGTCGCGGAACCGGTCGTTCCACTCGGCGAACAGCGGTGGGAACTGACCGGTCCGCCAGCCGTGGATCCCGAGGTCCCACGGCTCGGCGATCAGCTTGACCCGTGACAGCACCGGGTCCGATCGGATGGCCATGAGGAAGGGGTGGTCGGCGTCGAAACTGTCGTCGCGACCGCGGGCGTTGGCGACCGCCAGATCGAAGCGAAACCCGTCGATGTGGTACTCGTTCGTCCAGTAGCGCAGCGAGTCCAGGGCCAACTGGCAGGCCGCCGGATGACGGGTGTCGATCGTGTTGCCGCAACCGGTGACGTCGATGTCGTGCCCGCGTTCGTCGAGGCGGTAGTAGCTGTGGCTGTCCAGCCCGCGCAGGCTCAGGTTCGGGCCGTCCGAACTGCCCCACTCGGCGCTGTGGTTGTAGACCACGTCGAGGATGACCTCGATGCCGGCGGCGTGCAGCGCCTTGACCATCGCCTTGACCTCGTCCACGACCGCCTGCGGGGAGCGGGCGGCGGCGTACGCGGCATGTGGCGCGAAGAAGCCGAGGGTGTTGTAGCCCCAGTGGTTGGTGAGCCCCTGACGCAGCAGGTAGGGCTCGTTGGCGTGCGCGTGGATGGGCAGCAGTTCGACGGCGGTGACCCCGAGCGAGAGCAGGTGTTCGATGGTCGCCCGGTGCCCCAGGCCGGCATACGTGCCGCGCAGCGGTGGCGGGATCTCGGCGAGGTTGCGGGTGAGGTCCCGCACGTGGACCTCGTAGATCAGCGTGTCGCCCATCGAGCGACGCACCTGCGTGTCGCCGGCCCAGTCGAAGGCGTCGGACACGACGACGCCCTTCGGCATCAATGGTGCCGAGTCGCGATTGTCTCGTATGCCGAGATCGGAACCGTATGAGCCGTCTACGTTGTACCCGAAAAGCTCTGGTCCCCAACGGATTTCGCCACTGATGGCCTTGGCGTACGGATCGAGGAGGAGCTTGGCGGGGTTGTAGCGGTGCCCCTGCTGGGGCTGCCACGGCCCGTCGGCGCGCAGCCCGTAACGCTGGCCCAGGGTGACGCCGGGAACCCGGCCGAACCAGTACCCGTAGGCCCGCTCGGTGAGCGGAACGCGTTCTTCGCCGGACGCTATGCCGGGACCGCCCGCAGCTTCGGGGAACAGACAGAAGGACACCGATGTGGCATGCGCGGCATACACGCACACCTCGACGCCGTCACCGGTCGGCGTCACGCCGACCGGTGGCGGAAGATCTCGGCCGAGCGCTGAACCGGGCATGACGTAAGAGTGTAGGGCGACTACGGTGGGCAGCATGAGCGACCCCACCGCCCTGCCGAACTTCCCGCCGCCCCCGGACGAGCACCCGCTGCGCGGTCGCGTCATCGATGCCCTCCAGGACCTCGGGTTGAACCCGGACATCGACGCCGACGGCGACGTGGAGTTCACCCACGACGGGCAGCGGATGTTCGTGCGCTGCGCCGACGGCGACTGGCCGCTGATGCGGGTGTTCGGGCAGTGGCAGATCCAGGCGCCCGCTCCGGAGGACCTGCTGGCCCGGCTGCAGCGCTGCAACGACATGACGCTGCAACTCAACGTCATCAAGGTCGGGGTGGTCGGCGAGTCGCTGTTCGTCTCCGCCGAGCACATCGTGTCCCCGTCGACGGATCTCAACCAGTTGCTCGTCCTGACGGTCAACCTGGTCCTGCAGGCCGTCGGCATGTGGTTCTCCTCGTGGCTGCCGCCGGAGCAGCAGGGCGAGGCCGCGGGCGAGCCCGCCTGACCGCGAAAGGTTTTCGACCAACGGCGGCAACCAAGGATTTCGAAAGACACACCGTTTCGGCTACGAAGGAGTAGACCCATGTCGGAGTTCGTCACGCTCGAAGTCATCGACGGCGTCGGGGTGATCCGGCTCAACCGCCCCCCGATGAACCCGATCAATTCCGATGTCCAAGAGGGCATTCGGAAGTGTTCGGAGGAGGCGACGGCACGCAAGGACGTGCGGGCGGTCGTCGTCTACGGCGGCGAGAAGGTGTTCGCGGCCGGCGCGGACATCAAGGAGATGCAGCAGATGTCGTACACCGACATGGTGGACGCCTCGGCCCGGCTGCAGTCCTCGATCTCCTCGGTGGCCCGGATCCCGAAGCCGACGATCGCGGCGGTGACCGGGTTCGCCCTCGGCGGCGGGTGTGAGCTTGCTCTCGTCTGCGATTTCCGGGTGGTCGGGGAAAAGGCCAAGATGGGCCAGCCCGAGGTGCTCCTCGGACTCATCCCCGGCATGGGCGGCTCGCAGCGCCTCACCCGCCTGGTCGGCCTGTCCAAGGCCAAGGACCTGATCTTCTCCGGGCGTTTCGTCAAGAGCGACGAGGCGCTGGCCATCGGCCTGGCCGATCGCGTCGTGCCCGACGACCAGGTCTTCGACGTCGCGTTCGCGTGGGCGAAGTCCTTCGTCGGTGCCGCTCCGTATGCCGTGCGCGCGAGCAAGGAGATCATCGACCGCGGGTACGACACCGATCTGGAGACGGCCCTGGAGATCGAACGCTGGCAGTTCGCCGCGATCTTCGCGACCAAGGACGCCCAGACCGGGATGACCTCGTTCATCGAGAACGGGCCCGGAAAGGCCGTCTTCGAAGGTGCCTGACCCCGGCCTACCCGGCCTACCCGGCCTACCCGGTGTGCCAGGTGGGTCCGAAGGTCTCGACGTGCTCGTGACGTACGTGCCGTGCGGGCATACCGAGTCGGTGCTGGCGGCGCTCTTCGCCGCCGGCGCCGGCGCGATCGGGGACTATCGGGACTGCGCGTTCGTCGTCACCGGGCGGGGTCGGTTCCGCGCCCTGGACGGTGCCGATCCGGCGATCGGCGCGGTGGGCGAGGTGACCTTCGTCGAGGAGGATCGCCTTGAGGTCGTGCTGGCGCGGTCCGACCGGGCGGCGGTCCTCGCGGCCCTGCTGGCCGCCCACCCGTACGAGCAACCGGCATACCACGTCATCGAGAGCGCGACCTGAGCCGGTCCGCGTCGGGCGACCGGACACGGCCCCGGAACACCCCTTCGGCGACGTGATCGAGACCGCGGGGATCCGGGCGGCATCCCCGTATCCTCGGGCCGTTACTCTTTGGTAACTTAAGTTTCAGGCGCCGTCGCCTCACCCGTCGGCGCGCCGTCGCTCCGCAATCCGCACCCTCACATCAGCGAAGGGGTCGAGAAGAACCCATGAATATCGTCGTCTGCGTCAAGTACGTGCCGGACGCCCAGGGCGCCCGCACGTTCACGTCCGACAACACCACCGACCGCGCCGGCGTGGACGGGCTGCTCAGCGAACTCGACGAGTACGCCGTCGAGCAGGCCCTGCGCTTCGTGGAAGCCGGCGAGGGCGAGATCACCGTCCTGACCGTCGGCCCCGACGACGCGTCGGACGCCATCAAGAAGGCCCTGCAGATGGGTGCCGACAAGGGAGTTCACGTCTGCGACGACGCGATCCACGGTTCGGACGCGCCGGCCACCTCGCTGGTCCTCGCCGAGGCGATCAAGAAGATCGGCATGCCGGACCTCATCATGACCGGGATGGCCTCCACCGACGGCACGATGGGCGTCGTGCCGGCCATGCTCGCCGAGCGGTTGGGGGTGCCGGGGGTCACGCTGGCCTCCGATGTGACCCTCGACGGCGCGAACGTGACGATCCGCCGGGACGGCGATGTCGCCTCGCAGACCATCACCGCCACCGGCCCGCTCGTGCTCTCGGTCACCGACCAGATCACCAAGGGTGAGCCGGCGCGTTACCCGTCGTTCAAGGGGATCATGGCGGCCAAGAAGAAGCCGGTGGAGACCTGGTCGCTCGATGACCTCGGCCTGGACGCGGGTCAGGTCGGCCTGGGCGCCTCCTGGACCAAGGTCGAATCGTTCGCCGCCCGTCCGCCGCGGGCCCAGGGCGAGATCGTCAAAGACGAGGGCGACGGTGGCGCCAAGCTCGTCGCGTTCCTCTCGTCCCGCAAGTTCGTCTGATCGACCGGAATCTTAGGAGGTATGCCATGTCGGAAGTTCTCGTTCTGGTCGACCACGTCGCCGGCGCCGTCAAGAAGCCGTCGACGGAACTGCTGACCATCGCCGCGCGGATCGGTGAGCCGTCCGCGATCTTCCTCGGCGCCGGGTTCGACGCCGCCAAGGACACCCTGGCCCAATACGGTGCGGCCAAGGTCTACCGCTGTGAGTCGGCGGATCTGGACGGATACCTGGTCGGGCCGAAGGCCGAGTTGCTGGCCCAGCTCGTCGAGAAGACCTCGCCGGCCGCCCTGTTGCTCGTCTCGACGTCGGAGAACAAGGAGATCGCCGCCCGGGTGGCCATCAAGACCGAATCCGGCCTGATCACCGACGCGATCGACGTCCAGGTCGAAGGCGGATCCATCGTCACGACCCAGTCGGCGTTCGCGTCGTCGTACACGGTTCAGGCGTCGGTGACCAAGGGCACGCCGATCATCACGGTGAAGCCCAACTCGGCCGCACCGGTCGAGGCCGCGGGCGCCGCGGCCGACGAGAGCGTCGACTTCGCGGCGTCGGACGCCGCCAAGGGCGCGGCGATCACCGAGTCCAAGGAGAAGGCGGCCACCGGCCGACCGGAACTCACCGAGGCCGCGGTCGTGGTTTCCGGCGGGCGTGGGACGGGTGGCGACTTCGCCAAGGTCGAGGAGTTCGCGGACTCCCTCGGCGCGGCGGTCGGCGCCTCGCGCGCGGCGGTCGACGCCGGTTGGTACCCGCACACCTCGCAGGTCGGTCAGACCGGCAAGCAGGTCTCGCCGCAGTTGTACGTCGCGTGCGGGATCTCCGGTGCCATCCAGCACCGCGCCGGGATGCAGACCTCGAAGACGATCGTGGCGATCAACACCGACGAAGAGGCCCCGATTTTCGAGCTCGTCGACTACGGCGTGATCGGTGACCTGTTCGAGGTGCTGCCGAGCGCGACGGCCGCCGTCAAGGCCGCCAAAGGCTGAGCGACGAAGCTCCCGAGGACACGAGCGAGGTACGAGCGAGGCCCGCAGGGACGAGGAGCTCAGCCAAGATGGTTCAGGCTGATCACTGAGCGACGAAGCTCCCGAGGACACGAGCGAGGTACGAGCGAGGCCCGCAGGGACGAGGAGTTCAGTCACGAGAGA
>JBDIAR010000009.1:0-33604 GCA_039812545.1 Dermatophilaceae bacterium | reverse complement strand
TCCAACCGGGCCGCGCTCGACCTGATCTGCGAGGCCATCGAGGCCGCCGGCTACGTTCCCGGTAAGGACGTGGCGCTGGCGCTCGACGTCGCGGCTAGCGAGTTCTACAAGGACGGCGCCTACCAGTTCGAGGGTGGTTCCAAGTCCTCCGCCGAGATGGCCGACTACTACGCCGGGCTCGTCGCGGCATACCCCTTGGTCTCCATCGAGGACCCGATGAACGAAGACGACTGGGAGGGCTGGAAGGCGATCACCGACCTGCTCGGCGACAAGGTCCAACTCGTCGGCGACGACCTGTTCGTCACCAACCCCGAGCGACTCCAGCGCGGCATCGACACCAAGACCGGCAACGCCCTGCTCGTCAAGGTCAACCAGATCGGTTCGCTCACCGAGACCCTCGACGCCGTCGACCTCGCGCACCGCAACGGGTACCGCTGCATGATGAGCCACCGCTCCGGCGAGACCGAGGACGTCACGATCGCCGACCTCGCGGTCGCGACCAACTGCGGCCAGATCAAGACCGGCGCGCCGGCCCGCTCCGAGCGCGTCGCCAAGTACAACCAGCTGCTGCGGATCGAGGAAGAACTCGACGACGCCGGCGTGTATGCCGGGGCCGGCGCCTTCCCGCGGTTCACCCCGAAGGCCTGATCGCATCGTGGCAGGAGGCGAGCGGCCCGGGTCGTCACGCCGGCGAGACGCCGGCTGGCGACCCGGGCCGCCGCGTACTCACGGTCGGCCCGGTGAGGCCGGTTCGGGCCGGCGCGGGGCTGGGCCCGGGCGTACGGTGGGACGTCCGACGGCACGCCCGGGGACGGGGAATCTCCGCGGCGCGGCCGGGCGAGGGGCCGGTGAGCCCCCCCGCGTGCGGCCAGCTGCGGAGGAGGTGACCGACGGACGCCCGCCGACCGCCCTCGTGCGGATCGGGATCCTGATCGGGATGCTCGTCCTGCTGTTCGTCATGCTCACCCCGACGGTTCGTCTGCTGCTGCGCCAGCGCGCGGAGACCGCCGAGCTGCAATCGCGGATCGTCGAACAGCAGGGCGAGGTGGCCACCTTGCAGGCCGAACTCGACAAGTGGAAGGACCCCTCGTTCGTCGAGCAGCAGGCCCGAGCCCGGCTCGGGTTCGTCAAGGTCGGCGACAAGGTCTACAGCGTCGTCGGGGGCGGCGGTGCTGCGTCGTCTCCGGTCGAGGTCCCGGGCGCGACCGTGGCCGCTCCGGGCGCCGACTCCCGCGCCCCCTGGTACTCCCAGGTCTGGCAGTCCGTCGCCATGGCGGACAAACCGACGGCCGGAATGCTGCCGGCCAAGCAGTGAGTTCGCCGTCCGATACGGATCTGGCCGCGGTTTCGGCCCAGTTGGGTCGGGCCCCGCGCGGGGTCGTCGAGATTGCCCACCGGTGTCCCTGCGGACACCCGGACGTCGTGCGGACGGCGCCGGTTCTGCCCGACGGCACGCCCTTTCCCACGACGTACTACGCGACCTGTCCGCGGCTGACCGGCGCCATCTCCACGCTGGAGAGTTCGGGGCTGATGAAGGCCATGCAGGATCGGCTGGGGGAGGACGCGGACCTGCGGGCGGCATACCGAGCGGCGCATGAGGACTACCTGGCGCGCCGCGCCGAACTCGGGAATCCGGCTGAGCTGGAGGGGATTTCGGCGGGCGGCATGCCGGAGCGCGTCAAGTGTCTGCATGTCCTGGTCGCGCATGCGCTGGCCCGCGGGGTGGGCGTGAACCCGTTCGGTGACGAGGCGCTGGAGCTGCTGGGGCCGTGGTGGGATGGCGCTGCTTGTTCGGGTTGCTCGGGGCGCTCGGAGCCGGAGTCGGAGCCTCGATGACGAGGGTCGCGGGAATCGACTGTGGTACCAACACGATTCGGTTGCTCATCGCCGATCGTGGCCCGCGCGGCGAACTGAGCGATGTCCTGCGGCGCGCGGAGTTCGTGCGGCTCGGCGAGGGCGTGGACCGGACCGGACGCCTCGCCGAGGCGGCGATCGCCCGAACCGTGGTCCGCTGCCGCGAGTATGCCGCGCAATGCCGCGAGTTCGACTGTGCGGCGGTGCGTTTCGTCGCGACCTCCGCCACCCGCGATGCCGCGAACCGGGACGGTTTCCTCGATCAGGCGGCCGACGCGTTCGCGGCATACGGTTTCGTCGTCAAACCCGAGGTCGTCTCGGGCGACCAGGAGGCCGAACTCACCTTCGCCGGTGCCACGGCGGAACTGCGTTCGGCCGGTATGCCGGGGCCGTTCCTCGTCATCGACCTCGGGGGAGGATCGACCGAGTTCGTCCGTGGCCGGGGAGTCGTTGAAGCCGCGCTGTCGGTCGACGTCGGCAGCGTCCGGCTCACCGAACGGTGCCTCCGCTCGGATCCACCCTCGCCGGCCGACCTCGCACGGGCCCGGGCGATCGTCGATGCCGCGTTGGATCGGGTGGCCATGGCGGTGTCCTTCGCGGGACTCGGGACCGTGGTCGGGGTGGCGGGGACGGTCACCACGCTGACGGCATACGCCCTCGGCCTGCCGGCATACGACTCGGACCAGGTTCACCTGGCGACGCTGCCGGTCGAGGAGGTCGTCGGGGCCTGTACGCGTCTGCTCGCCCTGTCGCGGGCCGAACGCGCGGCCCTGGCGGTCGTCGAACCGGGTCGGGTCGACGTGATCGGCGCTGGCGCGTTGATCTGGCGAACGGTCCTGGAGCGGCTGGCGTCGGTTGGCGGGGCGAGGTCCGTGACGACCAGCGAGAAGGACATCCTGGACGGGATCACAGCCACCGCAGTGCCGAACTGACTCGGCGCGAGACGGGCGGTCGACGCGGTCGACTCGCCGGAGCCACGGCATACTGGGACCCGTCCCCGTAGCCCAACCGGCAGAGGCGGTCGACTTAAAATCGACTCAGTGCGGGTTCGAATCCCGTCGGGGGCACTTGCCGGGGCGCCGTGGCCGAGCGGTCAGCAGGCCGGCACGGTCACCGGAACCGGAGCGACCATCGGGGTGTGGTCGACGGAGAACGGAGCGGACCCGGCCACCCCGGTCAGCGCAACCTTGATGCGGGTCTGGTCGCTGGGATGCGTGCGCACCCCGACGGCGGCTACGGGTCGACCGAATTCGGTGTTCAGCGCGTAGTTTGCGGGCCTACCGTCCACCGTCAATGCGGTGATCGTCGAGCCGGGCGGGCCGTAGACCAGAACGACCGTCGCCGTGTCCCCGGCCGGGACTCCGTAGGCTCCGCCGCCGGTGACGTAGCGGGGCAGGGTGGTGGCGGCGTCGCGGGGTGCGACTGAGGCCAACGTGACGGTGACCGTCGTCGGGGCGGCCGAGCAGGACCCGACGACGTTGATCGAGGGCCGTAGGTAGTAGGACATCTTCGCGCCGGTGCCGTCGTTGAAGTAGACCCCGAAGCTCCGTCCGGCGGTGGCGCCCTGCGGCAGCATCCCGGCTATCGGAAGGCCGGCGATGACCGACTGCTCGTCCGGGTGAGCCGACCAGAGCAGGATCCGCCGCTCCTCGGCGGCTCGGGAGAGCTGGCCGAGCAGTTCCTTCGGCTTCTTCACGCCGCTGGTGAGCTGGGCGAACACCCCAGCGCCGACGCGGGCAAACAGGGCGTCCTGGGCCTTCGGTGAGGGCACCGAGGCGTAGACGCGGGACAGCAGGAACGGGACGGCGTCGTCCGAGGTCAGCCGCACGGAGACGCCGGCCGCGCTCACGTCGACCGGGCCCAGCGCTGTCAACAGGTACGACAGGGCGACGGGATCGACGGACACAACGCCGTCGACGCGAAGCTCGCGTCCCGACGCCGCCGTATGCCGGCGCCACATCTCCTGCGCGAGCCGGCCGGTTGTGGGGAAGTCGGGGGTGAAGGTGACGTTCTGCAGGTAGCGGCCAAGGCGATCGGAGTGGATCTGCCCGGCCACGCCGAGCGGAAGGACCGGGGTCGGGAAGGAGTGGACGTCGATGGCGCTGGCCTGATCGATCAACTCGATCTTGCCGTCGGTGAAGCGCAGGACGGCAACCGCACCAGGGATTCCGCCGGCCGCGCGTACCTCGGCATTGTTCTGGATCAGCAGCAGATAGGTGCGCGGCCCGTTCGCGCCCAGCATCGCGGGGGCCAGCCGAGCCGCGACGTCGGCGGTGTGGACCGTGCCGGTGACCCGGACGAGCAGACTGCGCACCTCGGTGACCGCGTCGGCAACGGGCTTGAGGAGTTCCTCGGTCGCGATCCCCGCCAGGTCGTCGCCCGCCCGGTCGACGTCGACGCGGGCCTGGGCCAAGCTGCCCGCGATCGCGGTGATCGGGCCGAGGGGGATGCGGCCGTCTCGGGGTGCCAGGGCTTCGGGGCGAAGAGCGTCGGCCGCATCGACCAGCGGCGGCAGGGTCCGTGACGTGAGGGAGTCGACCACGACGGTGACCGTCCGAACGGCGTTCGCGTCGTGGCCGAGGACGGGCAGAGCCCCCGCCGCGTTCCACAGTGGTCCACCGACGGTCGAGGCCGCGGACGCGGTGGCGTTTCGGGCGACGTCAAGGTCGGATCGCACGCGCTCCAATTGGCCGGACCGCACGGCGACCTCGACGGCACGCAATCGCGAGCGGGCCACCTCGAGGTTGTCCCGGACCGACTTGGCTTGCAGGGCGAAGACGATCGTCAGGGCGGCGACGGCCAGCACGAGGGTGGCCACGAAGCCCAAGACGATACGGCGAATACGACGACGGGGACGATCCGAAGCCCTCGGAGCAGGCTTCGGATCGGCCACGGAGAATCGTCGGCGACCGGTCGGTTACGGCGATCAGTCGCGCGCGAGGCGACGCTTGGCCAGGACCAGTGCGCCACCGGCGAGCACGAGGCCACCGCCGGCCAGCGCCAAGCCCGTGGAGTCGGACCCGGTGACCGGCATGGACGCGGGCGCCGTGCTCGGCGAGTGCCCCGGCGTCGTCGCCGGCTGAGTGGCGGGCGTGGTACCCGGCGACGTAGGCGTGCCCGGCGTGGTCGCGGACTCGGACGTGGGAGTCCCCGGCTTCGTCGAGCTGGACGTCGTCGTGCTGGAACCCGGGGTCGTGGCCGACTCCGAGGTCGGCGTCCCCGGCTTGGTGGTGCTCGAGGTCGTGGTGCTGGAACCCGGAGTGGTGGCGGACTCGGAGGTCGGCGTCCCCGGCTTGGTGGTGCTCGAGGTGGTGGTGCTGGACGGCGGCGTGCTGGGGTGGGTGGTCGTCGAACCACTCGGCGTGGGCGCCGGGTAGCTGTATTGATCGGCCAAGGCCGCCCCCGCCGCCGCGACCAGGATCGAGCCCGTCAGAATCGATGCAGCAGCAAACTTACGCATTTGGGTAGAACCCCCTGGTGTCAAAGAAGTGCCGTCCCCTTCCCCCGGGGAGCGACGCTTACGAGTATGGCACGCACAGCCCCGCTGCGGCGACTTGCGGACGAACCAGGTTTCGAGGCGTCCGCAGGACCAGGCCGGATGGGCGCCGGGGAACTCTGCGGCGTGCTCGTTCGCCTAATCTGGTGATGAAGCGCTCCCACTTTCTGGCGAAGAATCCCAAGTGACGGGGCGGGAGCCGACAGGAAGGCGCACTCATGCCGGGTAACAATCCCGTCCTCGGACGGATCAACAAGGACCTCCAGAAGGGGTACGCCGGGTTCGGCGGCCCCACCGGCCAGCGGTACGAACAGTACGGCCCGCCGACGCCGGTGAATCCCCAGAGCGCGACGGCCGCGGGCGCGGCCACCGGGACCGCCACCGGCGGAGCCGTGCAGGACCACCTCGAGGACCTTTACCGAGGGCCGTCCGCGGGTCCGGTCGAGACCGATCGCCTCACCCTCGACGACGTGGTCATGAAGACGCTGACCCTCTTCGGGATCCTGCTGGTCGCCGGCGCGGTCGCCTGGTTCGCGGCCGCCGGCAACCCGCGGCTGACTCTGCCGATGTGGATGGTCGGCATGTTCGGCGGGCTGGTCCTCGGCTTCGTCATCGCCTTTAAGAAGACGGTCAGCGTCCCGCTGATCGTCGGGTATGCCGCCCTGGAGGGTCTCTTCCTCGGCGCCTTCAGCGAGTTCATCAACTCCATTCCCAGGTACAGCGGCATCGTCGCCACCGCTGTGGTCGCGACCGTGTGCACCTTCGCCGGCATGTTCGCCGGGTACCGCGCCGGCATCATCAAGGTCACCTCGAAGAGCCGTCGCTTCTTCGCCCTCGCCGTGATGGGCTACGCGCTGTTCAGCCTCGTCCAGCTCGTCTTCCTGATGGCCGGCTGGACCCAGGGCTGGGGCTTCGGCGGCAGTACGGCCCTGGGCCTGGGGATCTCGATCCTCGGCGTCGGGCTGGCAGCCTACTCGTTGGCGGTCGACTTCGACTCGGTCGATCAGGCCATCTCGATGGGGGCGCCGCGCCGCTTCGCGTGGCTGCTCGCCCACGGGCTGATCGTCTCGCTGGTCTGGCTGTACGTCGAGATCGTGCGTCTGCTGGCCCGCGCCCGCGACTGATCCGCGACCGATCGAATCCGCCCCGTGACCGCCGGCCATCCGGTACCGCCGGCGCTCCGGGACGAACTACGCCGACTGGGCGAGCGCTGGACCAGCCTGCCCCTGGCGCTCGCCGAGGCTCACCTGCCGCGCCTGTATGCCGTGGCGAACGATCTCGCCGACCGCGCCGGGGTCGGGAGGCGGGTTCCACAACTCGGGCCCGCGGTCATCATCGACCAGCTGAGCGTGCTGGCATACGACCTGCTGGCATACGGGGTGGAGAAAGCCGACCAGCGGAACGCGACGGAGGGCTACCTGCTCGATGAGCTGGTAGCCCTCCGTCGTTCGCTGTCCGGGTAGGACCCGGGGCGCGAGGGACGTTACGAGAGGCGCTCGAAGATGATCGCCATGCCCTGGCCGCCGCCGATGCACATCGATTCCAGGCCGAAGGTCTTGTCGCGGGTCTTCAGGCCGTTGAGCAGAGTTCCGGCGATCCGGGCGCCGGTGGCGCCGAACGGGTGGCCGAGCGCGATCGCGCCACCGTGGACGTTGAGCTTGTCGAAGTCCATCCCGAGGGCATCGGCCGAACCGAGCACCTGGGAGGCGAACGCCTCATTGATCTCGTAGAGGTCCATGTCCGCGATCGTCATGCCGGCCCGCGCGAGAGCCTGCCGGCACGCCTCGATCGGGCCGAGACCCATGATCTCGGGGGAGATCGCGCTGACCCCGGTGGACACGATCCGGGCCAGCGGAGTCAGGCCGAGCTCCTTGGCCTTGGTGTCGCTCATGACGATGACCGCGGCAGCGCCGTCGTTGAGCGGGCAGCAGTTGCCGGGGGTGACGGTGCCGTTCTCCCGGAACGGGGTCTTCAGTCCGGAGATGCTCTCCAGGGTGACTCCGGCACGCGGCCCGTCGTCCTTGGTGACGACCGTGCCGTCCGGAGTGGTGATCGGGACGATCTCGCGCTCGAAGAAGCCGGCCTTGATGGCTTCCTCGCACCGGTTCTGCGAGGTGACGCCCCACTCGTCCTGACGCTGTCGGCTGATGCCGAGCATCGTCGCGACGTTCTCTGCGGTCTGGCCCATCGAGAGGTACACATCGGGCAGGAGGCCCTCTTCGCGCGGGTCGGTCCAGGTGAGGTTCTCGGCGATGATCTTCTCGGAGCGGGCCCGCGAAGCCGCGAACTTGGGGTTCATGTGCTCCTCGGCCGAGCCCCCGGCGCCCTGGAAGTTCACGTAGTGCGACACGCACTCGACGCCGGCGGCCACGAAGACGTCGCCCTCGCCGGCCTTGATCGCGTGGAAGGCCATCCGCATCGTCTGGGTGCTCGAGGCGCAGAACCGGTTGACGGTGGCACCCGGGAGTCCGTCCCAGCCGCCGAGGACGGCCACGACGCGGGCCATGTTGGAGCCGTGGAAGTCCGACGGCTCGGCGCAGCCGAGGTAGAGGTCCTCGACCAGGGCCGGGTCGAGCCCGGGCACCTTGTCGAGCGCGGCCTGGATCACCGCGACGCTCAGGTCGTCGGGGCGAACGTCCTTCAGCGAGCCCTTGAAGGCCCGTCCGATGGGGGAGCGGGCGGTGCTGACGATCACGGCTTCGGCCATCGAAGTCCTCCAGAGCAGACGGGTGACGAACGGGTGACAAGAGACGAGCGGGGTTGGTACCGCGGCAGGAGGACGCAACGCCCGCTGCCACCCGGGCGACGGCATACCAGAACACACGCACGACGGCGCACACCGGCCAGGGCCCGGATCTTCCGATGGTCTTCCGATGGTACGGCGACACCCCCGGGCCCTGGTGGGGCCTTGTGACCGAACTCGCACCGCCGAATTGGGTCCTCCCAGGTGGGCCGGTTAACGTGGAGCCGTTCCGTTCGTTCGATCCGGGGGTTTCGTTCTCGTGACACGCCGACGTGCAGCGCCCTCGGTGGGGCTGCTGGCCGTTGCCGCTCTTGCCCTGGGTGGCTGCGTCGAAAACCGGGCCGAGCAGGCACCGTCGAGCCCGGCGTCGTCATCGACGGCGCCCCTTGCCACGCCCGGCCCGGGCGACTCGACGACGTCCACCACCGACACCGCCGGCCCGACCGGCGACGCCGGCGCCTCCGGCACCCCCGGGACGCCCACCACCTCGGTCGACGGGGCGGACCTGAGTGCACTGCAGGTGTTTACCAAGGCCGTCGACGCCGCGAAGTCCGCGACCAGCTTCCGGGTCACCGGTACCGTCCCCGGCGGCAACGAACAAGTCGCCGTGGACATCGCCGGCCGGGTCGACGGCACCAATCTCGATGTGACGATGACCTTCCCGAGCAAGGGCGTCATGGAACTGCTGACCGTCGGCGGCCGGTCCTACCTCAAGGTCGACCAGAAGGCCGCGTCCTATCTCGGGGCCAAGAACCCGGCGACCGTGGCCGGCAAGTGGATCGTCGCGCCGCCGGTGCTGACCACGTCCTTCGCCGAGGTCAACCTGTCCACGGTGATCTCGCTGATGGGGACCATCAATCGCTTCGACGCCGGGGTGGAGAAGGTGTCCTGCGCCTCCGGCACGTGCTATCGGCTGACGAGCAGCGGGGACGATCCGGGCAGTGCGCTGATCGCGGCCGACGGGAGCTTCCTCGTGCAGCGGGTGCAGGGCACCGGCGGGAATGCCTCGGACCTGGCCTTCACCCAGTGGAACGCGGTGCCGTTGTTCACCGCCCCCAAACCCGCCGAGATCATCACCATGCCGACCGCGACCGTGACACCGACGCCGGCCCCGGTGATCCCCGGCACGCCCACGACCGCACCGACGACGACCAAGCGCTGAGAGCCGTCAGGCCGGGGGCGCCCCATCGGGCACCCGCCGCCCCGGGAGGGGCGCGTGACCGGGACTAGGGTTGCCCCGTGATCGAGCTCGAGTTCGTCGGCAGACCGGTCATCCTCGTGGTCGCGCCGGACGCGCATCGCGACGTGCTCGTCGAGGAACTGTCCTCCCGGTACGGCCGGGATTACGACCTGCGCTCCGCCGTCACCTTCGCGGAGGCGCTGAGCGTGGTGACCGGAGTCGTCAGCGAGGGCAGGGCGCTGGCGCTACTCGCCGTGGCGCCGGACGTCGGCGGGACCTCCGGGATCGACGTGTGCACGGCCGTGCACGCCCTCAGTCCCACGACCCGCCGGATCGTCATGCTGGAGTCCGGTACCCACCCGAACTCCGAGACCGGCGAACGCGTGCGCGCGGCCGGTGCGACCGGCCGCGTCGACACCTACCTGTGGACCCCGCGTGGGGAACGCGACGAGGAATTCCACGCGGCGATCACCGACGTGCTCTCGGACTGGGCGTGGACGTCGGCGCCGCCCGTCGTCGAGGGCATCCGGATCGTCGGCGACGCCCATTCCCCCGAACTCGCGACGCTCGTCGACTTCTGCCAGCGGATGGGTCTGCCGTTCCGCCGCCATCACGCGACCAGCGCCGAGGGCGCGGCGCTCATACGGCAATGCCCGCACGAACCGGCATACCCCCTCGTCGCTCTGCCGGACGGCAGCTACCTGGTGCAACCCACGCTGGCGCAGGTGGGCCGGCTGCTCTGGGGATCGCCGGACGATCTACCCGATGACTTCGTCGCCGACCTGCTCGTCGTGGGAGCGGGGCCGGCCGGGCTGGCCGCGGCGGTGTACGGGGCCTCGGAGGGCCTGACGACGGTCGTCGTCGAGGCCGAGGCGATCGGCGGGCAGGCCGGGACGAGTTCGATGATCCGGAACTACCTCGGCTTCCCGCGCGGGATCTCGGGGATGCGGCTGGCGCAGCGCGGCCGGACCCAGGCGATCCGGTTCGGGGCGCGCTTCTTCGTCGGATTCCCGGCGGAGTCGTTGGCCGTGCCGACGCGGGCGGGGGAGCCGTTCGAGCTGCGACTGGCCGGGAGTGCGCCGATCCGGGCGCGGACTGTGACCATCGCGACCGGATCGGCATACCGGCGTCTCGGCGTGGAGTCCGTCGAGGCGCTCGTGGGTCGCGGGGTCCATTACGGCGCGGCGATGAGCATCGCCCGGGACACGACCGGGCGGGACGTGTACGTCGTCGGGGGCGGCAACTCGGCGGGGCAGGCCGCCGTCCATCTGGCTCGGTTCGCCCGGCGGGTGACGCTGGTGATCCGCCGGGCCGACCTGACCGCGACGATGTCGGACTATCTCATCCGTGAGATCGAGGACAACCCGCGAGTCGGCGTGCTGGCCTACACCGAGGTCGTCGACGCCCGCGGGGTGGACCACCTGGAGGGGCTGACCCTGCGGGACGTGCGGACCGGTGAGCGTTGCGACGTCGCCGCCGGGACGCTGCTGCTGCTCCTCGGCGTCAAACCGTGCGTCGGCTGGCTCGGCGAGGAGGTGGCCCTCGACGGGCAGGGGTTCGTCCGCACCGGGCGGGACGTCCCCAAGGAGTTGTGGGAGGACGGCCGGCCGCCCGAGGCGTATGCCACGAGCGTGCCGGGCCTGTTCGCGGTCGGTGATGTCCGCAGTGGATCGATGAAGCGCGTGGCGTCGTCCGCCGGCGAAGGGGCCGGAGTGGTGCCGTTGGTGCACGAGTACCTGAGGTAGAGACGCCAACCTGAGGAGGGGTCGTCGGTTCCGCTGCGGCGGGGCCCGGTCGGAGCCCCGCCGCAAGGTCGGCGGCCCGTCCGAAACGTCAGCGGCGCGGTTGCTGCGGAAGCTGCCCCGTCCGGTCCAGGACCTCCTGGAACCACGCCTGGCTCGCGTCGAACTTCTTGCCGCCCTTGATCCGCGGGAATTCGATGGCGCGCAACGCGTCGTCCTGCTCCTCGTCGTGTCCGACCAAGCCCGGTGTGCCGGCCTGCGCGGCCTCGACCGCCTTGTCGACCATCGTGGAGATCAGCGCCAGGTCGGTCTCGTTGGCGGCGGCGGACCGGGAGAAGTACCCGGACTTTTGCACCATGACCTTCTCGGCGCCGAGCATCGCGGCGAACTGCTTGCCGAACCACGCGCCCGGGTTGATCATGTCGAGCTTGACGTGCCCGAACGGGTCGCGCGGCACCTCCTGCCCGGACCGGGTGAGTTCCTCGATGATCTCGTGGACGCCGGCGCCCTCGGACAAGAAGATGTTGACGCAGCCGACCTCGTCCATGACCTTTTTCAGCCGCGCGGCCTCCGCGGGCATGTCGATGTCAAGCTCGGGGACGTACACCCCGTGGATCGCCCACCGTTCCGCGGACAGACCGAACTGCGGCACCCACTCTTGCGCGGCGTGCCAGGCCTGGTACTTCTGCGCGGTCGCCGCCGTCAGCCACCCGCAGTTGCGGCCCATGACCTCGTGGATGATGAGCATCCGCGGGTTGGAGCCGTGTTCGGCGATCACGTTGCGCGCGAAGACGGCGCCCTGTTCGGCGGCGGTGTCGGCACCCAGGCTCTGGCGGACCGGGATGATGTCGTTGTCGATCGTCTTGGGCAGCCCGACGACGGTGAGTTCGTAGCCCTGTTCGTGCAGGTATGCCGCCAGGTCGGCGGCCGTCGTGCTCGTGTCGTCGCCGCCGATGGTGTGCAGGATGTCGATCCCGGCGTCGCGCAGCTTGCCGGCCGCCACCTCCAGCGGGTTCTCACCCTCCTTGACCAGGCCGCGCTTGACGAGGTCCTTGAGGTTGGTGAGCTTGACCCGGCTGTTGCCGATCGGGCTGCCACCGAACTTGGTGAGGATGTGCGCGTTGGCGCGGGTGGCGGCGTCGACGGGGATGAAGTTGTCCGAGAGCAGGCCGTGATAGCCGTGCTTGTACCCGATCAGTTCGACGTCCGGCATGATCTCGGTGTACCGCTCGATGAGCAGCCCGACGGCGGCGGACAGGCACGGGGCATACCCCCCGGCGGTCAGCATGGCTACCTTGCGAATGGTCATGTCATCTCCTTGGGGCGGGTACACCGGTCGTGCCAGGGGCGGCCGCCGGAGGCGTTCCCGGGCGGGCTCGCCTCCCAGCGTAGTGGGGGAGGCTACCGATGGGTATGCCGTCAGATCGGCCGGCTCGTCGGGGTGGCGGCGACCTGGACCGCGAGCCTCGGCACGGCGTCGTTCCAACCGGCCAAGGTGACGTCGGCGGCATACACCAGGCCCGACTTCCCGGTGAGCAGACAGGTGGTCCGGGACCTGACGGCCGGACCCAGCGGCTTGCACTTGGCGGAGACCGGGGCCCCGCCGGGGAACTTGGTGCGCAGCAGGGTGAGCACATTGGTTTCGACGACCGCGGCGGGGATCGGCGTGGTCAGCGTCAGGTCGAACACCAGGTCGGGCGGGGTTGTCGTGGGATCGCGTACGAGAGCGTCCACCCCATATCCGGCGCCGTCGCTGAACACCAGCCGGCACGACCCCCGGGCGCCGGCGCGGCGCGCGAGGGGGTCGCAGTCCAGCGTCGTGACGCCGAGCGAGGTGCGGGTGGCCAGGAAGGTCCGCAGCCGGTCGCCGACCGTCGAACCGCTGATCGTGTCGTCATCGCCACTGGGCGACACACTCGGGGACGCGACCGTCGCCGTGGTGCGGGTGGGTGCCGAGTCCGGCCCCGGCATACCCTTGCACCCTCCCAACGCAACGGCGGCGGAGACCAGGACGACGCCTGCACGGCGAATCCCTGTCCGGTATGCCGCTGCTCGTCGCTCGCTCTCCACCCGGGTCATGATCGAACTCTAGAACCGGTTCCGGTCTCGCACCCTGTCGACGGATAGCGGTTGAGCCCCCACCTGTTGAGCGCTCCAATTTCGCCCGATCGGGCGAAATTGGGGGGCCGCCGGGGCGTGGGGACGTCCAGAATCGCCCGATCGGGCGATTTTTGCGGAGCGGCCCTCGCGCCGGGGCGGCAGAGGTCGGGGCGCGGGGTCGGTGGTGGGCGGCCACACACTGGGCACTCAGTCGTCGAAACCGCGCGCCGCCATCGCCTCACCGGTCCGTTCGGCGTGCCGGATGGTCCGGATCACAACGGGCGTGACCAGGGCCTTGGTGCTGCGGTCCAGACCGCGGGCCCGGCGCGCGTCCCGGGTCTCGGCGACGATGCCGTGGACCACGGGTATGCCGCGAATCGTCATCGACAGCACCAGCGCGACCCGCTGCGGATCGACGCCGATCACCCGCAAGGGACGCATCGCGGTCGTCAACGCGTCGAGCATGTCGCTCACCCGGGTGGTCTCGGTGACCAATCCCGCGGCGGCGACCGTGACGACGAGCAGCCCGACGAAGGCGACCATCTCCAGCCAGCCCGAGGCGAGGGCGTGGAACGGCACGAGGAACACGACGAACCAGAGGACCGGCCGCACCTGACGCCGCAACCCGATCCAGCCCACGCCGCTGACGGCATACAGGACGGCGACGACGACGGCCGCCGCGCAGACGACCGGCACACTACGAAACGCGACGCAGATCGCCGAGAAGGCGACCAGCCCGCCGAGTTTGACGCCCGCCCGGGCCCGGTGCAGCCACGAATCGCCGACCCCGACGGCCGCCCCCAGCCCCGTCACGCCGGCACCTCGGCCATCAGGGCGCGGTACCGCGGCACCGCGACCTCGCCCGGCGCGTCGCAGACGATCCGTCCGTCCTCGAAGACGAGCACTCGGGGCCAGTCGGCGACCAGGTCGAGGTCGTGGGTCACCAGGACGACCCGTTGGGGCAGGGTCCGCAACAGCGCCCCCACCCGAGCGGTATGCCGCAGGTCGAGCAGCGTGGTGGGTTCGTCGCAGACCAGGATCTCGGGTTCGCGGACGAGGACGGCGGCCATCGCGAGGTTCTGTTTCTGCCCGCTGGAGAGCAGATGTGCCGGATGATCGAGGTGATCGCCGAGGCCGAACCGGGTGAGGATCGTGCTCGCCCGCTCGCCGATCGCCGCCTTGTCCAGCCCGGAGCCGCGCAACGAGAACTCCACGTCCTCGCGAACCGTCGGCATGACGATCTGGGCGTCCGGGTCCGAGAACACGAACCCCACCCGTCGGCGCACGGCCGCCCCCTGCCCGGCGGTGTCCAGGCCGTCGACGACGACCCGCCCCTGCGTGGGGACCACGAGGCCGTTGAGAAGCCGGGCGAAGGTCGATTTGCCGGAGCCGTTGGCCCCGATCACGCCGATCCGCGGTTCGACCAGGTCCACTGAGACGTCGCGCAGGACGATGCGTTCGCCGTATGCGTGGGTGACGTTCTCGAGATGGATCATGCGCTCTCGTGGATCAAGGGGGTTCGTGGGTGGGGGGGCGTCAGGGAGCGGGTATGCGCTCGGGCAGATCGGCCGCCCGGCGCGGCGACCCGACGAGCAATTCGGGCATGGCGCGGTGCACCGCGGCGGCGACCCCGGCCACGACCACGGCCTTGATCAGGTCGCCGGGCAGGAAGGTCGTCGTGCTCTGCGCGATGGCCCAGATCGTCTTGGTGTGCACGACCATCGCGGTCACCGGGATGCCGCAGGCGTAGATCGCGACGAGTCCGGCGACATTGGCGAAGAACCCGCGCACCGGGGTGTACCCGGGAGCGGCGCGCTCGACCAACCAGCCGATGACCACGACGCCGACCAGGAAACCGAACAGGTACCCCCCGGTCGGCCCGACGAACTTGGCGAGCCCGGACGTGCCCCCGGCGAAGACCGGCAGGCCCGCCGCGCCGAGCACCAGCCAGGTGAGGACGGCCAGCGCCCCGCGCTTCCAGCCGAGCAGTGCCCCGGCGAGCATCACCCCGAGCGACTGCAGGGTGATCGGGACGGTGTTCCCGAACGGGTAGATCGCGCCCTGGCTGAGCACACAGATGAGGGCGGCGAAGGCGGCGACGAGCGCGAGGTCGCGTGCGGTCAGCCGCGAGGTCCGGGATTTGAACATAGTTCAATCATGGCGCAAAGCCGCCGTCAGAGCGAACCCGCGTCCACCCAGGCAAGGTCCGCGAGGGCCGCGCGACTGCGTCCTGCGGTCGAGGCGGCTACCAGCGTGGTGAGCGCCTCGACCTGATCTGGTCGAACGGCGAGTTCCACGTGTGCGGTCAGGCCCAGGTATGCCGTTCGCGTCACCTGGAATCCGCCCGCCCGTAGGCCAGACTCGATCCGCCCGACCTCGGCCACCGGCACGCTCACCTGAGCCAGCCGGCGCTGTTCCCGGCGGACCAGGGCGCCGGCGTCGAAGGCGGCGTCCAGGGCGGCGCTCACCGCGCCGCCGTAGGCCCGGGCCAGCCCGCCGGTGCCCAGCAGGACCCCGCCGAACCAGCGGGTGACCACGGCGACCACATCCGAGGTATGCCGTCCGCGCAGGACCTCGAGCATCGGCGCACCGGCGGTCCCGGAGGGTTCGCCGTCGTCGCTGGAGCGTTCGACCGGGGTGGGCGGCGGCCCGAGAACGAAGGCCGAACAGTGGTGCCGGGCGTCCCAATGCTCCCGCCGCGCGGTCTCGACGACGGCACGCGCGGCCGCCTCGTCCTCGACCCGCTCCAGGCGGCAGCGGAACCGGGAGCGCTTCACCTCGAGCTCCGCTTCGACCGCGGGACCGCCGACCGCCAAGGTGAGGTATGCCTGGGGCCACGGCACGGCATACGGGCCCTCGGCGGTGGCGCGGTCGGTCATGGCTGATGAAACCACGAACTCGCGCAGCACGATCGCACGGCACGATCCGGCGCACGAGTTGAGCGGTGTGCCGCAAGCCACGACGTGCGGCCGGGCGAACCCGGCGCCTCGCGGCTACGCTCGACACGTGACCGACTCCACGCCCGCGCGTCCCGAGCCCGCCGTCATCGAAGGCTTCGCCGATCTGCTGGCGGCGAACGCGGAGTTCGCGTCGACCCACAACCTCAAGGGGTTCGACGGGGTGGCGCACGCCGGCGTCGCGATGGTGACCTGCATGGACTCGCGCATCGACCCGCTGGGGATGATCGGGCTGTTGCCCGGCGACGCCAAGATCCTGCGCAACCCCGGTGGTCATGTCACGCCGTCGATGCTGGCCGCGCTCGTCCTCAGCGTTCACCTGCTGAATGTGTCGCGGATCCTCGTCGTCCAGCACACCCGGTGTGCGATGGCCTCCTCCAGCGAGGCGGCCATGCAGGATCGCGTCACGCAGGCGGCTGGGCTGGACGCGCGGTGGATGATGTTCAACCCGATCTCCGACCAGTACGCCTCGATCGTCAAGGACGTGCTTCGGGTGCGGACGCACCCGATGATCCCCGAGTCGGTGCTCGTCGGCGGCTTCCTTTACGACGTCGACACCGGGCTGCTCGAACCCGTCGCCTGACAATCCGACAGGGGGGTCGCTCTGCTCGGCGACCGCCCGCGGGTGCAGCGCTCAGGCAGTTCCTGTTCGTCGCGGCAGCCGGATCAGGGCAGCGGGCAGGCGACGCCGGAGCGGACGTGACAGTCGTACCCGCCGGGGTTCTTGTGCAGGTAGCCCTGGTGGTAGTCCTCGGCCAGATAGAACGGCCCGGCGTCATCGGCCGACCGCAGTTCCGTCGTGATCTCGCCGAACCCGTTGTCCAACAAGGATTTCTGGTATGCGTCCCGGGTCGCGTATGCCGCTTCGGCCTGTTCCGGGGTGGTCCAGTAGATCGCCGACCGGTAGCACGAGCCCACGTCGTTGCCCTGGCGCATCCCCTGGGTCGGGTCGTGGTGCTCCCAGAACACCCGCAGCAACTCGCCGGCCGAGGTCGCCTTCGGGTCGTACACCACCCGCACGGTCTCGGTATGCCCGGTCAGTCCGGTGCACGACTCCTCGTAGGTCGGGTTCGGCGTCAATCCCCCCATATACCCGACCGCCGTGACGATGACGCCGGGCTGATTCCAGAACACCTTCTCGGCACCCCAGAAGCAACCGAGCGCGAGATGGAGGACCTGCGCATCCGCCGGCCACGGCCCCTCGAGCGGCGCGTCGAGCACCACGTGACGGGGCGCGACGGCATACGGGCGCTCGGCGCGACCGGGCAGCGCGTCGGCGGCTGTGGGAATGCGGGTCTTGGGACCGCCCCCGAAGACGTTGAACATCGCTCCAGTGTGGCACGGTGGGTGCCGTCGGCTCAGTCCGAGCGGACCGGTGTGCCGGTTCGGCAGCTGACGTGGACCTCGTATTCGTCGCCGGCGCCCTGGAACTTCACCTCGAGTTGACCGTCCTCGCTGTGTTGGGACACCTGGTAACCGTCGCGGGGGACGGCCGAGCGCAACTCGATCACCGAACCCCGGCACGACGCCGTGACCGTCCCGGCGGGGGTGGCGAAACTGCGGACCGTGACCGCGGGCGGGTTGGGCCGGTTCGGCGCGGACGCCGTGGTGATGGGGTCGGGGGGCGGGACGACCGAGGGTTTCGGCGCGGGGTTTGCCGACGCCGACGCCGACGTCGACGCGGCGGACGTGTTGGAACCCACGGGTGCCGCGGTCCCGGCGGCGGTCGTGCCCGACGCGGACGTCGTCGGGACGCGCCAGGCGCTCGCGCCGGTCTCCCGACCGACCCGCTCGATCACCCACCAACTGGCGCCTCCGCAAACCGCGACGACCAGCAGCCAGAGCGCCACGAAACGCGCCGGCCCGCCTCGATGCGCCGTCATCGCGTCCTCCTCCGGTCTGCCCGGTTGCGCCACCACGACCCCCGCTGTGACGTACGGTAGCCACTGTGGCACACGTGGTCCTCGTCGAGGACGACCCCGACGTCACCCGATCCGTGATCCGTGCGCTGCGCGAGCGCGGCCATGTGGTGTCGGCGGCGTCTGCCGGTATGCCGGGTCTGCAACTCGTGCTCGACACCAGGCCCGACATCGTGCTCCTCGATCTCGGACTGCCCGACGTCGACGGGCGAACGGTGTTGTCGATGCTGCGCGCGGTGACCAGTACGCCGGTGATCGTGGTGACGGCGCAGGACGACGACCGGTCCGTCGTGGCGGCCCTGGACGCCGGCGCGGATGACTACGTCGTCAAGCCGTTCACGGTGGACCAGGTGGACGCTCGGATCCGCGCCGTCCTGCGGCGCACCGGTTCGCCGGGGCCGGAGGAGCCCCTCGTCGCCGGCGAACTGCGGATCGACCCGACGGCCCGCCGAGCGAGCCTGGGGGAGTACGACCTCGACCTGACCCGCCTGGAATTCGACCTGCTCACCCTGCTGGTCCGGCGCCAGAACGAGGTCGTCACGAAACGAGAGATCCTCGCCGAAGTCTGGCAACAGGCATACGGAGGTGCCGAGCGAACGGTCGACGTGCACCTGTCCTGGCTGCGGCGCAAACTCGGTGAGACCGCCGCCGATCCGGTGTATCTGCACAGCGTTCGCGGCGTCGGGGTCCGCCTGAGCCCACCGGATCCGGTGGCCTGAATGCGGCGCCAGATCGCCTGGCTGGTCGTGGCGGCGACCTCCGCCGTCGTCGTCGCGTTCGTCGTCCCGCTGTGCCTGTTGGTGCAGGGGATCGCCTCCGATCGGGCGATCGAGGCCTACCGCCTGCAGGCCCAGAACGCGGCCGTCGTCATCGGTTCGGCAGCCACGCCGCAGGCCGCCCGGCAAGTGGCGCAGTTGCTCGTCGAGCAGGGCGCCCAGATCACGGTCGTCCTCCCGGACGGTCCGGCGGCAGGCGTGGATCCTGCTGCAGCACAACGTGATTCGGTGCGCAAAGCGACAGTGGAGCGGTCCGCGTTCAGTCAGCCGACGCAGGACGGCGTCGACATCGTCATCCCGGTGGCCTCCTCCGGCGGGACCACGGTCGTCCTGGCACACGTCCCCGCCGACGAACTGCGGGCCGGGGTCGCCCAGGCGTGGACGACCATCGGCGCCCTCGGACTGGCCCTCGTGGCGATCGCCGTCTGGTTCGCCCAGCGGCTCGGCCACCGGATCAGCGAACCCGTCACCGATCTCGCGGCCGTCGCGCACCGGCTGCGAGAGGGCGACGTGAGCGCCCGGGCCCGTCCCGCCGGACCGCCGGAAACCCGGGAATTGGCCGCCGCGCTCAATCAACTCGCCGAACGAATCGACGGACTCGTCGAAGTCGGTCGCGAGGAGGCCGCCGATCTGGGGCATCGGTTGCGGACGCCGGTGACCGCGTTGCGGCTGGACACCGACCTTGTGGCGGATTCCGATGTCGCAGAACGCCTTCGCGGTCATGTCGATCAGCTTCAGCGCAGCATCGACACCGTGGTCCGGGATGCGCGCCGCCGGGTACGAGACGGCATACCGGTGGGGTGCGACGCCGGCGCGGTCGCGGTCGCACGTGCGGCCTTCTGGGCGCCGCTGGCCGAAGACCAAGGCCGCCGGTTCGACGTGGACATCGCCGGGGTCGTGCCGGTCGCCCTGCCCGCCGCCGATCTCGCCGAACTCCTGGACACGTTGTTGGACAACGTGTTCGCTCACACCTTCGAGGGTATGCCGGTCCGCATCGTCGTCGCCCGATCCGCCGGCGGGGCTGTGATCGACGTCGAGGACGGCGGACCGGGGATGACCGGCACCTCGGTGCGTCGCGGCGTGAGCGGGGCGGGCTCGACCGGACTGGGGCTGGACATCGTGCGCCGGCTGGCGAACTCGGTCGGCGGCGAATTGCGTTTGGAGCGAGCCGAACTCGGTGGGTTGCGGGCTCGCGTCCGATTGCCGTCGACGGTGGACGGAACGCCTCCCGGCCACGATTGATCCCGTGGTCCGGTGTGTCAGTGGCCCGAGTCGGTGCTCTCGGGTTCGTGCGTTTCAGGGGTCTGCGGTTTCTCGGTCTTGTGCGGCTCCGCGGTGCGAGCGTCCCCGTGGTCGTCGCCGTGGTCGTCTGAGTGTTCGTCGTCATGGTGCGCGATCGTGGGAGTCGCTGCGCGGGTCGGCCCGGGCGCCGGTGCGGACCTGCGCGGGGCAGATGCGGTGGTGGTCTTCGCCCGGGGCGCCGCCGACCGCTCACCCGCCTGGCTTGAACCGGAGCCCACGGCAACGACCGATCCGGTCCGCACCACCGTGCGGATGGGCCCGGGCACGTGCGTCACACAGGCGCCGCCTTCGAGGACGGCGGGGGCGACGCAGTCGGCGAACACCGTCGCCGCGGTTGCCGCAGGCGTGCTCACTGTCACGCGAGGGCCGGACGCCGACGCAACCGACGCCACCGACGCGCCCACCGGCGCCGCGTCGGTGCGGCTCCCGGTGATCGCGGCGAAGGCGACCACCGCGCCGAAGGTGCCGACGGCGGTCCCGACGGCGAGACTCTTGGTGAGTGCCATGACCTGCTCCTTCACGAGCCCGAGGTGAGCCGCCGAAGAAGGGCGACTCATCGGGCACTATGCGACCTGGTCCGTCAAGGCCGCCTCGGCGCCGGGTCAAGAGTTCGTCAAGCGCGCGACTCGAGCACCGGCGGCGACGGGCGTCCACCTGGCCGGCATAACCCAGTCTTAACGCGCCCCTGAGGCCTCGTTGTGTTCGACGCGTCGATGATCCTCGACGTGACAGACCACGCAAGCACATACCAGAGCACCGACCGCAGCGGCGGCGCGCGGCGTCGAGACCGGGCCAAGACGGGTCTGGCCGTCGCGTCGGGCGCCTCGGCTGCCCTCCTCGTCGGTGGCACCGGAGCGGTCGCCGCTTTGGTCGCCCAACACCAGGACCACGTGGAGCAGGACCGGCGCGCGGCCAAGACCCGAGCCCTCGCCGGCCAAAGCCCGGTGGCCGCCGTCGAGGCGCAACCCGTGGTCGCCGTCGCGCCCGTCGTGATCCAGCGCCCGCAGCGCACCGTCGTCGACCCGGCAGTGGTCGTGGCCGTGAGTTCTCCGGGAGCCGCCGCGCCGGGCGGCAGCGCATCGAGCGCGAGAGCCACGACCACGGCCCGCAACGGCACGGGCTCGACCACCCGGTCGACGAACACCCGCGCGGTCGTCACCAGCGCGGCCCGGACGACGCTCACCAGGACGGTCACCAAGTCCGCGCCGCGGGCCGCCGCCCCACGACCCGCTCCACCGCCGCCTGCGCCGAGCACGGGCTCCTGACCGTGCCCGCCGACCTGCGCGAGGACCCGACCTGGCCCGGACTGGTGGTCGGCACCGCGTTCGCCAGCTACGTCCACATCCGACTGGCCGAGCCCGAGCCGGCCGACTACGCCGTGACCCGGGCGACCGAGATCCTCGACGCCGTCGACCTGGCGTGCAGCCGGTTCCGCGCCGACAGCGAACTGAGCATCGTCAACTCCCGGCCGGGCCGGTACGAGGTCTCCCCGGTCTTCGCCGGTGCCCTGCGGGTGGCGCTCGAAGCCGCCCACGAGACGGACGGACTCGTCGACCCCACCTTGGGGGCGCGTCTGTCCGCCGCCGGGTATGCCGGTGCCGAGTCCCGCGGTGCCCCGACGCGCCTGCCCGGGCGCGCCGCGAACTGGCGCGACATCGTCCTGGACGACCACATCCTCACGGTCCCGGACAACACCTTCCTCGACCTCGGGGCGACCGGAAAGGCATACGCGGCAGATCTGTTGGCCGAATGCCTTGCGCAAGAGACGGGTTCGGCCCTGATCGTGAGCCTCGGCGGCGATATCGCGGTGCGCGGCACCGACGAACTCTGGCCGGTCGTGATCGCCCACCGGCCCGCCGACGTCGGGCACGGTCCGGCGATCACTAGCCTTCGGATCGGCGCGGGCGGCCTGGCGACCTCCTCGGTGAGCGCCCGACGCTGGCGCCATCACGGCTCGCAGTGGCACCACATCCTCGACCCGCGCACCGGGCTGCCGGCGCAGGGGCCGTGGGTCACGGTGACCGCGCTCGGCTCGACGAGTGTGGCCGCGAACGTGGCCAGCACCGCCGCCATGGTGCTCGGCGCAGCGGCATACGACTGGCTGACTCGCCGGGACGTCGCGGCCCTGCTGGTGACGGCAGACGGCTTCGTGCAGCGCACCCCTGCGTGGACTACCGCGGTTCCCGAAGCGGCCCTCGACGGCCTCCCGGATGACCTTTCCGAACGGGTCTCGCCCGTGGCGATCCCGCCCACCGCAATACCGCCGACCACGAGCCCGCGAGTCAGGGAGTTGTCCAGATGAGTTCGCAACTGTTGTGGTTCGTCAACCGGGCGACCGGCCTGGTGCTGATCGCCACGATGACACTCACGGTCGTCCTCGGCGTGCTGTCCGGACGGCGCGCCCCCGCGGTGCGATGGCCGCGGTTCGTCACCCAGGGTCTGCACCGGGCCGTCGCCGGGATCAGCGTCGTGCTCCTCGTCGGGCACATCGTCTCCGCCGTCGCGGACGATTATGTGCCGATCGACTGGTGGCAGGCCGTGCTGCCCTACGGCGCCACCTACAAGCCGTTGTACCTGTCCCTCGGGACTCTCGCCTTCGACCTGCTCGGGATCGTCGTCGTGACGAGCCTGTTGCGCGGCCGCATCCCGGACGTCGTCTGGAGCCGCCTGCATCTGCTCAGTTACGCGGTGTGGGCGCTGTCGGTGGTCCACGGACTGGGCATCGGCAGCGACACTCGCAGCCCAGTGGGTCTGGGCGTCACCGCCGGCAGCCTCGTGCTCGTGACGGGCGCGATCGGGCTGCGACTACGCGCCGGCCGGACCCGGGCGGATCGAGTCTGGACATGAGCGCGACGAGTTTGGCGGCGGGGCCGCTCCCCGGGACCGAAGCGACCATCGCGACGCCCCGCAGCGTTCAGGCCATACCAGGACCATTGTTGCTCAACGGAATCGACGACGCACCCGACCTGGCGGTCCACCGGAACCGGTGGGGGCCGCTGCCGCGGCTCTCGGGTGCGGAGCTGGTGTCCCTGGCCGCGCAGATCGACCTGACCGGCCGCGGCGGGGCCGGCTTCCCGTTCCATCGCAAGCTCGCCAATGTCGTCGCGGCCCGTCGACCGGTCGTGGTCGTCAACGCCGCGGAGGGCGAACCGGCCAGCGCCAAGGACACCGTGCTGACGACCCGGGCCCCGCATCTCGTCCTCGACGGCGCGCTCCTGGTCGCCCGGGCGGTGGGCGCGAAGACCATCCACGTCGTCGGCTCCGCGGGTCGCCCGTCGGCCCTGGCCGCACTCGACGCCGCCGTGCGCGAACGCCGCACCGACAAGATCCGCTGGCAGCTCGTCGCGGCGCCGGAGCGGTTCGTCTCGGGCCAGGCGCGTGCGGTTCTCGAACTCCTCGCCGGCCGACCTGCCCTGCCGGTCACCGCCTGGGAACCCGAATCGATCCGGGGCCTCGCCAGCCGTCCCACGCTGTTGTCCAATGCCGAGACCTTCGCCCACCTGGCCGCCGCCGCCCTGGTCGGTGCCGACCGGTATGCCGCCGCCGGCTCCCCGGGACGTCCGGGCACCGTTTTGCTCACCGTGGCCGAGGAGCGCGTGATCGAGGTGCCCAGGGGCGCCTCGTTCGCCGAGGTGCTCCGCCCGCACGAACTGGCCGGTCCGGTCCTGATGGGTGGCTTCCACGGGACATGGACGGAGGCTGCGAGCCTCACCGCGCGGCACGTCGATGCGGTCGAATTGCATTCTGCCGGAATCGCGCTCGGTGCCGGCATCGTCCTGCTCGTCTCGGGTCGCTGTCCCGTCGGCTATACGGCGTCGATCACGGCATACCTGGCGGAGGAGTCCGCCGGACGGTGCGGGCCGTGCCGCAACGGTCTGCCGACCCTAGCTCGCGAACTGAGTTGGCTGGCCGAAGGGGCCGACACCACCCGACGGATCACGGAGTTGGCCGGGCTGGTCGCCGGTCGCGGCGCCTGCGCCCATCCGGACGGCACGGCCCGCCTCGTGGCGACCCTGCTCGCCCTGCCGGGCGCGGTCGCCGATCACCTTGCCGGCCGGTGCGATTGCCGATTCTCGGAGGGAGTCCGATGAGGGCGAACCCGACGACCCGACTGCGGGTCGACTGGACGGCCTGCGAGGGAGCCGGTCTGTGCGCCGAACTCCTGCCCGAACTCGTCACCCTCGACGAATGGGGCTACCCGATAGTCGCCGACCCGGTCACCCCCGACATCCTGCCGGCCACCCAAGAGGCCGTCCGGTACTGCCCGCGCAGCGCGCTGCGGCTCACGCGGTAGCGGCTCGCCGTTCGCCGCGCCGGTCTGGCAGGGTTTACCGCATGACAACGGTGCGACGCATCGACCCGCTCGACCCCGCCGACGAGGACCTCTTCCTCGGAGCGGTCGAGGTGTATGCCGGTGCCCAACGAGCGATCTGGGGCCCGCGGGGGAGTGCCTGGTCGGCGAACGAGATCCGGGCCTTCCACGAACTCACGACAACCCGCCGGGTCGCCTGGGTAGCCGTCGCCGATGACGGATCGGTCTGCGGCGCAGTCGAACTCATCGAAACCCTGCGCGACAACCACTCCTCGGCGACGATCTGGCTGGCCGTCCACCCCGATGCCCGTGGTCGCGGGATCGGCGCCGAACTCCTCCTCACCGCCGAGGACCAGGCCCGCACGGACGGTCGGACCATCTTCTTCGCCGAAAGCGAATGGCCAGAAGGCGCAACGGATTCCGCCGAGCGCTTTGCCAGGCGACACGGTTATCGACCCGCCCTGACCGACATCCGGCGCGGCCTGCAGCTGCCGGTCGACCCGGCCCGGATGCGCGACCTGCGGGACCACGCCGGTCGCACGCCGGGGGACTACGCCATCGAGATCGCCTGGGACGGACTGCCCGAGGACTGGCTCGCGGATCGCGCTGTCCTGCAACGCCGGATGAGCACCGACATCCCGATGGGTCATCTCTTCCTCGAAGAGCAGGACTGGGACGCCGACCGGGTCCGCGAGGACTTCGCGTTACGGGTGGCTCAGGGGCGACGCGTCATCGAGGCGGTGGCCCGGCACCTTCCCTCGGGCCGGCTCGTCGGCTTCTCCGATGTCAACCTCCCGGCGGAACCGCCGGACCTGGCATACCAGGGTGACACTCTCGTCATGCGCGAACACCGGGGCAACAAACTGGGCCTGCGCCTCAAGGCCGCGCTCGCCCTCGAACTCATGGAACGCGCCCCCCAGATCCGGCAGTGGCGTACCTGGAACGCCGCCGACAACGAGCCGATGATCGCTGTCAACGTGGAACTCGGGTACGTCGTGGAGGGATACCTGAGGGAGTGGCAGAAGCGTCTGCCGTGACTCATTAAGCTCCTCGTATGCCGTCCGCCCGTAGGCCTTCCGCGTACCTGCTCATCGACATCGGTTCCACGTTCACCAAGGGGCTGGTTGTGGATGCGGACGACGCGGTGGTGCGGGCGTTCGCCGAGGTGCCGACGACCGCGGATGTCATGGTCGGCGTCGACGAACTTACCGACCGACTCGACGCGCACGATGCGCAGTTCCTCGCGTGCAGCAGCGCCGGCGGGGGGCTGCGGCTGGCGGTCGTCGGCTACGAGGACCTCGTCACCGCCGAGGCCGGCCGGCTCGTGGGACTCTCGGCAGGTGCCAAGGTCGTCCACGTGGCCGCCGGCCCGCTGGATCGCGACGCGACGCGCGCGCTCGCGACCGCCACCCCGGACGTCGTCCTGCTCGTCGGCGGTGCCGACGGTGGAAACGCCGACGTCGTCCTGCACAACGCGCAGGCGCTCGCGGCCGCCCGGCTCGGCATACCCGTCGTCCTGGCCGGCAACCTCGATGCCCGCGTCGAAGCCCGAGAGCTGTTGAGCGCCGCGGGGCCGGTCATCGTCGCCGAAAACGTCCTGCCGCAGATCGGTCGACTGCGGCCGTTGGACGCCCGCCGGGCCATCCGCGAGGTCTTCCTCCGTCACGTCATCGGCGGCAAGGGGCTGTCCGCGGACCCCCGGTTCGCCGGACTGGTCCAAACCGCCACCCCGGACGCGGTGCGAACCGGCGTCGAGCTGCTCGCCGACGCCGCCGACAGCGATGTCCTGGTGGTCGACGTCGGCGGCGCGACGACCGACGTGTACTCCGTCGTCGGGGTCCACAGCGGTGCCGATCCGTCTGTCACGGGCACCGCCGAGGTGACCGGTGACCTGCGTTCGGCACGCACCGTGGAAGGCGATCTCGGCGTGCGGTGGAACGCCCGATCCGTCGTCGAGGCCGCCGACCGGGACGGCATCGAGGTCGATCCGGCCGTCCGAGACCACGCCGACCTGGTTCACGGCAAGCCCGGGCTACTGCCGGCGACCCCGGAGCAGGCGCAGGCCGACGCGGGGCTGGCCGCGACCGCATTGCTGGTGGCGATCCGTCGACACGGCCGCGCCCCGGCTCCGGGGGCGACCGCGCGCGACTTGCAGGACGTCGGCGTCGTCGTCGCCTCGGGAGGAGTCTTCCGGCATACCGGTCAGGCGGGCGCTCGAGCGGTGGCGACGGCGCTGGCCGACCAGGGCGCCGGGTGGCTCGTGCCGCGCGGGCCGCAGACCGGTGTCGACACGGCATACCTGCTGCTGGGGGCGGGACTCCTCCTCGAACACGACGAGGGCCTGGCCCGACGGCTGGCCGGGCAGGCCCTCGAGATGCTCGACCGCGCGCCGGTGACCGGCTGATCGCGCGACGAGGTGGCGACTCAGCTCTCGTACGGCGTCGCCTTGCGGATCGTGACCGTGATCGTCTTGCCGTTGGGGGCGACGTAGCTCACGGTTTCGCCCTCGCGATGGCCGTTGATGGCGGCCCCGAGCGGCGACTTCTCGCTGAACACCTGCAGGCCGGAGCCGTCCGCGATTTCGCGATTGCCGAGGAGGAATTGCTGCTCGCCCGCGGGCATCTCGACGGTGACGAGCATGCCGGGCTCGACGATGCCGTCGTCCGGCGGCGGCTCGCCGATCACCGAGTTGTCCAAAAGCTGCTGGAGCTGGCGGATCCGGGCCTCCATCTTGCCCTGCTCCTCGCGGGCCGCGTGGTAACCGCCGTTCTCCTTCAGGTCGCCCTCTTCCCGGGCCTCCTCGATCTTGGCGGCGATGTCCGCGCGCCCCGTGGTGGACAGCCGGTCGAGCTCGGCGCGCAGCCGGTCGTAGGCCTCCTGGGTCAGGTAACTGGCCGCGGTGTCGGTCACGTGGATCCTCCTTGTGAATAGCGACCCGGCCGGCCTACTCGTCGCGTCCGGCGCGGGTCACCGCTTCGAACGTGATGTCGTATGCCGGGCCGTCAGTCGGTTGCCCGGTCGTCGCGGTCGGTGGCACCCCTTTGTCGTCGCCGCCGATCCTGACGAAACGGCCCGCGGACAGCATGCGCGGTTGATGTGCGTATGCCGCCGGGGCCGAAGAACGTAAGCGAAAAGTCTACCAGCCGTCACGCCTTGCGGCAGAACTGGACGACCCCGGTGACCGCCAGCGACGTGGTCCGGATGGTCGCGTGGTTGACCGTGACCCGTTCGGTCGACACCGGAATGGGGACGTCGACCGACCCGACTGTGGCGAAGTCGGCGGCCAGGGCGCGGACCGTGCAGATGGCGGCCGACCCCACCGGACGGTCCACGTCGAAGGTCAGCTCGACGGTCTTGGCGTCGACGACCTTGTACCCGACGGTCGTCCAACTGACCTTGCCCAGAGTCGCGGACAGCCCGAACCAGATGACGACGGCGGTGGCCAGCAGACACCCGGTGATGCCGATGATCCACCACTTGCGCTGGCCGGTGCGCTCGGGTTCGATGCCGACCCCGTCCGGGTCCGCATCCGCAGCTGTTGTCGGGAGAGATGACATGATCTGTTGAGAGTACCGAACGGCATACCGCATGTGGAAAGGCGAGTGCGTGGGCGAGCAGTACCGGCTATTGGCAGTGCATGCCCATCCCGACGACGAGTCGAGCAAGGGTGCGGCGACCACGGCCAAATACACCCGTGCCGGGCATCGGGTCAGGGTCGTGTCGTGCACCGGCGGGGAGCGCGGCGACGTCCTCAACGACAAGCTGCGTGATGATCCTCACATTCTGCGCGACCTGGCCCAGGTGCGTCGGGACGAGATGGCCCAGGCCGCGGCGGTGCTGGGCATCGAGCACACCTGGCTCGGGTTCGTCGATTCGGGATTCCCCGAGGGGGATCCGTTGCCGCCCCTGCCGGACGGCTGTTTCGCGCTCGAACCGATCGAGGTGACCACCGAGGCGCTGGTACGGGTGATCCGCGAATTCCGGCCGCACGTCATGACGACCTACGACGAACTCGGGGGTTACCCGCACCCGGACCACGTCAACACCCACGTCGTGTCGATGGCGGCCCTCGAAGCGGCGGCCGACCCCACGGCATACCCGCACGCCGGGCCACCCTGGCGCATCCCGAAGACGTACTACCACCAGACGTTCAGCCGGGCCCGGGTGATGGCGCTGCACGAGGCCATGCTGGCCGCGGGCCTGGACAGCCCGTATGCCGAATGGGTCGCCGGGTGGGGGGATCGGCCGGAGCGCACCATCACCACGAGGGTGCCCTGCGCCGACTATTTCGAGGTGCGCGATGCGGCCCTGCTGGCCCACGCCACCCAGATCGACCCGGACGGGCGATGGTTCCTCGTCCCGCTGGAACTGCAGAAGCAGATGTGGCCGAGCGAGGACTACGAGGCCGCGGTGAGTTACGTCCCCATCGCCGAGGGCGAGGACGACCTGTTTGCGGGATTCGCCTCCAGCGCCGACGCCGACGCGATCGGCGAGGTTCTCGGGGCGGTCGCGGACCGGCCGATCCAGTACGACGGACGCATCGATCAGACACCGGCGATCAGACCAGAAGGTCGATCAGAAGAGCAGAAGGTGACGACATGACAACGGTATTCGATCGGCTCGGCGCGAATCTGGCCCACCTGCACGGTCATCGGTTCTTCGTCGACGCCGACAACCCGGACGTGGTGGCGAGCAAGAGCAACTACGGCTTCCTGGCCTTTCTGGTGTTCTTCTGCCTCGCGATCGCGGTCTGGATCATCAGCCGCAGCCTGAACAAGCACCTGCGCAAGATCCGGTTCGCCGAGCGCGAGGAGGAGTTGGCCCGCGAGGCCGCCGAGGGCACGCCGAACTCGTCGACGACGGCCTGACCCCTCAGGCGGGACCGGTGTCGGTATCGGCGCGCAGTCCGCACAGGCCGCTCCGGTGGCAACGGTGATGGCGACGACGCAGCGGATGGCCGGCCCGACACTGAACACCACCCAGTACGGCTGGTACGGCCGAGGGACGGGTGTCGCGCTGGCGTGCTACGAGCGCGGGCAGTCCGTCAAGGGCTACTACAGCCCGTGGATTCCGGGCGGCTGGGACAACCTCTGGTACCGGACGACCGACGGCGGCTATGTCGCCGACGTCGACATCAACACCGGCTCGAATGATCCGGTCACCGCACCGTGTACGACCGCGTCGCGCGAGTCTCGTGCGCTCGCGTGGGCCAACTCCATGATCGGGTCCATGTCGTATGCCGGTCTCTGCGAACGCTTCGTCGAGAATGCCTACGGCACCAGCAACCGTTACCCCTCGGCCATCTCGGCCTACGCGGCCCTGCGGAATGCCGGGGCGATCAGAACCTCGACGACCGGCATACCGGTGGGAGCCCTCGTGTTCTCCAGCAACCCGGCCTGGGATCAGGGCTACGGACACGTGATGATCTCCCGTGGCGACGGAACCTTCGTCAGCGGCGGGGTCTTGACGACCTACGGCAACCACACCACGGTCCAGGTCATGGGATTCCCGAGCGGATTCCTCGGATGGTCTTACGCACCGGGGGACTGGCCGGGTCGTTGACTTGATGGCGTTCCGCGTCCGCGCCCGCCTCTGCCGAGGGCTCAGGCGGGCGCGGGCGCGCCGATCACCAGGATCGCGGCCGCGAAGTGGGCGGCGAAGGCGAGCACCGTCAGGGCGTGGAAGACCTCGTGGAACCCGAACCAGCGCGGGCTCGGATTCGGTCGCTTGAGGCCGTACACCACCGCGCCGGCGGTGTAGAGCAGGCCCCCGGCGGCGATCAGGGAGACCACGAGAGGGCCGCCGATGTCGATCATCGGACGGATGTAGAAGACCGCCACCCAGCCGAGCGCGACATAGATCGGGGTGCTCACCCAGCGCGGGGCATGCAGCCAGGCCAGTTTGAAGATCACTCCGGCCGCGGCTCCGGACCAGACCACGGTCAGCAGCACCTTGGCCTGAGCGGAGGGGAGCAGACACAACGCGAACGGCGTGTAACTGCCGGCGATGATGACGAAGATATTCGAGTGGTCGAGCCGCCGAAGGAAGGTGTAGGCCCGCGGGCCCCAGTGACCGCGGTGGAACACCGCCGACGTGCCGAACAGGATCGCGGCGCTGGCGACGAACACCACGGCGGCCATCCGGGGGACGCCCGGGTGGGCCAGAGCCACGAGGACGGCGCCGGCGACCAGGACGATCGGGAACATCGCGGCATGAAGCCAGCCGCGCATCGCCGGCTTGACCGGACCGATGGCCAGCGCCTCGGCATACCTGCTCATGGCTCCAAGAATAACCTACGGTCGCGTAGGTTGTGAGTCCCTCGGAGGATGAACTCTCGGCGAAGAGCGCGTTGCGACCCACTCCGCGATACCTTGGGCCTGCGCATCGCGCGCCGGTCTCCCCGGCCGTGGCCGCCAGAGTTGCACTCGCCCGCCGCGCTCCGTCAGGAGGGATCCCAAGCATGCTGCGTGACCTCGTCTACGGGGTGTACGAACGCCGGCTGGCCCACGACCTCGCGCGCGACGCCCGCCCCCGGCACGTGGCCGTCATGCTCGACGGCAACCGCCGCTGGGCCAAACTGCGCGGGGAGGGAACGGCGCACGGCCATCAGGCCGGTGCCGACAAGATCCAGGACCTCCTGATCTGGTGCGAGGAGGCCGGGGTCGAGTACGTGACGCTGTGGCTACTGTCGACCGACAACCTGCACCGCGACCCGGTCGAACTCGCGCCGCTGCTGAAGATCATCGAAACCGCGGTCAGCGACCTGGCCGACACCGGCCGGTGGCGGCTCAACGCGGTCGGGGCCATCGACCTGCTGCCCGCCGAGGCCGCCGACGGCATCCGGGCCGCGGTCGCCCGGACCGAGCGGGTGGCCGGGATGACGGTCAACATCGCCGCGCCCTACGGTGGCCGGCGCGAGATCGCCGACGCCGTACGGGACCTGCTGCTCGAACGCGCGGCCCGCGGGGAGACCCTCGACCAGATCGCGCACGAGATCACCGCCGACGACATCGGCGAACACCTTTACACCCGTGGCCAGCCCGATCCGGACTTGGTGATCCGGACCTCGGGCGAGCAACGGCTCGGCGGCTTCCTGTTGTGGCAGAGCGCCAAGAGCGAGTTCTACTTCTGCGAGGCGTACTGGCCCGACTTCCGCAAGGTCGACTTCCTGCGGGCCCTGCGCGCGTATGCCGGTCGGCAGCGCCGCTTCGGGGTGTGAGGATCGGCTGTGAGGATCGGGTGTGAGGATCGGGAGTGAGGATCGGGAGCGGCGATGACGGATGAGGGTGCGCTGTCGCCGCAGCGGCTGCGCCGGTACAGCCGACAGGTGATCCTGCCCGGGGTCGGGGTCGAGGGACAGGCCGGCTTGGCCGCCGCCAGTGTGCTCGTCCTCGGAGCCGGTGGCCTCGGATCGCCGGTGTTGGCGTATCTCGCCGCCGCGGGGGTCGGAACGATCGGCATCGTCGACGACGACCGGGTCGAGGAGTCCAATCTGCACCGGCAGGTCATCCACGGCGTCGCCGATATCGGCCGCCTCAAGGTGGACTCCGCCGCCGATGCCATCGCCCGGCTCGATCCGGCGGTCGTCGTCGAGCGGCACCCGGTCCGGCTGGGCGCCGGCAACGCTCTGGAACTGTTCGCGGCATACGACGTGATCGTCGACGGGACGGACAATTTCGCGACGCGCTATCTCGCCTCGGACGCCTGCGAAATCCTCCGCAAGCCGTGCGTGTGGGGATCGATCCTGCGTTTCGACGGCCAGGTGACGGTGTTCTGGGCGGGGCGGGGGCCGACCTATCGCGACCTGTTCCCGACGCCGTTGGATCCGGCCCTGGTGCCGTCGTGCGCGGAGGCGGGGGTCTTCGGGGTGCTGTGCGCCTCGATCGGTGCGGCGATGGGTACCGAGGTGGTCAAACTGGTGACCGGTGTCGGGCGCAGCCTGGTCGGCCGGTTGCTCGTCTACGACGCGCTGGAGGCCAGTTGGGGGGAGATTCCCGTACGGGCCGATCCGAGCCGTATGCCGGTGACCGAGCTGGTCGAGGTTGCCGAGGAGGTCTGCGAGGCGGCCCTCCCGGGCGAGGTCGGGCCGGTCGAACTCGCGCAGCTGCTGGCAGGCGGTGCCGTGACGGTGGTCGACGTCCGAGAGCCGTGGGAGCGGGCGATCGTGTCCATTCCGGGTTCGGTGTCGGTGCCGCTGGCGGAACTGCTCGCGGGGGCGTCGCTGCCGGCCGGCCCCCTCGTCGTGTACTGCAAGTCCGGGGCGCGCTCGGCGCAAGCTCTGGCATACCTGACCGAACGCGGCGTCGACGCCGACCACGGACCCGGCGGCGTCCGGAACCTGACCGGCGGGGTGCTGGCCTGGGTGCGCGAGGTCGACCCGACGGGGGCGACGTACTGACCGATCGACCCGGTTCGCCGGTCGGCGATGCCGAATCCGACCAGTTGGTGAACACGGCGCGTCGCGCGCCGGGCGCGAGCCGGCACGGCATACCGTGCCGATAGGCGACGGGCACGGCGCCCGGCCGGAGAGGCTTTCTCGGATGACCGATGGGCAGCGCCTGACGTACGTCCTCGACACCTCGGTCCTGCTCTCGGACCCCAAGTCGATGTTCCGCTTCGACGAACACGAGGTGGTCCTGCCGCTCGTGGTCATCACCGAACTGGAGGCCAAACGCCACCACCCCGAGCTCGGCTATTTCGCTCGAACGGCGCTGCGGTTGTTGGACGATCTGCGGGTCCGCGAGGGTCGGCTCGACCACGCGCTGCCGGTCGGGGAAGCCGGCGGGACCATCCGGGTCGAACTCAACCACGCCGACCCGGGCGTCCTGCCGGCCGGTTTCCGGTTGGGGGACAACGACTCTCGCATCCTGGCCGTCGCCAAGAACCTCGCCGTCGAGGGTCGCGAGGTCGTCGTGGTGTCCAAGGACCTGCCGATGCGGGTCAAGGCGTCCGCCGTGGGTCTGGAGGCGCAGGAGTACCGCGCGGAGATGGCCGTGGACACCGGCTGGACCGGCATCGTCGAACTCGACGTGTCCGCCGAAACGGTCAACGACCTCTACGAGCACGGGTTCGTCGACGCGCCCGAGGCGCAGGGACTGCCGTGCCACACCGGCGTCGTCCTGCACTCGCCGCGCGGCAATGCGCTCGGGCGCGTCGGCCCGGACCGGTCGGTGCGCCACGTGCGCGGCGACCGGGACGCCTTCGGACTGCACGGGCGCAGCGC
>JBDIAR010000008.1:0-34195 GCA_039812545.1 Dermatophilaceae bacterium | reverse complement strand
ACGAAACCGACGAACGAAACCGACGAACGAAACGACGGAAGAAGAAGAATGGGCATTCTCGAGGGCAAGAAGCTGCTCGTCACCGGCGTCCTCATCGACACCTCGATCGCGTTCCAGGTCGCGCGGATCGCCCAGCAGGAAGGGGCGCAGGTCCTGTTGACCAGCTTCGGGCGGGCGATGAAGATCACCTCCACCATCGCGCGGCGTCTGCCGGTGCCGGCGGACGTGATCGAGCTGGATGTCACCGACGGGGACCACCTGGACACCCTGGCCGAGCGGATCGGCGAGCACCTGGGCGGCGTCGACGGGGTCCTGCACTCGATCGGGTTCGCGCCTCCCGGGGCGTTCACCTTCCTCGACGCCACCTGGGACGACGTGGCCACCGCCCTGCATACCTCGGCCTATTCGCTCAAGGCGCTGGCCGCCGCGGCCCTCCCAGCCATGTCGCCGGGTGGGGCGATCGTCGGCCTGACCTTCGATGCGACCCTGGCCTGGCCGGTCTACGACTGGATGGGGGTCGCCAAGGCGGCCTTCGAGTCGACCAACCGTTACCTGGCACGAGACCTGGGGCCCAAGGGGATTCGCTGCAACCTGGTGGCGGCCGGGCCGATTCGCACGACCGCGGCGAAGTCGATCCCGGGTTTCGAGGTGTTCGAGGAGAACTGGAACGCCCGGGCCCCCCTCGGCTGGGACGTCTCCAGCGCCGACGCCGCGGCGCGAGCCTGTGTCGCGCTGCTCTCAGACTGGTTCCCCGCGACGACCGGGGAGATCGTGCACGTCGACGGCGGCTACCACGCGATAGGGGCCTGACCGGCGGTCAGACCCCCATCGGGTTGGTTCTGCGGGTGTTCGCGGACTCGGGTCAGCCGGGAATGACCTGATCCTTGCCGATCACGCGGATCCCGCCCTCGGTGACGTCGATGCCCCGGGAGCGGTCGAATTCCTCGTCGAATCCGATCTGGCAGCCCTCCGGGATCTCGACGTTCTTGTCGACGATGGTCCGGCGTACCTGGGCGTGGCGGCCGATCCGGACGTTGTCGAGCAACACGCAGTCCATCACGTTGGCATACGAGTTGACGCGGACCCGGGGACTCAGCACGGAACCGGTGACCTGCCCGCCGGAGACGACGACACCGGGGGAGACGCACGAGTTCAGTGCCTCACCGATGCGGTCGCCGACGCCGTGGACGAACTTCGCCGGAGGCTGCGGCCCGTAGTCGGTGTAGATCGGCCAGTCGGAGTTGTAGAGGTTGAACACCGGGTGGACCGAGACCAGATCCATGTGCGCCTCGAAGTACGAATCCATCGTCCCCACGTCGCGCCAGTAGCCACGGTCGCGATCGGTGGCCCCGGGGACGTCGTTGTTCTTGAAGTCGTAGACGTAGCCGTCGCCGATGGAGACGAAGTCGGGGACGATATTGCCGCCCATGTCGTGCTTGCTGTCCTCGAGATCGTGGTCGGCGATGACGGACTCCATCAGGGCGTCCGCCGTGAACACGTAGTTGCCCATGGAGGCCAGGACCTCGTGCGGCGCGTCGGGCAGACCCTTGGCGTCGGTCGGCTTCTCCCGGAACGCCCCGATCTTGGTCGGGTCGGCGTCGGACACCTCGATGACGCCGAATTGGTCTGCGAGACTAATCGGTTGACGGATCGCCGCCACCGTGCAGGCAGCCCCGCTCTCGATGTGCTGGTCCACCATCTGGGAGAAGTCCATCCGGTACACGTGGTCCGCGCCGACGACGACGATGATGTCGGGCTTCTCGTCGTGCACGAGGTTCAGGCTCTGGAAGATGGCGTCCGCGCTGCCGAGGTACCAGTTCTTGTCCACGCGCTGCTGGGCCGGGACGGTGGCGACGTAGTTGCCGAGCATGGTGGACATCCGCCATGTCTTGGTCACGTGGGCGTCGAGGCTGTGGGACTTGTACTGCGTGAGGACGACGACCCGGAGGTAGCCCGAGTTGACGACATTGCTCAAGGCGAAATCGATGAGCCGATAGATGCCACCGAACGGCACCGCGGGCTTGGCTCGGTCGGCGGTCAGCGGCATCAGCCGCTTCCCTTCCCCGCCTGCCAGAACGATTGCCAACACTTTGGGGGAGCTTCCGCTTCTACGCCTGCTCATGACACCAACCCTAGTGAGCGCGGCCCTGTCATGGGAGTGGACCGGAGGACTAATCTCAGGAGCGTGCGAGTCGACATCATCTCCAAGGAATATCCCCCGGCCATCTATGGCGGCGCCGGAGTTCACGTCGCCGAACTCACCCGAGCGCTGCGCGCTCGAGGTGACATCGACGTTCAGGTGCGGTGCTTCGGCGCGCCCCGAGACGAACCCGGCACGACGGCATACCCGGACCTGCCCGAGTTGGCGGACGCCAACGCGGCGCTGCAGACGATGGGTGTCGATCTGGCCATCGCCGCCGGATGCACCGGCACCGATCTCGTGCATTCCCATACCTGGTATGCCAATTTCGCCGGTCACGTCGCCGGCCTGCTCAACGGCGTCCCGCACGTGGTGAGCGCCCACAGCCTGGAACCCATGCGGCCCTGGAAGGCCGAGCAGCTCGGCGGCGGCTACCGACTGAGTTCGTTCGTCGAGAAGACGGCATACGAGGGAGCGGCCGGTGTCATCGCGGTGAGCGGGGGTATGCGGGAGGACATCCTGCGCAGCTACCCCTCCCTCGACCCGGCGAAGGTCTTCATCGTCCACAACGGCATCGATTCGCAACTGTGGCAGGCGAATCGCAGCGACGAGGCGAAGGCCGTGGTCGCCAAGCACGGCGTCGACCCGGACAAGCCGTCGGTCATCTTCGTGGGCCGGATCACCCGGCAGAAGGGGTTGCCGTACCTGCTGCGGGCCTGTGCGCAACTCCCGCCGGACGTCCAGCTCATCTTGTGCGCCGGGGCCCCGGACACCCCGGAGATCATGGCCGAGGTGGAGGGCCTGATGAACGAGCTACGCGCCCAACGCGGTTCGGGCGTGCACTGGATCGCCGAGATGCTGCCTCGGGCCGAGGTCATCGCGTTGCTCTCGTCGGCGACGGTGTTCGCCTGCCCGAGCGTCTACGAGCCGCTCGGCATCGTCAACCTCGAAGCGATGGCTTGTGAGCTGGCCGTCGTGGCAACGGCGACCGGCGGGATCCCCGAGGTCGTCGTCGACGGGGAGACCGGTTGGCTCGTCCCGATCGAGCAGGTTCAAGACGGCACCGGCACGCCCGTCGACCCCGACAAGTTCGTCGACGATCTCGCCCGGGCCCTCACCGAAGCCGTCTCGGATCCGGCGCGGGCGCGGCGGTTCGGGCTGGCCGGCCGGCAGCGCGCCGTGGACTCCTTCTCCTGGACGAGCATCGGCGACAAGACGCTCGGGGTCTACCGCACCGTTCTGGGTTGATCCGACGGGGGCCGGCTCACCAGGGCGCGGTGGTGGGCTCGGCCGCCAGCACGGCGGCGCCGGCGATGCCGGCGCCGTTGCGCGTCGCGGCCGGCACGATCGGCGTGCGCAGCTTCAGCAACGGCAGGAATTTCTCGGACTTGCGAGAGACGCCGCCGCCGACGACGAACAGGTCGGGCCAGAGCAGATCCTCCAGCGCGGTGAAGTAGCGCTGCAGCCGCTTGGCCCATTGGGGGTAGGTCAACCCCTCGCGTTCTCGCGCGCTGGCGGCGGCCTTGGTCTCGGCGTCGAAACCGTCGACCTCGATGTGGCCGAGTTCGGCGTTGGGAATGAGGGAGCCGTTGTAGATCAACGCTGTTCCGATGCCGGTCCCCAACGTGGTGACGACGACCAGGCCGCGCTGTCCCTCGGCCGCGCCGAACCTGGCCTCGGCCACTCCGGCGGCGTCGGCGTCGTTGACCAGGAAGCACGGCCGCCCGATGGCGGTGGTGAACAACGACTGCGCGTCGAAACCGATCCACTGCTTGTCGATATTCGCCGCTGTCCGCACCACGCCGTGCTGGACCACGCCGGGGATCGTCACGCCGACCGGCGCCGAGGGGGGCAGTTCGTCGAATCCGTCGGCGACGAGCCGGACGACCTCCGCGACCGCCTCGGGGGTGGACGGGGACGGTGTCGCGATCTTGATCCGATCCCGGGTCAGCTGTCCCGTTTCGAGATCGACCGGCGCTCCCTTGATCCCCGAGCCGCCGATATCGATCCCCATGCCGATTCTCGTCATGCCGATCTTCGTCACACCGATCTTCGCCACGCCGAGCTGGGCGTCTGCCATCACGAACCGACCCTTCTTCGCCGTCGTGTCGAGTCGTCGCCACTGTAGCCCGTGGCAGGCAGCCTCGCTCAGCCGCCGGAGTCGGCCACCGCGAGCGCCGCCAGGTTCGTCGCGTCGACAAGAGCGGCGGTCGCCGCGCTCGCCAGGGCTCGCAGGGCCGCGCCGCGCCGAGTCGCCGCATGCAGGTCCACCGAACTCGACAACTCCTGTTCGGCCAGCCCGTCGAGGGCCATGCTCGCCAGCGCCGCGGCCCGTCCGATCAGGTCCTGCAAAGCAGCCGGTATGCCGTGGGGCAGTGCCACCGTGCGTGGCCCGGCAGCCGAACCGCTCGTTCCCCAGCCCCGCCGCAGCCCCGTCAGGGAGCGGGACGCGAGCTGGACGGCCTCGATCAACTCCTGCTCGACCTGCCGCCGGTCCAGCAGGCGATACCGGTACTCCGGGACGGGGGCGGCGGACACGTGGTGCCACGTGAGGCTCGTCCCGCGGTCGCCGATCGGTCCGTAGGTCTCCCGGCCCGGGATCAGGGCGCCGCTGCCGTCGGCGACGATCAGCACCTCGCCGGCGGCCAGGGCGGCGTCGCGTGAGGAGGACGGCAGGGTCGAGGCCAGACCCAGTCGGCCCGGTCGTGGCAGGTCCAGCAGGACCAGGGCGGCCCCGGCGGCCTGCCAGCTCTTCAGCCGTTCGATCGGCAGGCGCACCTGATCGGCGGACCCGCCCCGGCGCGCGATGTCGACCAGCGCGGCCACGGGATCCTCGCCCCGCACGAAGGACTGGGTGAGAGCCACGGCGGAGCCGACGCTGACCGACACGGAAGACATCGCCGGGATTCTGGCATACGGACATCGTCAGACCAAGGTCGGCGGCAGTTCAGCCCCGCCGGTCGGCCGCCCCGCGACCGGCGGCGCCTCAGGGGTGGGCCGACGCCGGTCGTCTATGGTGAAGGACATGGGTGATGTCCTCGGGCTGACTGACGTCAGCATCGTCCGCACCGGCAATGTGTTGCTCGATGCGGTCACCTGGGACGTCGACGAGGGCGAGCGATGGGTCATTCTGGGGCCCAACGGTGCCGGCAAGACCACCTTGTTGCAGATCGCGTCCACCCGGATGCATCCCAGCAGCGGAGTCGCCGAGGTTCTCGGTGAGCGTCTGGGGCGGGTCGACGTCTTCGAGTTGCGGCCGCGGATCGGCTTGTCCAGCGCCGCCGTCGCCGACACGATTCCCGGAGGCGAGATCGTCGGCAATGTCGTGGTGACCGCGTCGTACGGCATCGTCGGCCGCTGGCGCGAGAAGTACGACGCCCAGGACTACGCCCGAGCCCTGGCACTGCTGCGGCAGCTGGGCGTCGACCAGTTCGTCAACCGTCGGTTCGGAACCCTCAGCGAGGGGGAGCGCAAGCGGGTGTTGATCGCCCGCGCCCTGATGACCGATCCCGAACTGCTGCTGCTCGACGAACCGGCCGCCGGACTCGACCTCGGCGGCCGCGAGGATCTCGTGCGACGCCTGGCCGCGATCGCCGAAGACGACACCGCCCCCGCCCTGGTGCTGGTGACCCATCACGTCGAGGAGATCCCACCTGGCTTCACCGACGTCCTGTTGCTGCGCGGCGGGCGGGTCGTGGCCGCCGGACCGATCGCGACCACCTTGACCGATGGCAACCTCAGCGCGACGTTCGGGCTACCGTTGAAGGTCGAGCATGCTCAAGGGCGCTGGTATGCCAGAGCCGCGGACTGAGTAGCGGTCGGGGCCGTCCGGAACCACGAGTCCGCCCCGATCGTCCGATAGTTGACAGGGTTTCGCCTGGCGGGACCCGAGAGGGAGGAACCATGGGCGGCGCTGCGTGGCTCGCATGGCTTGCCGGGAGTATCGGCCTGACCGCCGTGGAGGCCGCGACCGCGGACTTCACCTTCTTGATGCTCGCCGGGGGCGCCCTCGCCGGAGCGGGCGCATCCTTCTTCGGGGCGGGCTTCGCCGTCTCGGCGACCGTCGCCTCCGTCGTCGGTGTCGCCCTGCTGGTCTTCGCCCGCCCCTTTCTGCGCCGCCGGTTCCGTCCGGTGCGGGCCGGCGACATCGGGGCCCCGGCACTGCTCGGGCGTCCGGCCGAGGTGCTGGAGGTCGTCGACGCCCAAGGTGGCCGGGTGAAACTGCACGGCGAAACCTGGTCGGCCCGCAGCGCCGACGACCGTGAGTACCCGGTCGGGGCGCCGGTCCGCGTCGTTCGGATCGACGGCGCCACCGCCGTCGTCAGCGCGGCCGAACGGGTGGATCCGAGCTGACTCTCAGTCCAAGCCGGGCACCGGCATACCAACCCTCCGTCGGCATACCTGCACACCGTCGTCACCACCGCACTCCGCGGCACCGTCGTCCTTAGGGAGAAGGTCGTTTCACATGCCAGATCCGTTCCTCATCGTCGTCCTCGCACTTCTGGTCTTCGCCGCCGTCGTGCTCTTCCGCACGATCCGCATCGTCCCGCAACAGACCGCGCAGATCATCGAGCGGCTCGGCAGCTACTCGCGCACCCTCGACGACGGGATGCACCTGCTGGTCCCGTTCATCGACAAGGTGCGCGCCAATATCGACCTTCGTGAACAGGTCGTGTCCTTCCCGCCGCAGCCGGTTATCACCAGCGACAACCTCGTCGTCTCCATCGACACCGTCATCTACTACTCGGTCATCGACGCCAAATCCGCGGTCTACGAGATCGCCAACTTCATCCAGGGCATCGAGCAGCTGACCGTGACCACGCTGCGTAACGTCATCGGCTCGCTGGATCTGGAGGAGACGCTGACCAGCCGCGACCAGATCAACGCCCAACTGCGCGGCGTCCTCGACGAGGCCACCGGCAAGTGGGGGATTCGGGTGAACCGGGTCGAACTTAAGGCGATCGACCCGCCGCACTCGGTGCAGGACTCGATGGAGAAGCAGATGCGGGCCGAGCGTGACCGGCGGGCCGCGATCCTCACCGCCGAGGGTGTCAAGCAGTCCGCGATCTTGACGGCCGAAGGCGAGAAGCAGAGCCAGATCCTGCGCGCCGAGGGTTCGGCGCAGGCTCGGATCCTGGAGGCCCAGGGCCAGGCGCGCGCGATCCAGCAGGTGTTCGACGCGATCCACCGAGGCAAGCCGACCCAGCGACTGCTGGCATACCAGTACCTCCAGGTGCTTCCGCAACTGGCCCGTGGAGACTCCAACAAGATGTGGATCATCCCGAGCGAGGTCACCGACGCACTACGGGGGATCTCCGGGGCACTGGGCGGCGACAAGCTGCCGCCGATGGACGACGAGGATGCCTGGCAGCCCGAGGACGGTCTGGTCAACGCCTTCGAGGACACGACCTTGGAGGACCCGGCCAAGGCGCTTGCGGAGGCCCGTGGTCAGGCCGCGCAGGCGAGTGCCGAATCCACCGAACACACCACGCGGCGAGCAGCCGCCCGACCGGCGATGACCGGGTCGGGGGCGGACGAGACGCAGCAGGTCCCGGTCGCCGACGTGGCTGTGCCGCAGGCACCCGAGGCGTCCGGCGCGCCGTCGCCGATGGCGCCCCCGGCCGGACCGCCGCAGCGGATCGACGGGGCGTAGTCGCTATCCTTCCTGGGTGAGTTTCTGGGAGGCCGTGGCCATCCTCGTCGCCGGCTTGGGCGCGGGGACGATCAACACGATCGTCGGTTCGGGGACCCTCATCACCTTCCCGACGCTGTTGTTCTTCAACCTGCCGCCCGTGGTGGCCAATGTGTCGAACAACATCGGCCTGGTCGCCGGCGGGATCAGCGGCAGTTGGGGCTATCGGCACGAGCTGACCGGACGGTCCCGGACGCTGCGCCGGTTCATGCCGTTGTCGCTGATCGGTGGCCTGACCGGATCGCTACTTCTGCTGAAACTGCCCGAATCGGCGTTCAAGGCGATCGTTCCGGTCCTGATCATCGTCGCCCTGATCCTCGTCGTCTTCGGGCCTCGTATGCAGCGCGCGCTGGCCGCCCGACGGGCGCCGGTCGCCTCCGGTCCGGTGACGGACCAGGAGAGCCCCTCGGAGTCCGGCGAATCGGGTTGGCGTGGAATCGTCTTGCTCGTCGGGGTCTTCCTGTCCGGGGTGTACGGCGGCTATTTCGGCGCCGCGCAGGGCATCTTGATGATGGGGATCTTCTCGGCGCTGACCACCGAGAACCTGCAGCGGCTCAACGGTTTCAAGAATGTGCTCGTCACGATCGTCAACTTCGTCGCGGCGCTCATCTTCGTCGTCTTCGCGTTCGACAAGATCAACTGGCTGGCCGCCGCGCTCGTCGGAGCCGGCGCCTTCCTCGGTGGCATCGTCGGCTCGCGGATCGGGCGGCGCATCCCGCCGGCGGCGCTGCGGAGCGTCATCATCGTCGTCGGGTTGATCGCCGTGGTGAAGATGATCTGGTTCGCATGACCGAGCCGCTCGCGGTCGGCATCACGGTCGTCGACGACCTCACCGACCCGCGCTTGTCGGACTACGTCGGCCTGACCGATGTCGCGCTGCGCCGCCGGTTCGAACCCGAACACGGGCTTTACATCGCCGAATCGGAGAAGGTGATCCGCCGGGCGCTGGCCGCCGGGCATCGGCCGCGGTCGTTGTTGATGGCGCGGCGGTGGCTCGACGAGCTGGCCGACGTCGTCGCCACGGCGCTCGCCACCGGCATACCCGTCTTCGTCGGCGAACACGACGTCATCGAGACTCTCACCGGCTTCCACCTCCACCGGGGCGCACTGGCCGCGATGGAGCGTCCGGCGTTGCGGTCGGTCGAGGAGATCGTATGCCGGTCCCGGCGGGTCGTCGTGCTCGAGGACATCGTCGACCACACCAATGTCGGCGCGATCTTCCGATCCTGTGCGGGGCTCGGTGTGGATGCCGTGCTGGTGACGCCGCGCTGTGCGGACCCGTTGTACCGCAGGGCCGTCCGCGTGTCGATGGGGACGGTTTTCCAGGTGCCGTGGACGCGGATCGCGCCCTGGCCCGCGGGCGTCGAGGAGTTGCGGGCGCAGGGGTTCACCGTCGCGGCCCTGGGACTGGACGATGGCGCCGTCGGTCTGGACGAGTTCGCCGGGCGGCGGCACGACCGGCTCGCGCTGGTCCTCGGCACCGAGGGCGACGGGCTGGCCGCGTGCACCCTCGGGGCGGCCGACGCGGTCGTCCGGATCCCGATGACGGGGGGAGTGGACTCGCTCAATGTCGCGGCCGCCGCCGCTGTCGCGGTCTGGGCGCTGCGCCCTGGCGTGTCGCCGGGCCGGCGCACCGATGACTGCGGGTGAGTCGCGTCAGCAGGCGGCGGGCGGCTCGTGGGAGAGCTCTTCGATGATCGCCCGCATCGGCAACCACCACTGATCGAGCGGGCGACGGTGTTCCCAATCGACCAACTCGCCCATCTTGGACATGGGGATCAGACCTGGGCCGTGATCGGTACGGCCGATGAAGCCGATGGCGCAGGATCCGGCGGCGAGTTCGTCGATGAGCAGGTTCAGGCCGCGCGAGGCCAGCCGGGTCGCGACGATCCGGTCGAACGGGGTCGGGTTGCCGCCCTGCTGGACATGCCCCAGGACCAGTCCGCGCACGTCGTACAGCCGGCCGCCCTCCTCCTCGAAGAGCCGGGTGAGGAAGTCGGTCGTGTAGTGCCCGCTGGCCTTCTCGCTGCGCAGCGCGAGGAAGAGCTTGCGACCCCGCCGGAAGCTCTCCGTCATCTCCTCCACGTCGTGCGCCAGCTGGCTGAGCGTGATGCCGTTCTCGTTGAGGTAGACCCGTTCGGCGCCCGCCGCCAGGCCGGCCAGCAGCGCGAGATGGCCGCAATACCGGCCCATCGTCTCGACGACGAAGCACCGCTTGGAGGCCATCGCCGACTGCTTGATCCGGTCCAGGGATTCGACGACGACGTTGAGTGCGGTGTCGGAGCCGATGGCCTGCTCCCAGCCGGGCAGGTTGTTGTCGATGCTGGCCGGTAGCGCGATCATCGGGATCCGGAACGCCGGATAGCGGTGTCGTTCCGAATCCATCAGCTTGAGCGTCACGTAGCCGTTCCAGCCACCGATCATCATCAGGGCGTCGATCTCGTGTTTCTCGATCGCCCGGCCGATGCCGTAGAACTCCTCGACCGTGGGGGTGGGCCGGAAGGTGCCGAGTTCGGCGCCGCCGATGCCCTGCCACCCTTCGACGTCGCCCCAGGCGAGCTCACGCACATTGCCCTGCGCCAGGCCGTCGAAGCTGCCCTCGACGCCGAGCATCGTCAGCCCGCGGTCGAGCCCGAGGCGCACGGCTGCTCGGGTCGCCGTGTTCATCCCCGGGGCCAGGCCACCGGCGTGCACGATGGCCACCCGGGCCGCTCGACCCACCGGTTGCCGGGTCGGTCGGGCCGTCGTCATCGCCTGCAGCACACCGACCATCTCGCCGAAGCTCTCGCCGCGCAGCCGGATCGCCTCGGCGAACCTGCCGTCGTGGATCAAGGTGCCGACCGAACGGGTCAGCTCCACGGACGTGAGCAGCGGCTCGCGATGGATCCGGTTGTTCCGCACGCCGAGCACCTGAGGTTCGTCGTCCGGGCCGGCGGCCAGGACGTCGATCGCCGCCTGATGCCCCAGCAGGGTGGACATCCACCGGTCGTATGCGCTGGGTGTACCGCCGCGCTGGACGTGGCCGAGGATGGTGGTCCGGGTGTCCTCGCCGAGACGATCGGTGAGGACGTCGCATACATAGCCTGCCGTGATCGGATTGCCGTGCCGGTCGGCCGCCCCCTCGGCGACCAGGACGATCGAGTCGCGCCGTCCGTCCGCCCGGCCCTGCCGCAGCAACTCGCACATCTGGTCCTCCCAGCCGTCGGGCGGGGGATTCTCCGGGATGAGCGCGTAGTCGCAGCCGCCGGCCACCGCGGCCATCAGCGGCAGATAGCCGCAGTGCCGGCCCATTACCTCGACGACGAAGCTGCGCTGGTGGCTGGCCGCGGTGCTGGCGATGGCGTCGATGGCGTCGACGATGCGGTGCAACGCCGAATCGGCGCCGATCGTCATGTCGGTGCCGACCATGTCGTTGTCGATCGACCCCACCAGGCCGACTCCGCGCAGCGCGGGATGGGCCTGCGCCACGGCGGGTTCCAGGCGCCCGGCGGCGACGAGTTCGGCCAGGAGCGAGGGCCATTCCCGGACGAAGGCGGCCATTCCCGACAGCGAACCGTCGCCGCCGATGACCACGAGCCGGTCGATCCCGCGGGCCAGCAGGTTCTCCGCCGCGGTCAGCCGGCCCGGGCGTTCCCGGAACTCCAGCGAGCGTGCGGTCCCGATGATCGTGCCGCCCTTGTGCAGGATCGATCCGACGTCGTCCCACGCCAGTTCGCGGATCCGGTCCCCGCCTTCGATCAGGCCCTGGTAGCCCTCCATCACGGCGAAGACCTGCGCGCCGCGCGCGATGCCGGTGCGCACGACGGCACGCACGGCGGCGTTCATCCCTTGCGCGTCACCGCCACTGGTGAGGATGCCGACACGTATGCGCTCTGCCGAGGTCGTCACTGGTGCCCTTCCGGTAGCTGGAGAGAAGTCGGATCAGTGGCCTAGACCATTCAACTCATCTGCCCGGTCCGACGCCAGGCAAACGCCCACCAGATGGCTGCGGCGGCATACCAGAGGCTGGTCATGGCCATCACGAGGACCGACCTGCCGTCCGGGGGGAGGACACAAGCCGCGACGAAGACGGCCACCACGAGAGCGACGTTGAAGGCCACGTCGTACAGCGCGAAGACCCGCCCCAAGAAGAGATCGTCGACCATGGCTTGCAGGAGGGAATCGGTACAGATCTTGACGCCCTGGGTCGCCAGCCCCACTCCGAAGGCGGTGATCGCGATGGCCCAAGGCGTGAACAGCGTGCCGGGAAAGGCCACGACCAGCCCGCCGATCACGAGCAGCAGCGTCACCGTGGAGGCGATCGAGAGCCGGTTCACCATATTGGGCACCAGGACCATGGCCACGGCGAACGCGGCCGCGGAGGCGGCGGCGGCCGTGCCCAGCCCGGCCAGACTCCGCCCGCCCGGGCCGGCGACGCTGCGGGAGTGCAGAATCACGGCAGTCGTCATCACCCCGAACGGGGCGCGCACGACGACCACCGTGAGCAACGCCACGCGGACCCGGGGCGTCAGGTGCCTCAGGGCATCCGCGAGCCCGGTCACCACGTGGCCCACCGCCGCTCGGACCTGTAGCGACGCGAGTTCGGTATCGGGACCGATGAACGGCAACCGCAACGCGGTCAGGCCGGCGATCAGGAAACCGGCCGCCGCGCCGGTCATGACCACCAGGTCGCTGCTCTGCGCCCGCAGGATCGACCCGGCGCCCAGGCCGCAGACGTAGGCGAGGGTGCCGCAGGTCGGCGTCAAGGCGTTCGCCGACACCAGTCGATCGACGGTGACCACGTGCGGCATCGCGGCCGACAAGCCGGCGAGCACGAAGCGGTTGACCGAGAAGGCGCCGAGGACGGCGAGGAAGAATGTGGGTCCCAACTGGCCGGACCAGGACGCCGCCGCGGCGAGCAGGACCAGCAGGGCGCGGCATACATTGCCCCAGAGCATGATCGAGCGACGCGACCAGCGGTCCAGGAAGACCCCGACGAACGGCCCGAGGATCGAATAGGGCAGCAGCATCGTCGCGAACGCGGCCGCGATCGACCGCGCGTCGGGCGCCTTCTCGGGAGAGAAGACGACGGCGCCGGCCAGGGCGACCTGGAAGGCCCCGTCGCTGAACTGGCTGACCAACCGGGTCGCGAGCAACCGTCGGAAACCCCGAAGCCCCAACAGCTGGGAGACATTGCTCGCGAAAGACACAACGACACCCTAGACAGCGTGACTGAGAGGTGTCGGAATTATCCGGCCGCGACCACCTGGGCGGCCTGCCGGGCAATCTCGAGTTCTTCGTCGGTGGGCACCACCAGGACCGCCACCGGGGCCCCGTCCGGCGAGATGAACCGGGCCGCGCGCGATGGTGCGACATTGCGATCCGGATCGACCACGATGCCGAAATGTTCGAGGCCGGCCAGGGACTGGGCCCGCAGCGCGGCGTCGTTCTCGCCCGCGCCGGCCGTGAAGACGACGGCGTCCAGGCCACCGAGCGCAAATGCATACGCACCGACGTACTTCTTGATCCGGTATGCCGTGACGCCGCGCGCGAGGATCGCGTCGGGTTCGCCGGCCGCGACCCCGGCCCCGACGTCCCGGTTGTCGTTGCTGCCGGTCAACCCTTTGAGTCCGGACTCCTTGTTGAGCGCCCGGTCGTAGTCCTGCGGGCTCAACCCGGCGGTCATCAGGTAGCCGGCCAGCCCGGGGTCCAGATCGCCCGGGCGGGTCCCCATGACCAAGCCCTCGAGCGGGGTCATGCCCATCGAGGTGTCGATGCACCGGCCACTGGCCACCGCGCTCGCCGACGCGCCGTTGCCGAGGTGGAGCACGACGAGCTTGACGTCGGCGGCCGGCCGGTCCAGCGCGGCGGCGGCGGCTCGCGAGACATAGGCGTGCGAGGTGCCGTGGAACCCGTACCGACGGACCCCGAGGTCCTCGCGCCAGGTGCGCGGAACGGCATACGTGTACGCGTGGTCGGGGATGCTCTGGTGGAACGCGGTGTCGAAGACCGCCACCTGCGGGGTGTCCGGGAAGACCTCGCGGGCCACCTTGATGCCCTCCAGATTGGGCGGGTTGTGCAGTGGGGCGAGGGGGATGAGTTCGGTGACGACGGCGATGAGCTCGTCAGTCACCAGGGTCGGCGCGCTGAACCGGGTGCCGCCGTGGACCACGCGGTGGCCGACGGCGAGCAGGGGATGGTCCGCCAGTGCGGGGCCGTGGGTCGCGAAGGCGTCCAGGGCGAGGGCGAAGGCGTCCTGGTGCGAGGCGCACGGGACGTCGCGGGCCGCGTGGCGTTCGTCGCCGCAGGTATGCGTGAGGATGGCGCCGTTTTCGCCGATCCGCTCGACCAGCCCGGAGGCGAGGGTTCGTTCGGCGGCCAGGTCGATGAGCTGGTACTTCAACGAGGAACTGCCGGCGTTGATCACCAGGACGCAGGTGGCCTCCGTCGTCATGGGTTCGTCTCCTCGTCCGTCATGGGGTTGTCTCCTCGTCGGCCGCCTGGATCGCGGTAATCGCCACCGTGTTGATGATGTCCGAGACCAAGGCGCCCCGGGACAGGTCGTTGACCGGTTTGCGCAGACCCTGCAGGACGGGACCGATGGCGACGGCGCCGGCGCTGCGTTGGACCGCCTTGTAGGTGTTGTTGCCGGTGTTGAGGTCGGGGAAGATCAACACCGTCGCCCGGCCCGCGACGTCGGATTCCTTGAGTTTGGTCCGGGCCACGTCGGGGTCGACGGCGGCGTCGTACTGGATCGGGCCCTCGACGAGCAGGTCCGGCGCGCGTTCTTTGACCAGGGCGGTCGCCGCTCGGACCTTGTCGACGTCGGCCCCCGTCCCGGAGGCGCCGGTGGAGTAAGAGAGCATCGCGACGCGGGGTTCGATGCCGAACTGGCGGGCCGTGTGGGCCGAGGAGATCGCGATGTCGGCGAGTTGTTCGGGGGTGGGGTCGGGGTTCACCGCGCAGTCTCCGTAGGCCAGCACCTTGTCCGCCAGGCACATCAGGAAGACCGAGGACACCACCGAGGTGCCGGGAACGGTCTTGACGACCTCCAGGGCGGGGCGGATCGTGTGGGCCGTGGTGTTGACCGAGCCGGACACCATGCCGTCGGCGAGGCCGTCGAGAACCATCATCGTCCCGAAGTAGCTGACGTCGGCGACCTGGTCGTATGCCTGTTCGTACGTCACGCCCTTCTTGGCCCGCAACTCGGCATACTCCCGCGCGAAGCGCTCGCGCAGTTCGCTGGTCGCCGGGTCGATGAGTTGGGCGGCGCCGATGTCCAGGCCGAGCAGTGCGGCCTTTGTGGCGATCTTCGACGGGTCGCCGAGCAGGGTCAGCCGGACGACCTGGCGGCGCAGGAGGGCGTCGGCGGCCCGCAGGATCCGGTCCTCCTCGCCCTCGGGCAGGACGATGTGCTTGTCCGCCCGACGGGCCCGGTCGAGCAGTTGATGTTCGAACATCAACGGCGTGACGGCGTCGGACTCGGCGACGCCGAGATGCCTCAGGAGCGCCTCGCCGTCGATGTGCTGTTCGAAGTAGGCCAGCGCGGTGGCGACCTTGCGGTCGGCGTCCTTGGTCAGCCGACCGCGGATGTCGGCCAGGATCTTGGCCGTCGCCATCGTCCCGGTCGGGAGCGTGAGAACGGGGACGGTCACGTGGTCGAGGAGTCGCTCGACCTGGATCGGCAGCTGGAACCCGCCGTTGAGGACCATCCCGCAGATCGAGGGGTAGTTCGGTGACTGATGGGCCATCAGGACGCCCAAGATGTTGTCGGCGCGGTCCGCGGGGGTCAGGACGACGACCCCTTCGGACAGCCGGTCCAGGACATTGGGCATCGTCATGGCGGCGATGATCATCCCCATCGTGGGGCGGTCCAGCAGGGCGTCGTCGCCGTGGATGAGTTTGGCCCCGGTGGCGTCCTTCACCTCCCGCAGGGTCGGCGCCTCCAACTCGCGGTTGCTCGGCATGACATAGGCGGGGAGCCCGTGCAGGCCGGGTACCTCCGCCAACCGGGCGCTCACCGCGGTCAGGTCGCCGGGGAAGACCCGGTTGGCGATCACCCCCAGGACGTGGGCGTGATGGGTCCGGGCGTCGTTGACGGCGAGTTCGGCGGCGGTCGCGATGTCTTCGGGCGTCCGGTCCGTGCCGCCGACCATGACGATGATCGGGGCGTCCAGATTGGCGGCCACCTCGGCGTTGAACGAGAACTCGGTGGGGGACGTGACGTCGGTGTAGTCGGAGCCGACGATCAGCATGGCGTCGAAACGTTCGGCGACGCGGTGGAAGCGTTCGACGATCGTCGACAGCGCGGCCGCCGGGTCGGCGTGGACCTGGTCGTAGTCGACCCCAGCCGCCTCGTCGTAGGACAGGTCCCCGCTGATCCGCGAGATCAACAGGTCCAGGACATGGTCATGGCTCTCCAGACTGCGCACCAGCGGGCGGAACACCCCGACGGCGCCGATCTGAGCGGTCATCTGCGACAGCAAGCCGAGGGCGACCGCGGCCTTCCCGGCGGCGGGTTCGGAGGACGCGAGATAGACACTGTTGGCCACGGAAGAAGGGTAGTGCTGGGGCCGGGGGGAGCGGTGCAGACTCCGCCCGGGCACGACTGCACCGTCGCGCTGGGCCCGGTCCGGCATACGCGGCGGTGTCCCGGGGCTAACCTTCGGAGGTGGACCAGAGCAATGCGCAGCCCGGCCGGATCGCCGTCGTCGTCAACCCGACCAAATTCGACGACCTCGAGCCGGTGCGGGACACCGTGCGGCGGGCCTGCGAGCGGCACGGCTGGCCGGACGCGCGGTGGTACGAGACGACCGAGGACGATCCCGGGACCGGCCAGGCGCGCACCGCCGGGCAGGACGGGGCCACGGTGGTGTGTCCACTCGGCGGCGACGGGACGGTGCGTGCGGTCGCGGCGGCGCTCGTCGACGCGGAGGTCGTCCTCGGGCTGCTGCCCGGCGGTACCGGCAACCTGCTGGCCCGAAACCTCGACCTGCCGGTGGACGACCTGGACGAGGCGCTGGACGTCGTTCTCGGCGGGCGCGACCGGCGCGTCGACGTCGGTCGGGTGACGTTCGACGACGACCCACCGGAGGTCTTCCTCGTGATGGCCGGGGTCGGGTTGGACGCGTTGACGATGGCCGGGGCGAACGAGAAGGTGAAGTCCGTCCTCGGCTGGCCGGCATACCTGCTCTCCGGCGCGAAGGCGTTGGCGGCCAAAGGATTCCGCGTCTCGGTGACGGCCGAGGGCGCACCGGGAACGTCGGGGGAAGAGACCTTCGGTCGGGCGGGTCGGCGCGGCCACTTCGCCCGCACCGTCATCGTCGGCAACTGCGGGACCTTGACCGGCGGGGTCGAACTCATGCCGGACGCCAAGGTCGACGACGATCTGCTCGATGCCGTCGTCCTCTCCCCGAAGGGTTTCGTCGGGTGGGGTGCGGTGGCCGCCCAGGTGCTCAGCGGCAAGCGCCGCGGGCACCCGATGATCCAGCGGCTGCGTGGGCGCAAGGTCGAGGTGGTGCTCGACCATCCGGTGGAGGCCGAACTCGACGGCGACGCCGTCGGCGAACGCGGCACGATGGTCTGCGAGGTCAAGCCCGGGGCCCTGGTGGTGCGGGTTGCCTGAGACGCCCCAGCGGGTCCGTTACCGGTGGGGGCAACGCCTGGCCCGCTCGATCGGGTATGCCGTCGCCTTCACCCTGCCGGTGGCCGCGATCGCCGCGGTGATCCGCTCGAAGTGGACACCGGTCCTCGACTTCGACGAAGCCGCGATCCGGGCCGGGACCGACTTCGTGCGGGCCAGACCGGAGTTGCGGACCGCGCTCGTGGCCTGGCAGGAGGTGTTCCAACCGAGGTGGGTGTATGCCGCCGGGGCCCTGGCCTGTCTGTATGCCTGGCGTCGGCATCAGCTGCCCGGGCGGGCGCTGTGGGCGTTCCTGACGATGATGGTCAGCTGGAATCTCGCTCTCGACGTCAAGCTGCTCGTCCAGCGGGCCCGCCCCGTCGTGGAGGATGCGGTGGCCCGGGCGCCGGGGTTCAGTTTCCCCTCGGGCCATGCCGCCAATACGGCGGCGGCGACGACGGCGGTCGTCATCCTGCTCTGGCCGATCGTGGGGGAGACGGGGCGACGGATCGCGATCGTCACCGGGGCCGCGATGGTGCTGGTGACCGGCGTGGACCGGGTCATGCTGGGCGTTCACTATCCTTCGGACGTCATCGGGGGGTTCCTGCTCGGAACCGGTCTGGTGCTGGCGTCCTACCTCGGCTGGAGGCCACGATGAGCAGGTTCCTCGACCGGTACACCGCGGATCCGAGCCGGCCCGGGGTCGGCGGCGCCCTGCGGGACATGGCGGTCCGGGCCCTGGTGCCGGCACTGGGGCTCTTCGCCGCCATCGTCGCCCTCGGCCTGGTCATCACCGGGCCGCTCGGCGGTTTGCCCGCGGAGGACCAGATCAACCGCAGCGTGCAGGCATACCGAACCCCGACGTGGGACACGATCACGCATTGGTGGTCCTTCGTCGGGAACACCGAGATCGTCATCGGCGTGTGCGTCATCGCCGTCGCGGTGCTGCTGTGGCGGCTGCGGCAGTGGTGGGTGGCGGTCATCCCGGCGCTGGCGATCTCGTTGCAGGCCAGCGTGTTCGTCGCGGCGACGACGATCACCGACCGGGCCCGCCCGCACGTCGACCGGCTCGACCCGGCCCCGCCGACGTCGAGCTATCCCAGCGGTCACACCGGCGCGGCGACGGCGCTCTACGTCACCTTCGCCATGCTGGCCCAGCGGATCGAGCATCCGGGGTTGCGGCGCGTCGTGACCGCCGTATGCCTGGTGATCCCCGTGCTCGTCGGGTTCGCCCGGCTGTACCGGGGGATGCACCACCTGATCGACGTCCTGGTCGGGGCGCTGAACGGGGTGGTCTGCGCCCTGTTGGCCTGGCGGTACCTGCGCCGGGCGGACTGACGGAGCCCTGGCTCAGACCCGGGCGTGGCGCGCCCGGGCGAACGAATACACGCCGTAGGCACCCAGACCGAGGGCGACCAGGGCGAGGGCGACCCTGCCGAACGGCACGCCGAGCAGGGCCAGCAGCGCACCGTCGAGACCGCGCGCCTCGTTCGGGTTCTGGTGCAACGCGGCGCCGAGGAAGAGCAGGGCGACCAGTGCCAGGGCGATGCCCTTGGTGACGTAGCCCGCGCGGCCGGCGTGCACGGCCCAGTCGCCGGGATGTTCGTCGAGGTCGGACAGGAAGCGCTTGGTCCACCCCTTGTAGACGTGATAGCCGGCGATGCCGAGGATCCCGAGGCCGATCGCGCCGACGAGCAGGCGGCCGGCGGGCTTGTCCATCACCGAGGCGGTGAAGTCGACGGACTGGGCGCTGCTGGAGGATCGGCTGCCGCGCAGGATCGCCAGCGCGCTGAAACCGATGGCCGCGTACACGATCGCCTTGCCGAGCGACTTGACCCGGTGGCCGAGGTCGTGGCGTAGCACGAGTTCGGTCAGCTGCCACACGGCCAGCAGGGCGTAGCCGATCACCGCGACGACGAGGGCCACCCAGCCGAGGGTCGAGCCCGCCAGGGTGGACAGGGCTCCGGACTGGTCGGCGGTCTGGCTGCGGGTGCCCATGGCCAGCCGGAGCGCGATGGACCCGAGCAGCAGGTGCAGCAGCCCGTTGACGGCATACCCGAGTCGGGCCCCGTTCTCCACGATGGGACTGTCGCCGACGTCGCGGACGACCTCGACGACATCGTCGGAATCCACTCCCCGCCTCCTGGCCTCACCTGAGTTCGAGCCGGCATACCGGTATGCCGGTCGTGTCGTCCGATCGTAGGGGCCCGGGGGATGCGGCGCGGGGAATCCGGGGCGATGAGGGCGGGGCGATCAGGACGGAGCGGTTACGACGGTGCGTCGAGTTCGGCGAAGGTCGTCAGGCTCGGACCCCGCTCGGTGCGCAGCCGACGGCCCACGGCCTCGACGTCGCGCATCACCCGCAAGGTGTTGGACCGGGCCACCTTGGCCAGGTCGGCGTCCGACCAGCCCGCCTCGGCGAGCGCCTCGAAGAGTCGCGGGTAGCCGGCGACGTCGGGCATCTCCTCGGGAAAGGTGTCCGTCCCGTCGTAGTCGCCGCCGATGCCGAGATGGTCGATGCCGGCCACCTCGCGGATGTGTTCGCAGTGCGCGACGACGTCGGCGACGTGGGCCGGCGGTTTCGGGCGGCTCTTGGCGTACTCCGTCGCGAAGTGCTGGAAGGGCCACCAGTCCTTCGGATCGACGCCCGCCTCGATGGCCGCGACACCGGCCTCCTCGCGCCACTGCGCGGTCCGGGGTGAGAGGAACTCGGGAACGAAGGTCACCATGCATACCCCACCCTGGTCGCGCAGCCGGACGAGGACGTCGTCGGGGACGTTGCGAGGGTGATCGCACACCGCCCGGGCGCTGGAGTGGGAGAAGATCACCGGGGCTTCGGTGGTGTCGAGGGCGGCGTGCATGGTGTTGGTGGCGACGTGGCTGAGGTCGACGAGCATCCCGAGACGGTTCAGCTCGCGGACCACCTCGTGCCCGAACGCGGTCAGGCCCCCCTCGATCGGCACGTCGGTGGCCGAGCCGGCCCAGGGCAGGTTGTCGTTGTGCGTCAGCGTGAGATAGCGCACCCCGAGCGCCGCCAGCATCCGCAGGGCTCCCAGCGAACAGCCGATCGACTGGCCGCCCTCGGCACCGAGCAGCGAGGCGATCCGGCCGCGGCCGGCGGCGTCCTCGATGTCGTCCGCGCAGCGGGCCAGGGCCAGGTCGTCCGGGAAGGCGTCGACCATGGCATACACGGCGTCGATCTGCTCCAAGGTGGCGGTGACCGCGCGGTCGTCCTGCCACTTGCTCGGTACGTAGACCGACCAGAACTGGCCGCCGATCCCGCCGGCCCGCAGCCGCGGCAGGTCGGTGCAGACCGTGGCGACGCCGGCGGCCAGGTCGAAGCGCGACCAGTCGTAGCCGACCTGTTCGCGGGCCTCCCAGGGCAGGTCGTTGTGACCGTCGATGATCGGGTAGGTCGCGAGCAGATGCGCGATGCGCTCCGCGTCGCCGGCTCGGGCGGGATCGGCGGGACGGGGGCGCGCGGGGACGTCGGTCATGCGGCCATTGAACACCGGCGAACTAAACTGAAGATATGCATCCCGCGAAGGCCGATCCGCGTTCTGACGCGCCTCGGCGCGTGTCGATCGTCTCGCTGGGCTGCGCCCGCAACGACGTGGACTCCGAGGAACTGGCGGGCATGCTCGCCGGGCAGGGCTGGGAACTGGTCGACGAGCCAGAGGATGCCGACGTCGCCGTGGTCAACACCTGCGGTTTCATCGAGCAGGCCAAGCAGGACTCGGTCAACGTTCTGTTGGAGGCCGCGGCCTTGAAGGACGGTGGCCGGACCCGGGCGGTGGTCGCGGTCGGCTGCCTGGCCGAACGCTACGGCGAGCAACTGGCCGCCGAACTCCCCGAGGCCGACGCGGTGCTGGGGTTCGACTCGTATGCCGATCTGTCCACCCACCTGCGAACCATCTTGAGCGGCGGGCGCGTCGCATCGCATACCCCGACGGATCGACGCACCCTCCTGCCGATCAGTCCGGTGGCCCGCGCGGCGAGTCTGACCACCGGCGACGGCGCTGTCGCGGTGCCCGGCCACGGGCTGGTGCCGGGCGAGGTGGTCGTATCGGGTTCGGCGGGGCCGGGAGGCGGACCGCGCTTCGTCCGCGCGCGACTGGACGCGCGGCCGTGGGCGCCGTTGAAGATCGCCTCCGGCTGCGACCGGCGGTGCGGGTTCTGCGCGATCCCGGCGTTCCGCGGCGCGTTCGTCTCGCGTCCGCCGGAGCAGGTCGTGGCCGAGGCCCGGTGGCTGGCCGACAACGGGGTCCGTGAGGTCTTCCTGGTGTCGGAGAACTCGACGTCGTACGGCAAAGACCTCGGGGACCTGGGTCTGTTGGAGAAGCTGCTGCCGCAGTTGTCGGCCATCGACGCCCTGGACTGGATCCGGGTGTCCTACCTGCAGCCGGCCGAGATCCGACCCGGGCTGCTGGACGCGATGGCGGGCACCCCCAAGGTCGTGCCCTATTTCGACATCTCCTTCCAGCACGCCGCCGGATCGCTGCTGCGCGCGATGCGCCGGTTCGGGGACGCGGAGTCATTCCTGAGGTTGCTCGACCAGGTGCGCGATCGGGTCCCGCTGGCCGGGGTTCGATCCAATGTCATCGTCGGCTATCCGGGGGAGACCGAGGCCGATGTCGCCGAACTCGAAGCCTTCCTGTCGGCGGCCCGGCTCGACGTCGTCGGGGTGTTCGGGTACAGCGACGAGGAGGGCACCTCGGCATACGAGCTGGCCGGCAAAGTCGACGTCGACGGCATCGCCGACCGCGTCGACCGGGTCACCGCGTTGGTCGAGGAACTCACCGCTCAGCGAGCCGTGGAACGCATCGGCGAGGTCCACGAGATCTTGGTGGAGGACGACGGGGACGGCGACGCGGACGCCCTCGGCGAACCCGTGGGTCGGGCGGCGGTCCAGGGCCCCGAAGTCGACGGGGTGACCACGCTGACCGACTGGGGCGGCGGCGAGCGCCCCGCGGTGGGATCGGTCGTGACCGCCCGGATCGTCGACACGGTCGGCATCGACCTGGTCGCGGCGGCCTCATGACCAACGCTCCCGAGCGGCCCCGCGGCCCGAGTGCCTGGAACCTGCCCAATGCGCTGACCGTGTCGCGGATCCTGCTCGTGCCGGTGTTCGGGTGGCTGTTGCTGGAGGGCGGCGGCTTGCAGGCCCGACATCGGGTGCTCGCCACCGCCGTGTTCGTCGCCGCCATGATCACCGACAAGATCGACGGCGACCTGGCCCGCAGCCGCAATCTGGTCACCGACTTCGGCAAGATCACCGATCCGTTGGCGGACAAGGCGATGGTCTCGATGGCCTTTGTGGGGCTGTCGTTGATCGGGGTCGTGTGGTGGTGGGTGACGATCGTGGTGCTGGTGCGCGAATTCGGGATCACGCTGGTGCGGTTCCTGGTGATCCGGCACGGCGTCATGCCCGCCGGCCGGGGCGGCAAGTGGAAGACCTTCCTGCAGACCGTGGCGTTGGCCATGCTCGTCCCACCGGCCTGGGCGTATCCGGGCGGTCACCTCGTGGCCCTCGTCGGGTATGCCGTTCTCGCCGTCGCCGTCGTGCTCACCGTCGTGACGGGCGGCGACTATCTGGTCAAGGCGGTCAAGCTGCGGCGGACCAGTCCGCTGGCGGTGGCGCGCCGCAGTGGCCGAGACGAACTGCCGGATCCGTTGGCGGACGACCGGTGAGTTTCGGGACGGCACCCGTGACGACACCTGACGGTTCGGCGGCGACGCACGGGTCGGTGGTGCCGCACGAGCCGGCGGCGACGCACGGGCCGGCGGCGACGCGACTCATCGAGGTGTTGCGTGCTCGGCGGGAGAGCGTGGCGACGGCCGAGTCGCTGACCGGGGGACTGGTCTGCGCCGCGCTGACCTCGGTGCCGGGAGCCTCGGAGGTCGTCAGCGGGGGTGTGATCGCCTACGCGACAGACGTCAAAGCCGACGTCCTGGGCGTCGATCCCGAGCTGCTCACAACCCGCGGGGCGGTCGACCCGGACGTGGCGCTGGCGATGGCGCATGGGGTATGCCGGCGACTGTCCGCTTCCTGGGGGATCGCCACCACCGGCGTCGCGGGACCGGACCCGGCGGATGGCAAACCGGTCGGGTGCGTCTTCGTCGCCGTCGCGGGACCTGAGCACGCCGAGGTGCGGGAGCTGTCCCTGGTCGGTGACCGGGCGAGCGTTCGCGCGCTCGCCGTGGAGGCCGCGTTGAGTCTGGCGGGCGACCTCATCGGCCGTTCAGCCGCTCGACCCGCCCATGGGCAGGGATCCGAAGCGGGTGTCACCGGCGTACCGTAAGCTGCGGTGACCGGATCGGGCGACGACGGAAGGAGAGCGGCGTGATCGTACTGCGACGCGAGGTGGGCGATGCCCTGCGCGACCGTCGTCTCATGCTGGGTCGGACGCTGCGTCAGGTGGCCGCCGCGGCCACGGTCTCCCTCGGCTATCTCAGCGAAATCGAGCGCGGCAAGAAGGAAGCCTCCTCCGAACTTCTCGTGGCGATCTGCTCCGCGCTGGACCTGCAGCTGTCGTCGCTGCTGCGCGACGTGGCCGATCGGGTGGCCGCCGGCGAACGTCGCGCGGCACCCGTGCCGTTGCCGATGCACCAGCCGACTGTGGTCCCCGTCGGCCGCGGCGTCGGCCACACGGTGTCCGCCTCGGCGGCCTGACGCCTGGTGACCTGGCGCGTTGGCGGCCGGACACCTCGCCGCCTGACGCCCGAGAAGCGGTATCGGGGCCGGCACGGCACCGGCATACCGCTCAGCGCACCCGACGCATCCGCAGCCCGCGTGGCGTCAGGGTGAACCCGGCGTCGCGCAGGGCGCGGAACAAGGGGGAGTCCGAACCCAGGAGTTCTTCGCCGTCCGCTTTCGCCACGGTGACCGCGCCCAGCGCCCCGCGCCTGGTCGCGTCGGCCAACGCGGCGGCTGCCTTCGCCAGCGGCTGCGGGTCGTCGGTGAAGGTCAGGACGGTCCGGCCGCCGCGCTCCACATACAGCACCAGCGCGCCGTCGGCGATCACCACCAGGGCCCCCGCCTTGCGCCCCGGTCGATGGCCGACGGAGTTCTCCACGATCGACTGGTTCGGCCGAGTCGACCGGGCCGACTGGTTCGGCTGGGAGGGCTTGGGCGGCCAGGGCAGTGCCGCGCCGAACGGGTTCGCCGGGTCGCAGGCCGACAGGACGAGGACCTCCCCGGCTTCGACCCGCCGCACGGCGTCCACGGCCGCGGTGGTCGCGAACTGCGCCGCGCCGAGAGACTCGACGAAGTAGCCGCGTCGCACCCGTCCGGCGTCCTCGGCGGCCGACAGGATTCGGTATGCCGTGCCGAAACCCCCGGGCAGCCCCTCGTTGGCGACGGAGCCGCGGGTGAGAATCCCGTACCGATCGAGCATGCCGTCTACGGCGGCGAGAGCCCGCAGCGGCGCCTCGGTGCTGCGCTCCGGCAGAACGGTCCAGCGGCCCGCAGCAGCCGGCGGGGCGGCGGACCCGGTGCGTCGGGTGGCACTCAACAGACCCGCGGAACGACCGGCATACCGGCCGGGGCGTGCGGGCCGAGTCGCCGAGCGATGGGCGGGGCGTCCCCCGGTGAGCAGACCACGCAAGGGGGCAAGGGTGTCGTTGGTGACCCGACCGGCCCAGACGAGTTCCCACAACGTGGCGGCGAGTTCGGCCTCGGTGAGTCCGGGGGCGGCGGCGGCCAGTTGTCGAAAGAACCAGGCCCCGCCGCCGAGCAGGTCGAGCACCTCGCTTCGGCGGTCGGCGGCCGATTCCTCCCGACTGCCGCCGGCCGGATCGGCGACAGCCGGCTGCGCGGCGGCGTCGTCGAGGGGTGGCAACGTGTACGGAGCGAGATCGGCGAGGTGCAACGACACCCAGCCGTCGCCGTCCCCGAGGGCACCGTGTCCGCACCACAGCACCTCTCCCGAGCTCATCAGCTCATCGAGCAGGGCGGGGGAGTAGTCCGACACCCGGGCCGGGAGCACGAGGGACTCCAGCGCACTTGCCGGCACGGCGAGCCCACCGAGTTGTTCGACGACCCGCTGGAGGCCGGCGGCGCCCCGCAATGCGGTCGAACCGACGCTCTGCCAGCGGGACAGGAATCTTGCGAACTGCGCCGGCTCGACCGGTTCGACGTCGGCGCGCAGGGCCGCGATCGAACGCCGCCGGATGATTCGCAACACCTGGGGATCGCACAGTTCCAGCCCCGCGGGGGTGTCGCTCACCGGCAGGAACTCGCCCTGGATCAGCCGACCGTCGCGCACCAACCTGCGGGCGGTGTCCCGGGCGACCTGGATGCCCAGGCCGTAGCGCTGCGCCACCTGGTCGATCCGGAACGGGCCATGAGTCCGGCCAAAGCGCACGACCAGGTCGCCCAGCGGGTCGGACACCGGGTCGAGCACCGCGTGCGGCAGTCCCGGGGGGAGGGCACAGCCCAGAGCGTCGCGCAGTCGGCCGGCATCCTCCAACGCCGCCAACCGGTCATCTCCGGCGATCCGGACCTGAAGGAGGCGCCGGGCCCGGACCAACTCCGCCACCCAATCGGGGACCTGGGCGGCGAGTTCGGGGCGCGTGCGGCGGCTGAGTTCGCTCGTGCTGAGGGGCCCGAGGACGCGAACCAAGTCCGTCAGGTCGTCGGCGTCGCGAGCAGCCCGGCTCTCGGTGAGGTATTGCAACTCCGCCTCGGTGCGAGCAATCGCATCGGTGTCGAGCAGGTCCCGCAGCGCGAGCGACTCGCCACGGCCCAACAGATCGGACAACAGCGACGGATCCAGCGACAGCGCCGCCGCCCGGCGCTCCGCCAACGGGCTGTCGCCCTCGTAGAGGTATTGGGCGACATAACCGAACACCAGCGACCTGGCGAACGGCGACGGCTGCTGGGTCGTCACGTGCAGCACCCGCACGTCCCGCGAACGGATCCGGCGCATCAGGTCGATCAGGGCCGGCACGTCGAAGACGTCCTGGAGGCATTCGCGGACGGTCTCCAACACGATGGGGAAGTCCTCGAAACCGGCCGCGACCTGCAGGAGTTGCGCGGCCCGCATCCGCTGCTGCCACAGCGCCTGCCGTCGCCCCGGGTCGCGTCGGGGGAGCAGCAGCGCACGAGCCGCGCACTCCCGGAACCGCGCCGCGAACAGCGCCGATCCACCGAGCGCCTCGGTGACCATGCCCTCGACGTCGTCCGGATCCACCGCGACCAGGTCGGTCAGTGCCGCGGCGATCGGGTCGGCGGGCGGTCGCCTCCGACCCGAGCCCGAGCCGTCTGCCCGCCCGTCGTCCCCGCCGAACGGATCGTCGGCGAGATCCGGCAGGGTGAGCACGATCCCGTCGTCACCGGCCATCGCCTGGACCTCGACGCCGAAGCGTTCCCGCAGCGCCGCGCCGAGCGCCAGGGCCCACGGCTGGTGGACCGGGGTGCCGAACGGGGAGTGGATCGCAACCCGCCAGTCGCCGATCTCGTCCCGGAATCGCTCGACCACGATCGTGGTGTCACTGGGCAAGACCGTGGTCGCCTGCCGCTGTTCGTCCAGGTATGCCAGCAGATTGTCGGCGGCGAAACCGTCCAGTCCCGCGTCGGCCAGGCGACGCCGCGCCGTCGCCGGGGCCCCCTCGCCGACCTCACGCACGAACCGGCCCACCGCCGCGCCGAGTTCGACGGGCCGCCCGGGTGAATCGCCGTGCCAGAACGGCAGCTTGCCGGGTTGGCCGGGCGCCGGGGTGACGAGCACCCGGTCGTGGCTGATCTCCTCGATCCGCCAGGTGGACGTCCCGAGGGTGAACACATCGCCGACCCGGGACTCGTAGACCATCTCCTCGTCGAGTTCGCCGACCCGCCGCCCCGGCCCCTCGCCGCTCGCGAGGTACACGGCATACAGACCACGGTCGGGAATCGTGCCCCCGCTGGTGACGGCGAGGCGTTGGGCGCCGCGCCGTCCGCTGACCGTGTCCGTGGCGCGATCCCACACGATCCGGGGGCGCAGTTCGGCGAAGGCCTCGCTCGGGTATTTGCCCGAGAGCATGTCCAGCACCGAATCCAGGACCGGGCGCGACAAGGCCGCGAACGAGGCCGTCCGGCGGATCAGGTCGAGCAGCGCGTCCACCGGCCAGTCGTCCATCGCGGCCATGGCGACGATCTGCTGGGCGAGCACGTCCAGCGGGTTGGCGACCACCCGAACGGCTTCGATGCCGCCGCGCACCATCCGTTCGGCGACGACCGCGCACTGGACGAGGTCGCCGCGGAACTTGGGGAACACGACGCCGCGCGAGGTGGCCCCGACCTGGTGTCCGGCCCGGCCGATCCGCTGCAATCCGCTGGCCACGCTCGGCGGGGACTCCACCTGGATGACCAGATCCACCGCCCCCATGTCGATGCCGAGTTCGAGGGAACTCGTCGCCACCACCGCCGGCAACCGTCCCGACTTCAGGTCGTCCTCGATGATCAGCCGTTGCTCGCGGCTCACCGAACCGTGATGGGCGCGCGCCAGCACGGCCGGCGCCCCCTGGCTGTGTCCGGCCTGGGCCATAACCTGAGCAGGGGTCCGCCCGGGTGACGTGTCCGACTCGCCGCTGACCGGCATACCGTGCGCGGCGTCGTCCGCATGGTCGTCGGTATGCCGGTCGTAGGTATGCCCGTCGTCGGTATGCCCGTCCTCGGTATGCCGATCGAGCCAGATCTCGTTGAGCCGGGCGGTCAGGCGTTCGGCGAGGCGCCGGGAATTGCAGAAGACCAGGGTGGCTCGGTGGTCGGCGACGAGGTCGACCACGCGCTCCTCGACGAACGGCCAGATCGAGGCCGTGCGAGCGGGAGCCGGCGAACCGTCGGGTGCGATTGTGGTGCCCTCGTCGATCCCGCCGGCTCGGGCGTCGAGTTCGGTCAGGTCCGGGACGGGGACGACGACGGACAAGTCCCAACTCTTGGCGCTGGGGGGTGCCACGATCCGGACTGGACGACTCCCGCCGAGGAACCGGGCGACCTCTTCGACCGGTCGGACCGTCGCGGACAGGCCGATCCGTTGGGCGGGCCGGTCCAGCAACGCATCGAGGCGTTCGAGGCTGACGGCCAGATGCGCGCCGCGTTTGGTGCCGGCCACCGCGTGGATCTCGTCGATGATCACCGTGTCCACCCCGCGCAGGACCTCCCGGGCCTGCGAGGTCAGCAGGAGGAAGAGGGACTCGGGGGTGGTGACCAGGATGTCGGTCGGGGAGCGCAGGAAGCTTCGGCGGTCGGCGCTCGGGGTATCGCCGGATCGCAGCGTCACCCCGATGTCGGGCACCGGCAGCCCCAGCCGGGACGAGGCATGCGCGATGCCGACCAGCGGGGAGCGCAGGTTGCGTTCGACGTCGGCGGCGAGCGCCTTCAGCGGGGAGATGTACAGCACCCGGCAGCGCCGCGACCGGTCCGGGTCGGCGGGTTCGGTGGCCAGCCGGTCGATCGCCCACAAGAAGGCGGCCAGCGTCTTGCCCGATCCGGTCGGGGCGACCACCAGCGTGTCGGCGCCGTCGCTGATGGCGGCCCAGGCCTGTTCTTGAGCGGGGGTGGCGGCGGCGAACGACGACGTGAACCATGCTCGGGTGGGCACGGATAAACGTTCCAGGATGCTGCGTCCTGCGGGTTCGGTCATCGGCGGGGCATCAGTTCCCGACCAGCCGGATGGCGAAGCGCGCCTCGTCGGGAGCGGTGGCCCGCACGCTCACGCCGAACGATCGCATCGCCTCCACGAAGCCGCGCCAGGTCTCGTTGACCGACCCCAGATAGAAACCCTCGAAGGCGTCGATATCGATGTACATGCTGGAGCTGACCCGCTGGGAGTCGGCCACCGCCAGCGTGAACGAATCCTTGGTCCCCAAGTCGCCATGGCCGTCCAGGGACTGCGCGTATGCCGAGTCGTTGGACACCAGCAGGTCGTTGCCCTGGGTGGACAGGTTGACGGCGGATGCGCTCGACCCGGCCAGCGAGAGAACTCGGTCCAGGATCGACGTCGCCTTGGATCCGTCGGTCGTCACCGTGCGGACCGCGAACGGCAGCTTCTTGCCGAACACATCGAGCCGCCCAAGAGACGCGGTCAGTTGATCTCCAAAGATGAGGTAGAGGTCGTCCGGCAGGTTCATGCCCAACTGTTGGCCGGCCGATGCCACGGTCAGCCCCTGTCGTTCGATGGACTGTTTGATCTCGGGCCAGGACTGCTCGAGCATCTTCGCCGGCTTGGCGAAGGCCAGGACCGCTGTCGTGTCGCCGGGTAGGTTCACCGTGTTCGGGGTGCCTGGCGACGTCAGCGCCTCGGGAAGATCCAGCCCGCGCACGACCCCGGCGAGCTCGACGAAGTCCGGGTTGAACCGGATCGCGGCGGCCACGCGTCCCCTGATCGAGCCGGTGTCGACGGAGCCGTTCTTGAACCAGCCGCGGTCCTTGGCCTGGCTCAGGAAGGACTCGGAGTCCAACCAGATCGACCAGATCCCCATCTCGCCCAAGGCTGCCACGTCACCGGTATACCGAGCGTTGGTCGCCAGGCTGCCCTTGTCGAGGGCGGCGGCGTACTCGTCCGCATGCTGATCCTGCAGGACGATCAAGTAGCCGTCCCGGGTGGTGGCCTCCAGCCCGATGGGCAGGTTCCGGCCGAGGGAGCAGGACTTCCCGGTCCGGTCGAACCAATCCTTGGCCCGCTGCTCGTCCGTGACCGCCAGTGCGTAGACCACAGCGGGGCCCTTGTCCGTGCCTGCGCGCAGCGCGATCGCGGCGCGTTGACCGACCCACGGGGTGATGTTCTGGTCGTAGGACTGGTCGGACAGGCAGGGCATCACCTTCTGCAGACCCTGGAACGCCCACGACACCGGATCCCGCTTCCCGGAGATGAGGTCCCCGGTGCTCGGCAGTTTGCCGAGCAGTCGCACGGCGCCGATCTTCTGACCCGCCGACGGGTCCAGATCCACCCGGGTGTACAGCCACGCGTCGGCGGGAATCACCGTGTCCGGCTGACTGCCGCTGCTCTTGAGTTTGCTCACCACGACGACGCCGCCGACACCAAGGATCACCACGGCGACGATCGCCGCGACGATGGCGACCAGCTTGCCGCGCCGTTTCGGCGGACGCGAACCGCCTGCGCCTTCGCCCCCGCCGACGTGGTCGCCGACGCATTCGCCTCCGCCGACGACGGCCGGCACGCTCGTTTCGCCGGGGCCGTCCTCGGGGACGGCGGGGTCCACGGGCAGTGGAATGGTCATGGAACTCACCTTCGTCTCGGGTCTGTGTCGAGCCTAATCGGCTCCACCGACAACGGCTGGTCGAGGCCGTCGCCGGCCCGGTGGCAGACTGTGCCGATGCGGTTGAGCGAGTTCCGGGGCCTCGTCGAGGCGGAGTTCGGGGCGCCGTATGCCGGTACGCTCCTGCGCGACCATGTGTTGGGTTCGGTCGGTGGCCGAACCCCGAACGAGGCGATCGAGGCGGGGGTAGACCCCCGAGAGGTGTGGTTCGCCCTCTGCGACGACTTCGACGTCCCGGCCGAACGCCGCTGGGGTCGACCGGCTCAAGGGGGAGCGCGGCGCTGAGCTGCGCGGCCCTCGGCTGCGCGACACGCAGGCCCGCCTCCCTTGATCGAACAAGTGTTCGGTCTATTGTTGTGGACGGGTGAGACGGCGACAGTCGAGGTTTTCCACAGCTGAAGCAGTGGTTGACGGCGTTGTCGGTGCTCGCCTCTAACGTCTGATCCGAAGCCTTCGGGTATGCCGGTCGCCTTGCGCGGTCGGTATGCCGGACGGCGCCGGGTCGTGGGTAGACGACCGCATACGAGACCTGAAGAGGTGGAAGACAATGGCAACCAATCCCGTCGCTCCGGACCGCACCGGTGGTCGACCCGGCCCCCGGGGGATCGTCGGCCGCGGTTCGACCGCAGACACCGGCGAGGCCAAGCTGCGCGCTTTGGACAGCGTGCTCGGGCAGATCGAGAAGAGTCACGGCAAGGGCGCCGTCATGCGCCTGGGCGACAATGTCCGGCCACCGATCGAGGTCATCCCGACCGGCTCCATCGCGCTCGACGTCGCGCTCGGCATCGGCGGATTGCCGCGCGGGCGGGTGGTCGAGATCTACGGTCCGGAGTCATCGGGCAAGACGACGGTCGCCTTGCACGCCGTCGCCAACGCCCAGAAGGCCGGCGGGATCGCGGCCTTCATCGACGCCGAGCACGCGCTCGACCCGGACTATGCCAAGAAGCTCGGCGTCGACACCGACGCCCTGCTCGTGTCCCAACCGGACACCGGAGAACAGGCGCTGGAGATCGCCGACATGCTGATCCGGTCCGGCGCGATCGACATCGTCGTCATCGACTCGGTCGCGGCGCTCGTGCCACGCGCGGAGATCGAGGGCGAGATGGGCGACAGCCACGTCGGTCTGCAGGCCCGGTTGATGTCCCAGGCGCTGCGCAAGCTCACCGGCGCGTTGAACTCGACCAACACCACGGCGATCTTCATCAACCAGCTGCGCGAGAAGATCGGGGTGATGTTCGGCTCTCCCGAGACGACGACCGGCGGCAAGGCGCTGAAATTCTATGCCTCGGTGCGGCTGGACGTTCGGCGCATCGAGACGCTCAAGGACGGCACGGAGGCGGTCGGCAACCGGACGCGCGTCAAGGTGGTCAAGAACAAGGTCTCGCCACCGTTCAAGCAGGCCGAGTTCGACATCATCTACGGCGTCGGGATCTCCCGTGAGGGCGGCCTGATCGACATGGGCGTGGAACACGGCTTCGTGCGCAAGGCCGGGGCTTGGTACACCTACGAGGGCGATCAGTTGGGCCAGGGCAAGGAGAACGCGCGCGCGTTCCTCAAGGACAATCCCGAGCTGGCCGACGAGATCGAGCGCAAGATCAAGGAGAAGCTCGGCGTCGGCGCCCCGCAGGCGGTCGACACCGTGGACGTTCCCGTCGACTTCTGAGCCTCGGTCGGAACGGACCATGGCCGACACACGCTTCGACGCCGCCCGACTCGCCTTGGCCGAGGCCGAACGGGTCGCCGGGCTTCGGCCCGGCGACCCGGCGCCCCTCCCTCAGGAGGGGGCCCGACCCCATGGTGACTCGCCCGGCGGGCCGCCACCCGACGACGGCTCGGGGGAGGTGCTCGCCCGGGAACTCGTCATGCGCCAACTCGCGATGGGCCCACGGTCGCGGCGGGAACTGGCCGAGAAGTTGGCCGGCAAGGGCTGCGACCCCTCGGTGGCCGAGCGGGTGCTCGACCAATTCGTCGAGGCGGGTCTCGTCGACGACCGGGCGTATGCCGAATTCCTCGTGTCGTCCCGTCGTCGCACGAAGGCGTCCGCCAAGGCCGCTCTTCGTCAGGAGCTGCGCCGTAAGGGGGTGGCCGAGGAAATCGTCGAGTCCGCGACGGTGGGCATCACCGCCGCGGCGGAGCGGGTTCTGGCCGAGGAACTGGTCGCGAAGAAATTGGCCACGATGGCGGGCTTGGACCCGGCGACGCAGGCTCGGCGCTTGGCCGGCATGTTGACCCGGCGGGGGTACGACGGCGCGACGGCATACGCCGTGATCCGCGACGCGATCGAGAACGCGCCCGAGCACCGACGGGATTGACAGATCCCCATCAACGCGCCGCGCTTCGGGGATCGTGCGTGCTCGATGAGGTGCCCGGCATGTCTCGTTCATCCGGTCGTTCCCGAGCGGTCATGGGGGCCGGTTTCGCTGGCCTCCGGACGTTCGGAAGAGACAGCCGGTGGTCGGTCGACACGGTGGGCGCACACCTGCGCGCCGTCTTGCTGCGGTGGTGCTCGCCCTCGGCGTCCTGGGTTCGGTGGGCGCCGGTGTCTCCTCGGCCGCGGATGGCACGGGGGAGCCCGGGCCACCGTTGTGGTCGGCGGACCCCGCCGCCGGCCGATGCGACGCGACGAGTGTGGGCGTCGAGGTTCGGCGATGCCGGTTCGTGTCCGTCGACGCCCGGACCGTGCTGGCCGGCTTCGTCAGCCAGAACACCCTGGCGCAGGCGCGCGATTGGCCGGTCGTCACCGCCGTGTGGTCCACGGCGGACCAGCGGTTGATCCCGGGCAGCCAGATCGAGCCCGGTGCGGCGGTGCCGGTCCCCGCCACCGTGAACCTCGCGCTCTTCGACGGGACGGTGGTGCCGGTCCGAACCGGGATGATCACCACCCAACGCAGATCCGGGCAGACCGAGGTCCACTGGTTCGGCGGGGTCTGGCGCGGTGGCCAGCAGGTCTCAGTGACCCAACTGCGCCTCGTCGTTCGGGGGAGCCAGGTCCGGGCCGATGCGGAGATCGCCGTCGATGGGCGCCACTATCGCCTCGTGCCGCTGGGTACGGGTTCGGCATACCGTCTCGACGAACTCGACCCGCAGATCTGGGCCGGTGAGCCGGTGTCCGCGGGATCGATGAGTGGTGGGCCGTCCGGCTCGGACACGGGGACCGGCGATCGGCAGGTCATCAGGGTCACGGTTCCGGGGTCGAACCCCTCGACGAAACCCGTCGGCAATCCCGACCACGGCCCCGGCCACGACCCCCTCGTCGCCGACCCCGACGTCCCCGACCCCGACGACCTCGAATCCGGCGGATCACACGCCCCAGCCGTCAGGCTCCCCGACCTCCCCGGCGATCGGGCCGGGACGCACTCCGACGACGGGCGGCAACGTGGCGAAAATGGCGTTGACCGGGTTCGGCCTGGTCGCCGGTGGTGTCGCCCTGACCATCATCGGGCGCCGCAGGCCAAGGCGTCCGCGCGGCCCTGGCCACCGCCCTGACGACTGCCCTGACGAC
>JBDIAR010000007.1:0-34444 GCA_039812545.1 Dermatophilaceae bacterium | reverse complement strand
GACCCGAGGACACCATCGCCGCACCGGCGGCGCCAGCGCCCCCTGCGGCCCCTGGCGCATCCGGCCGTCCGGGATCGGCCAAGCCGGTACTCCCCCCGCCCTTGCCGGCTCCCGGTGGCCGGGTGCAGGTGTATCGGGTCACCGGACGTCAGTCCGGGCTGACCGGCGAGGTCCGCGTCCACCTGCCGGCCGGCTACGAGGACCGCGCCAACGCCAAACACGCTACCCGGTCATCCTGGCCCTCCCCGGTTATCCGTCCAGCCCTCTGACGTTCGAGACGGCATACCCGATGAACCAGATCACCGACCCCCTCGTGGAGAAGCGTCAGATCGCCGCGCCGATCTTCGTCGCACCGACGCTGGGCTTCCCCGGCCACGACGACTCCGAATGCACGAACGGCGGGCCGGGTATCGCGCAGGTCGAGACGTGGGCGGCCGTGGATGTCCCGGAGTTCGTGCGAGCCCACTTCCGCGTTCGCCCGGACCGGTCGTCGTGGGCCACCCTCGGATACTCCTTCGGTGGGTACTGCAGCGCGCTCATCACGATGCTGCACCCCAAGTCCTTCGGGTCCGCGATCATCCTCGGCGGCTACTTCCGGCCGACCTTCCCGGGGGCGTTGCCGTACCCGCGCGACGGCGTGCTGGCCCGACGCTACGACCTGATCGCCCTGGCCAAGACCAAGCCACCGGCCGTCGCGATGTACGTCCAGACCGGCCCGATGGACACCCCGTCGTGGCCGACCTGCCGGGAGTTCTTCGACGCGGTGCGAGCGCCGACCTCGGTCACCAAGATCGTCGACCCGACGGCCGGACATCGCGGTTCCGTCTGGAGCGCCTACCTGCCGAAGTCGCTGGCCTGGCTCGGAGCCACCGCACCCGGGTTCGCCCCGGCACCGTGAACAGGCGCCGTAACCTGGCACGGTGCGCCTCCTCATCGCCGCCACCGCCGTGGCTGCCCCCGCCGCCGACGCGCTCGGTCGCTCGCCCGGGGATCCCCGCGACGGACTGACCGCTGCCGCGGTCGTCGAGGCGATGCGGGCGGGCTGGCGGCGGACCGCACCGAACGACCCGTGCGACCGGCTGCCGCTCAGCGACGGCGGGCTCGGTTTCCTCGAGGCGGCCGACGCCGTGCTCCCGGCCGAGGTGGCCAGGACCTCCGTCGAGGTCACGGTGAGCGGTCCGCGGGGAGCTGAGCACCCGGCATACCTGCTGCTCGCCGACGAACAGCAGCCCACGGCATACCTGGACGCGGCCCAGATCTGCGGCCCGCAGCTCGTCCCGGCAGACCGGCGCGACCCCGGACGGAGCACCACCGCCGGACTCGGCCGGGCCCTGACGGCGGCGCGGCAGGCCGGCGCCCGGCGAATCGTCGTCGGCGTCGACGACACCGCGACCAACGACGCGGGGGCCGGTCTGCTGGGTGCCCTCGGCGTCGGTGGCGAACTCCTCGTCGGCGGCGGATCGGGGCTCGGCGCGGCCGGCCCGGCCGATCTGGGGCACTTGTCGGAGGTGGTCGAATACTGGCGCGAGGTCGACATCGTCGTCGCGACCGGGTCCCCGGCTCCGCTGCTCGGCTTCGGCGGGGCGAGCGCGACGGGTGCGGTGGCCAAGGGGGCAACGCCGGAGCAGGCGCAGGCCCTCGAAGCCGCGCTCGGGCACTTCGCGGACGTGCTGCAACGACGGGCGCCGGCCCGAGCGGATCTGCTGAGCGGAGCCCCGATCCGCCTCGATCGGCTCCCCGGCGCCGGAGCCGGCGGTGGCCTGGGGTTTGCGTTGGCGGTTCTCGGGGGTCGGATCGTGCCGGCCGGGCGCCTCCTGCTCGACCGACCCGACGTGCGGCGCCGGATCGACGAGTCGGATCTCGTCGTCGTGGGCGTCGACGAGCTCGATCCGTTCGCCCTGCGCGGGACCGCGCTCGCGACGCTGTGCGAACTGGCCGGCGAGCTATCGGTGCCCGTGGTCGCGCTGGCCGGGCGCGCTCCGGCGGGTCGCCGCGAGGCGATGAGCGGGGGCATCAGCGGCCTGTATGCCATGACGCGGGGCTTCGCCGAACCCCCGTCCCCGCCGGCGGAGCGGCTGCGGGCGATCGAGGACTGGACGGCGCGGATCGCCCGCACCTGGGGCCGGCTGTGAGCGGCGTCACAGGAGTTGTCGGCGGCCGGTTATCCTGACGGGAACAATCCACGCCGGCGAGCGGTTTGCCATCGACAGTAGGTGTTCGCCGCGCCGGCGGCTGCCAGTCCGGCACCCAACCCGAGACCATCCGAGGTGGAAACCATGAGCGTCGAAACCAACCCGACCACCCAGACCCACGGCGTCACCCTTACCGACGTCGCCGCCGGCAAGGTGAAGAGCCTGCTGGAGCAGGAGGGCCGCGACGACCTCCGGCTGCGGATCGGGGTCCAGCCCGGGGGGTGCTCCGGCCTGGTGTACCAGCTGTACTTCGACGAGCGGACCCTGGACGGGGACCTCGTCAAGGACTTCGACGGTGTCGAGGTCGTCGTCGACCGGATGAGCGCCCCGTATCTTGAGGGTGCCTCGATCGACTTCGCCGACACGATCGAGAAGCAGGGCTTCACCATCGACAACCCCAACGCCGCGCACTCCTGCGCGTGCGGGGACAGCTTCAGCTGAGCGACCCGCACGGCGCGCGCGACGGGCACGACCCGCGGGACCCGCGGTGGCGGCGGTCGGCGCGTCGGTAGGGTCGGTAGGGCCCCGATCGCGCGATAGGTTCGTCCGGTGAACATCGCCATCACCGGGTCGATCGCGACCGACCATCTGATGACCTTTCGCGGTCGGTTCGCCGACTCGCTGGTGCCCGATCAGCTCGACAAGATCTCGCTGAGCTTCCTCTCCGAACACCTGGAGGTCCGGCGCGGCGGATGTGCCGGCAATGTGTCGTTCGGGATGGCCGCCCTCGGCCAGCGACCGCTGCTCGTCGGCGCGGTCGGTGACGACTTCGCCGACTACCGGTCCTGGCTGGAACGCCACGGCGTCGACTGCGGGTCGGTGCATTACTCGCGCACGGCGCACACCGCCCGGTTCATGTGCACCACGGACGACACGATGGCGCAGATCGCCACCTTTTACACCGGTGCCATGGCCGAGGCCGCGCTCATCGAACTCGCCCCCATCGCCGAGCGGGTCGGCGGCCTGGACCTGGTGGTGATCAGCCCCAACGACCCCAATGCCATGCTCCGGCATACCCAGGAATGCCGGGATCGGGGAATCCCCTTCGCGGCCGACCCCTCCCAGCAGATGGCCTGGATGGACGGACCCTCGATCCGGTCCCTGATCGACGGGGCCGCCTATCTGTTCACCAACGAATACGAACTGCACTTGGCCGTCCAGAAGACCGGTTGGTCCGAAGAGGAGATCGGCGAGCGGGTCGCCGTCCAGGTGACGACCTTGGGCAAGGACGGTGCGCGCATCGTGGCCCGCGGCAGCGAACCGGTCGTCGTTCCCGTCGCCCCGGAGCGGCAACGGGCCGAACCCACCGGCGTGGGCGACGCCTTCCGGGCGGGGTTCCTCACCGGCCTGGCCCTCGACCTGCCCCTCGAACAATGCGGGCAGTTGGGGTCGCTGCTGGCCACCTATGTCTTCGAGACCGTCGGCACGCAGGAGTACGTCCTGCGGCAGGGCGAGTTCCTCGGCCGGCTCGCCGAGGCATACGGCCCGGCGTCGGCCGAGCTGGTGGCCCCGCGCATTCGCTGTCACCACCCCTGAGACCCACCCCTGAGATCGTGACGCGGCGCCTGCCCGAACCCACCCCCTGGTACTTCGACCTGTCGCGGGTGCCCGCCGGGCAGGATCTCGTCGGCGTGGGAGCGGACCTGCTCCCCGGGACTCTGCTGAGCGCGTATGCCAGTGGCGTCTTCCCGATGGGCTTGGGGGAGAGCGGTGGCGAACCGATCGGCTGGTGGTCCCCGGATCCGCGCGGGGTGCTGCGGCCCGGGCAGCTGCGAGTCTCCCGATCGCTGGCCCGGTCGGCACGCCGATTCGAGATCCGCGTGGACACGGCCTTCGCCGCGGTCGTGCGCGGATGTGCCGCACCGGGACGCACGGGGGCGTGGATCACCCCGGCGATCGCCCGGGCATACCAGGCCCTGTTCGACCTGGGCTGGGCGCACAGCGTCGAGACGTGGGCGGGGGACCGGCTGGTCGGCGGCCTCTACGGGGTGGCGATCGGTGGGCTCTTCGCCGGCGAGTCGATGTTCCATCGAGAGCGGGACGCGTCCAAGGTGGCGTTGGTCGCGTTGCACGAGGTCATCTCCGACGTCCCCGGTCGGCTGATCGACGTCCAGTGGCGCACCGACCACCTGGGCAGCCTGGGGGTCACCGACGTGCCGCGCGGGGAGTACCTCGACCTGCTGGCGACCGCCCTACGTGTCCCGCTGCCCTCGGTCTTCGCCGGTGGTGGGCTCCAGACGGATGGTCGTGACCAGGACGGTGGCGTCGGGTTCGGCCCCCTCGGGTGAGGTGACCTCGACCTGGCTGAGGACCGTATGCCGGCGCATCCTCGCCCAGGCCGGTAGATCGTGTCGGGCGGCCGGGTCCGTCGTCCGCACGGTGATCACCGACCCGGCGGGTAGTTCCAGCGCACGCCGTGCGAGCCGGACCACCGGAATCGGGCACCGCAGGCCGATCGCGTCCAGGTCATGGTGCTCTGCCGGGTGACGCTCCATCACAGACCCTCGACCCCATATCGAGACCGCAACTCCCGCACGACGCTCGGGAAGGCAGTTGTGAAAGCCTCGACGTCTTGTTCACGGTGAGGGGCGACGCCGGTCAACGGGAGGGTGATCCGGATATTGCCGTGGGTCAGCGCGCCGATGGCGGCCAGGACGTGACTGGGCTCGAGGGAACTGGCGGTGCACATCGAGCCGGAGGCCACCGCGAAGCCCCGCCGGTCCAGTTCGCCGACGAGGCTCTCGCCGTCGAGATAGAGGACCGAACACGTCAGGACGTGGGGCAGGCGATCGACCGGGTCACCGACCACCTCGACGTCGGGGATCGCCGCCAACACCTGCCGCAGCCGATCGACCAGCGCCCGAGCCCGGGCCTCGTCCCGGTCCCGATCGGCAGCCACCTGCTGCCAGGCCTCGGCGGCGGCCAGGACGAGCGGTATGACCGGCTCCACGGCGGATCTGGCGTACTCGTCCTCGGGGAGCAGGCCGGGGCGGGACCATCGGGTCGCCGTGCGCACCGCGAGCAGACCCACGCCCGCCGGGCCGGCGAAGGATCGGGCATCTCCGGCCAGGACGTCCCAGTCGGCCGGGGGTGCTGTCCGGCCCAGGCTCGCGGTGGCGTCCACGAGCAGGGGAATGGCACCGGCCCGACTCTCGGCGTGGGCGAGGGCGAGGGGTTGGGTCGTCCCGATCTCGGCGTTGGCGTGCTGGAGCGCCGCCGCCACGACACCCTCGCCGAGAACAGCGGATCGCCAGGCGGCGAGATCGATGCGCCCGACGGAATCCACCGGGACGAGGGCCGGGCCGCCGGGTTCCAGGGCGGCCGCGGTCTGCAGCACTGCGGAGTGCTCCACCGCCGAACGCACCACGGTCGCGCCGCGCCGCCGCGCCGCATGGGTCATTCCGAGCAGCCCTTCCCGCAAGGCGGCGGTTCCGGACGGGAGGAAGCTGAGTTCCTCCGGTCGGACCCGAAGACCTGCGGAAATGACCTCACGGGCCTGATCGAGCAGGCGGCGGGCCAGCCGGCCCTCGGCATACAGGCGTCGGGGGTCCGCCCAGCCGGCATCCAGGGCGGCCGAAAGCGTCTCCCGGGCCCGGGGATGCAGGGGGCCGCTCGCGGCGTCGAGCAGGATCCTGGGGGAGTGCTGCGCCAACCGGTGTCCTTCCTGTGCCGAATGGCATTGTGCCTGGTGGCAGGCCCAATTCGGGTCGAATCCGAGGCCAGGGCCACACCTGCCGGACCCGCCTTTTCCGGTAAGGTTGAGCTAACCACGTCCAGCCCTACGGGAAGGTGCTCCCTGGTGCGCGTGCACGGTCAATTGAGTTCCCAGCCCAGACTCGGTCCGGGTCGATCGGATCCGGGACATACCCTCGAGGAGGGGACGATGACGCCAACCCCGACGGGGCCGGCCCAGCACTCCGGCCGACGGCTGCGCAGATGGCCGGCGTTGGCCGTCATGTTGGTCGTCGCGACGGTGCTGTCCGGTTGCGCCTCCGCCAAGGACGGCTACCTGATCCAGGGCGTCAACGGCGACGTCACCACCGATACCCGGGACCTGACCAATATGTGGGTCTACACCTGGGTGGCCGCGCTGGCGGTGGGCGTGTTGGTGTGGGGCCTGACCCTGTGGTGCGTGATCGCGTACCGCAAGAAGGCCGACCACCCGGGGCTTCCCGTTCAGCTGCGCTACAACGTGCCGATCGAGATCTTGTACACCGTCGTACCCGTCTTCATGGTCACCGTGCTGTTCTTCTACACGGCCAAGTACGAGGACCAGATCTACGACGTCTCCAAGACGCCGGATGTGGTCATCAACGTCGTCGGCAAGCAGTGGGCGTGGGACTTCAACTACGTCAACGCCAATGTCTACGACACCGGCGAGCACGTGAAGCTCGACGGGACCGTGGGCAAGAAGGCCGAGATGCCGGTGCTGTACATGCCGGTCAACAAGCGGGTCGAGTTCGTGCTGACCGCGCGCGACGTCATCCACTCGTTCTGGGTACCCGCCTTCCTGGTCAAACTCGACATGTTCCCCTCGAAGGTCAACCGGCTTCAGGTCACCGCGACCCAGGAGGGCGAGTTCCAGGGTAAGTGCGCCGAACTCTGCGGCGCCTACCACTCGGAGATGCTCTTCCTCGTGAAGGTGGTCTCCCAGGCCGAGTACGACCAGCACATGGCAGATCTGAAGGCCAAGGGCCAGACCGGCTTCCTGGACAACACGATGTCCCGCGAACAACTGATGCTGCCCGACCGTGAGGTCTTCGACAAAGTGACCGGAGGAAAAGCCCAGTGACGACGACTCACTACACCGGGACCACGCTGAAGGCGCCGGCTCTCGGCCAGACTCGCCCCAATCACAAGGGCCGCACGGTCGTGAAATGGCTCACGACCACAGACCACAAGACGATCGGGAACTGGTACTTCATCACCTCGTTCGTCTTCTTCATGGTCGGCGGTCTGATGGCGCTGATCATCCGGGCCGAGCTCTTCGAGCCCGGTCTGCAGGTGGTGGACAGCAAGGAGCAGTTCAACGTCCTGTTCACCATGCACGGCGGCATCATGCTGCTGCTCTTCGCCACGCCCTTGTTCGCCGCCTTCGGCAATGCGCTCATGCCGCTGCAGATCGGCGCACCGGATGTGGCATTCCCCAGACTGAACATGTTCGCGTACTGGCTGTACCTGTTCGGCGCGCTGATCGTCGCCTTCGGGATCTTGACCCCGCAGGGCGGCGCCTCGTTCGGCTGGTTCTCGTATGCCCCGCTCTCCAACGCCACGTACACCCCCGGACTGGGCGGTGACCTGTGGGTCTTCGGGGTGGCGCTCGGTGGTTTCGGCACGATTCTCGGGTCGGTCAACTTCATCACCACCATCGTGTGCATGCGCGCCCCCGGGATGACGATGTTCCGGATGCCGATCTTCACCTGGACCGTGCTGGTGACCTCGATCCTCGTCCTGGTCGTCTTCCCGGTCCTGGCCGTGGCGATGTTCGGTCTGGGCGGTGACCGCAAGTACGGGATGCACATCTTCGACCCGCAGAACGGCGGAGCGGCGCTCTGGCAGCACCTGTTCTGGTTCTTCGGCCACCCGGAGGTCTACGTCATCGCGCTGCCGTTCTTCGGCATCATCTCCGAGATCCTGCCGGTGTTCAGCCGCAAGCCGATCTTCGGCTACAAGACCTTCGTCTTCGCCACCATCTCCATCGCGGCACTGTCCGTGGCCGTGTGGGCGCACCACATGTACGTCACCGGTCAGGTTCTGCTGCCCTTCTTCGCGATTATGACGATGTTGATCGCGGTACCCACCGGGGTGAAGTTCTTCAACTGGATCGGCACGATGTGGCGCGGCCATGTCGTCCTGTCCACTCCGTTGATCTGGGCCCTGGGCTTCCTGGTCACCTTCCTCTTCGGCGGTCTGACCGGCGTCATGCTGGCCAGCCCGGCCCTCGACTCCAACCTCTCGGACAACTACTTCGTCGTCGCGCACTTCCACTACACCGTGTTCGGCACCGTCGTCTTCGCGATGTTCGCCGGCTACTACTTCTGGTGGCCGAAGCTGACCGGCCGGATGCTCAACGAACGGATCGGCAAGATCCACTTCTGGATGCTGTTCATCGGCTTCCACATCACCTTCCTCATCCAGCACTGGCTCGGGCTGTGGGGTATGGCCCGGCGGTATGCCGACTACATGCCGGAGGAGGGCTACACGCTGGCCAACCAGGTCTCGACGGCCGGCGCGTTCCTCCTGGGCGCCTCGATGATCCCGTTCGTCTACAACGTCTGGATCACCTGGAAGAAGGCGCCACTGGTGACCGTGGACGACCCCTGGGGATACGGCGCGTCGCTGGAGTGGGCGACCTCCTGCCCGCCGCCGCGGCACAACTTCGTGCGCATCCCGCGGATCCGTTCCGAGCGGCCCGCGTTCGACCTGCACCACCCGGAGGCGGCTCCCGGAGCCGGCCCGGCTCCCGATCCCGGCACCCTGATCAAGATCATGGGGCCGGCTGACCTCGGCGATCGGGCCTTGGGCTTCGACGCCAAGAAGGACCGGAAGGGCTGATCGAGGATGCGTACCGAAACGAAGTTCTTTGCCTCGCTGGTCGTCTTCTTCCTGCCGCTCGCGCTGATCTACGGCGTGGTGACGCACTGGGAGGAGAAGATGGGGCCGATCGCCCTCGCGTTGACCGGCCTGCTCTTCGGGATGATCTCGGTCTTCTTGTGGTGGACGGCGCGCAAGCTGCCGCCCCGCCCGGAGGACGACCCCACTGCGGTGATCGCCGACGGAGCCGGTGACTACGGCATCTTCACCCCGTACTCGTGGTGGCCGCTGTTCCTCGCCGGCTCGGGGGCGATCGTCTTCGCCGGCCTGGCCATCGGTTGGTGGCTGTTCATCATCGGCGTGGTCCTGCTGGCCGTCTCCACCATCGGCTGGACCTTCGAGTCCTTCCACGGGGAGCACGCCCTCTGAGCGGCTGAGCACCGCCATTTCGTTCCAGACGGCGGGGGCGGCAACCTTTCCAGGTGCCGTCCCCGCCGTCTGCGTTCCCAGGGGGAACCCGCGGCCGGCACGGAAGCGCAGTCAGACGTAGACGCGCGCACGCGAGTCCGCCCTGCGCGAGTTCAGGGTCAACCGAGAGTTCTCAGCCCCAGCCGAGGTCGTGCAGCCGATCGTCGTCGATGCCAAAGTGGTGGGCGATCTCATGGACGACGGTGATGGCGATCTCGTCGAGCAACTCCTCGTGCGATCGACACATCCGCTGTAAGGGTCCCTGGAAGATCAGAATCCGGTCGGGCAGGGCGAACGCCCAGCTGGTATCCCTCTCGGTCAGCGGAACCCCGTCATACAGCCCCAGCAGATCGGGCTCGTCCTCGGGCGGCTCGTCTTCGACGATGATGGCGACATTGTCCAGGAGCTCGAGAAGCTCCCGGGGCACGGCCTCTAGAGCCTCATCGACCGCACGCTCGAACTCGGCGTCGCTCAGCTGGACCAACGGGCCCCCCGTTGGGTCCCGGGACGCCCGAAGGCCCCGGTCGTCTCGATGGACGTCCGGGGCCTTCGGGGAGCCACGTATTCGCAGAAGTTTCAGTGGCTGCTGTGGGTGCTGCCGTCGGCGGTGATTTCACCATGGCCGGCATCGCCCTCGTCATGGCCGTGACCATGACCGTGTTCAGCGGCGGCTTCGACCTCGGCGGGGGTGGGAGCGGCGATCCGGTCGCGGAAGAAGAACCGGGACCACGTGGCACGCCGCTTGCTCGCCGCCTTCGGGTTGGCCACGCCGTAGCGGTCGGTGCCGTCCGATCCGGCCTCGATCGGGATGGGGGCGTCGTAGTCGACCAGCGTCCACAGCTCGTACTTGTCGAGCGGCTCGTGCACGCCGTGGAACCCGCCTTCTGGGGTCATGTAGTTCAGACCCGTCTCCCGCCCGTGCAGCGCAATCTCACGGTCCCGGCGCTGCAGGGCCAGACAGATCCGCTTGGTCGCCCAGAAGATGATGATCGGCAGGACGAAGAACAGCAGACGCAGCAGGTTCGTGATGTCGTTGATCGACAACCCGAGCTTGATGGCCATGATGTCGTTGCCGGCGGCGAAGAACAGGACCAGGTATGCCGCGGTCGCGGCGGCACCGATCGCCGTGCGAACCGGGGCGTTGCGCGGCCGGTCCAGGATGTGGTGCTCGCGGGTGTCCCCGGTGACCCAACGCTCGAAGAACGGGTAGGCCCCGGCCAGCCCGTACACGATCGGGATGAGCAGGACGGCGCCGATGGCCACGTTGAACGACCAGGTCTTGTCGAACAGCACGAACTCCAGCGGCCAGCCCGGCAGGAGCCGCAGCGCGCCGTCGGCGAAGCCCATGTACCAGTCCGGTTGCGAGCCCGCGGTGACCGGGGACGGGTCATACGGACCGTAAGCCCAGATCGGGTTGATCGTGACCAGCGCCGAGATCGCCGTGATGACGCCGAAGACGATGAAGAAGAAGCCGCCGGCCTTGGCGGTGTACACCGGCATCAGCGGGAAGCCGACGACGTTGTTGTTCGTGCGACCGGGGCCGGGGTACTGGGTGTGCTTGTGCACCATGACGAGCACGATGTGGGCGGTGAAGAGCCCGACCAGCAGGGCCGGAATGAGCAGCACGTGGGCGATGAACAACCGCGGGATGATGGCTTCGCCGGGGAAGGGCCCGCCGAAGGCCAGGTAGGACACATACGAGCCGAGCACCGGGACGGACTGCATGAAGCCCTCGGCCGCCCGCAGACCCGTACCGGAGAGCAGGTCGTCCGGCAGGGAGTAGCCGGCGAAGCCCTCGATGAGCGCGAGCATGGACAGCACGCAGCCGATGACCCAGTTGATCTCGCGTGGCTTGCGGAAGGCGCCGGTGAAGAAGACGCGCATCATGTGGACGACGATCGCCACCACGAAGACCAGGGCGCCCCAGTGGTGGATCTGCCGGATGAGCAGTCCGCCGCGGATGTCGAACGAGATGTCCAGCGTGGAGGCGTATGCCTCGGACATCTCGATGCCGTTGAGCGGCAGATACGAACCGTGGTAGTTGACCGCGCCGGCCGAGGGGATGAACCAGAAGGTCAGGAAGGTCCCCGAGAGCAGACAGATGATCATCGAGTACATCGCGATTTCCCCGAGCATGAACGACCAGTGGTCGGGGAAGACCTTCTTCATCAAGAAGTTGCCGGCCTTGGCGATGCCGGTGCGGTCGTCGAGCCAGGTGGCCAGCCCGCCGATCGGCCCGGTGGCCTGGGGCGCTCCGGCTGCCGGTGCCTGGTCGTTGACCCGAAGGTTCGCGGCCGTCTTGGAGGATGCGGTGGTGGTCACGTGCGGCTCCAGAAGCTCGGGCCCACGGCTTCCTTGAAGCCCTGGGGCGCCACGAGGTAGCCCTCGTCGTCGACGGTGATCTTGAGTTGCGGTAGTGGTCGCTTGGCCGGGCCGAAGATGACATTGCAGTCATCGGTGATGTCGAAGGTCGACTGGTGGCACGGGCACAGCAGGTGGTGCGTCTGCTGCTCGTACAGACCCACCGGGCAGCCGACGTGCGTGCAGATCTTGGAGTAGGCGACGATGCCCTGGTAACCCCAGTCCCGTTCCTTCTGGACCTTGATGTCGTTCGGGTTCAGCCGGATCATCAGCACCGCGGCCTTCGCCTTGACCTCGAGAGGGTCGGTCTTCTCGTGATCGAGGAAGGTCTCCGGGAGCACGTGGTAGACCTCGCCCAAGTGGACGTCGTCGGCGCGGATCGGGGTGTGCAGCGGGTCGCGGATCAGACGGATCGGCTTGCCGGCCTTCGGGCCCTCGGTCGGGATGTCCCAAATCGTCGACTTGAGCTCTTCGACGACGCCCTTGTCCATCTTCTTGCCCAGCGAGCCGACGATCTGGACCACGAAGGGCAACGCGAACACGCCGAGCGCGCCACCCATCGCGACCTTCAGCATCGGACGCCGGTCGAGTTGAGCGGCCTGGCCGCCCTCTTTCAGCAGTGCGACGGCCTTGGCCCGGTCGGTGTCGGAGGAGGCCAGCTCGTGCCGTTCTTCGACGACCTCGGTGTCCGGCATCAAGGTCTTGGCCCAGTGCACCGCGGCGATGCCGATGAAGAAGAGCGCACCGGCGGAGGTGAGCCCGAGCACCAGGTGCATCGCCTTGACCGTGCCCATGAAGGGCACGAAGACGTTGGTCTCCGGGTCGATCGCGAAGTAGGCGACGATGAACAGGACCGTGGACAGGATCGACAGGCCGAACAGCGTGACGACCTGACGTTCGGCCCTCTTGGCCGCGGCCGGGTCGACATCGGCGAGCCGGTGGACGTGGGGCGGCAGCCCGGGATTCTCGAAGCGGTCCGGCGTGGCGACCGGCGCCAGTGCCGATTCGCCGGCGGGGACCACGTGCCCGTTGTCGTTCATTCCGTGATCGATCCTGTCGCTCGTAGTCGGTTTCGCGTGTGTCGATTCGCGTTGTGTCGGGGTCCGTCGGTGCCTGCCGACGGTATGCCGGTCAGGCCGCCTTCTTGCCCAGCCAGACGGCGATGACGATCAGGACCCCGAGACCGAAGATCCAGATGAACATGCCCTCGGAGACCGGGCCCATGTTGCCCAGGTTCATCCCGCCCTCGTTCGGCTGTGACCGGATGGCTTCGAGGTAGGCGATGACGTTGGCCTTCTGCTCCGGCGGGATGTTCACGTCGCTGAAGACCGGCATGGACTGCGGTCCGGTGAGCATGGCCTCGTAGATCCGCTTACCGGTGACTTCGGCGCCGGTCAGGCTGGGCGCGTACTTGCCGCGGGTGAGCGCGCCGCCGGCGCCGGAGACGTTGTGGCACATCGCGCAGTTGACCCGGTAGATCTCCCCACCCTTGGCTGGGTCCTTGCCCTCGGCCGCGGTGGTGTATTTGTCCGGGATGGCCGGCCCGGGGGCCAGCGAGCCGACGTATGCCGCCATCGCCTCGATCTGCTCCGGGGTGTACATGATGCGGTCGATGCGCGGGGCCTGGACGTTGGGCGAGGCGAGCGGCATACGGCCCGAACTCACCTGGAAGTCCACGGCAGCGGCGCCGACCCCGATCAGGGAGGGACCGTCCTTGGTTCCGACCGCGGACTGACCGTGACACGTGGAGCAGTTGGCCAGGAAGAGCTTCTTGCCCTCGGTGACCGTGTCCGCGGAGACGGCGGAGGCGCCGGCCTGTTTGGGCGCGAAGAGGGTGTACACGCCACCGGTAACGAGAAGGCCGAGGAAGAGGACGACGGCCAGCGTCGCGGGGTGTCGCCTCTTGGCAGCCATTGCGTTCATACCTGCATCCTTGCGTCGGATTGGGGCCGGGCGGACAACGGACACGCTGCGCTTACTTGAGTATGTAGATCGTGAAGAACAGAGCGATCCAGACCACGTCGACGAAGTGCCAGTAGTACGAGGTCACCACGGCGCCGATGGCCTGGTGGTGGCTGTACGTGCGCGTCGTGAAGGTCCGGCCGATGATCAGCAGGAAGGCCAGCAGGCCGCCGGTGACGTGCAGACCGTGGAATCCGGTCGACATGTAGAAGATCGAACCGTAGGCATCCGAGCTCAAAGTGACACCTTCGGCGGTCATCTCGGCATACTCCAAGACCTGGCCGGCGATGAAGAAGGCACCGAAGAGGTAGGTCAGGACGTACCACTCCCGCATGCCCCACGAGCCGATCTGCCACAGCTTGCCGCTGCGGGCCTTCTTGCCGCGCTCGGCCTTCATGACCCCGATCTGACACCAGACGGAGGAGACCACCAGCACGATGCAGTTGACGCTGGCGAAGGGCACGTTGAGCTTGGCGGTCTGCTCGTGCCAGACCTCGGGCACCATCGCCCGGATCTGGAAGTAGATCGAGAAGATGCCGGCGAAGAACATGAGCTCGCTGGAGAGCCACACGATCGTGCCGACCGACACCATGTTGGGCCGGCTCACCGGGCCGTGGCCCGTCAGCGGCAGCGGACCGTGGGCGCTGGAGTGAACTGCGGATGCTGTTGCCACGAGGGTCATTATGTCTAATTGGGCGCGGGGACGGTGGAGGCCTGCGAAGAGGGGTCTGTCGGCGGTCCGAGCGGTGGCCGAATCCTGCGCCGAACGGGCAGGTATGCCGCCCTGCGTCGCGCCGTCGGAGAGGCGGTGTGTGACGAGTAGCATGACGCCATGACCGCTCCCGAGAAGCCCGCCGGTCCGCCAGCCGGGGCGGCGCAGTCCGCGGCCCCTCGTCGCATCAGCGTCCTGCTCTACAGCGACGATTACACCACGCGCGATGCGGTTCGGCTCGCGGTGGGTAGCCGTCCGTCCCGCGAGGTCGAGGTGGCCGACTGGCTGGAATGCGCGACCGCTCCCGCGGTCTTCGCGGCCGTGCACGAGGGCGGGTTCGACGTCCTCGTGCTGGACGGTGAGGCCGCGAAGGTGGGCGGGATGGGCCTGGCCCGGGAGCTGAAGAACACCGTGTTCGAATGCCCGCCGATCCTGGTCCTCACCGGTCGGCCGCAAGATGCCTGGTTGGCGACCTGGTCCCAGGCCGACGCGGTGGTGCCGCATCCGCTGGACCCGCTCGCGGTGGCCGCGGCGGTTTCGCAGTTGGCGCTGCAGGGCGCCTCGACGGTGCGCAGCTACTGACTTGGCACTGATCCGGCGGGCCGGTGCGCGGACGGCCGTGGGCGCCCGGGGGTGCAGGCGTGTCTGACGACGCGGTGCCGCTGAGTTGGCCGCAGGTGTTGGCGACGCTGATGTCGGGCCGGGATCTCGACGGGTCCTGGGCGGCCTGGGCGATGGACCAGATCATGGCCGGCGAGGCGACGCCCGTGCAGGTGGCCGGCTTCCTGGTGGCGCTGCGCACCAAGGGGGAGAGCGCCGTCGAACTGCGCGCCCTGGCCGACACCATGCTGGCGCACGCCGTGCCGATCGAGGTCCCCGGTCCCAGCCTCGACATCGTCGGGACGGGGGGTGATCGCGCCTTCACCGTCAACATCTCCACCACCGCGGCCGTGGTCTGTGCCGCAACGGGCCTGCGGGTCGTCAAGCACGGCAACCGGGCGGCCTCGTCCGCGTCGGGCTCCGCGGACGTCCTGGAGGCGTTGGGCATCGATCTGGGCCTGGCCCCGGATCGGGTCGCGCAGGTCGCGGACGAGGCGGGGATCACGTTCTGTTTCGCCCAGGCGTTCCACCCGGCGATGCGGCACGCCGGCGTGGCGCGGCGCGAACTCGGGGTCGGCACGGCATTCAACTTCCTCGGTCCGCTGACCAACCCGGCCCGGCCGACCTACTCGGCGATCGGCTGCGCCGACTCGCGGATGGCCGCCTTGATGGCAGATGTCCTCGCCGACCGGGGGGCGAGCGCTGCGGTCTTCCGCGGCGACGACGGTCTGGACGAGGTGACGATCACGACGACCACGTCGGTGGCCTGGGTTCGGGGCGGTCGGATCACGCGGCACGTGCTCGACCCGGCCCGGCTCGGGGTGGAACTCGCCCCGATCGAATCCCTGCGCGGCGCCGATGCGGCGCACAACGCGGGTGCCATGCGCGCCGTCTTTGCCGGCGAGCGCGGATCGATCCGCGACGCCGTGCTGCTCAACGCCGGGCTGGCGTTGGCGCTGGCCCAGCCCGAGGTCGGCTCCGCTGCGGACGGGCACCCGGAGTCCGCCGTCGAGTTCCACGATGCCGTGGCCCGGGGTATGCAGGTGGCCGCCGAGGCGATCGACTCCGGTGCCGCGTCCCGGACCCTGGAGGGTTGGGCGGCCGCGACCCGTCGCTCCTCACCCGGCGGCTGACCCGGCTGGCGACCCGGCGAAGGTCGAGAGGGCGTCAGACACCGTCGACTCCGCCGGGCCGAGGACGGGCTCGCGCGCGGTGACCACGTCGATCACCGCTTTGACGCCGGCCGGCCACTCCCGAAGGACGCCGCTGCGCCAAGCCGAGGAATAGGTCGCCGACGTGTCGTCACCCACCCCGATCGCATCCACTCCCACCGCCCGACAGATCGCGATGGCCCGCGGCAGGTGGTAGCTCTGCCCGACGACGATCAATCGTTCGACACCGAACACCCGACGGGCCCGCACGCACGAGTCGTAGGAGTCGCGGCCGGCGAAGTCGCGCACGATGTGGGCGGCCGGTATGCCGTGTGCGACGAGATAGTCGCGCATCGCGGTGGGTTCGTCGTGGTCGGGTTCCCGGTTGTCGCCGGAGACGAGGAGCACCTTGGTGCGACCGGTGCGGTAGAGCTCCATCGCCCGATCCAGCCGGGCGGCCAGGAACGGGGTCGGCGTACCGTCGTCGTTGAGTCCCGCTCCCAGGATCAAGGTGACGTCGATCGACGGGGCGTCCGACACCTCACCGATCTGGCCGTCGGAGGCTCTGGCGATCCAGATCCGCGCCCCGACCATGACCAGGCAACTCGCCGCGACGAGTCCGCCCGCGGCCCAGACCGTGCGCCGGAGTCGCCGGTGCGGGCGTCGGTGCTTGGTATGCCGGGTCACCACGGGCGAAGCCCCAGCCCCGTCTCAGCCGCCGTCGAGGCCGAGGCTGAAGGCGGCTTCGAGGTCATGACGGGAGTAGGCCCGGAAGGCGATGTGGGTCGTCGTGGCCGAGATGCCGGGGACCTTTCCGATCCGGTCCGCGATGACATCGGCGAGTTCTTCGTGCGCCCGGACGCGCACGATGGCGATGAGGTCGACGTCGCCGGCGACTGAGTAGACCTCGGAGACGGCGCTGAGATCGGCGAGTTGCTCGGCGACCTCGGGGACCTTGTCGACCTCGCAGGTGACGAGCACGATGGCGGTGATCACCCGGTCAGCTTAGCGGCGGCCGGGCGGCCCAGGACGGCCGCCAGCGTGGGGCCGGACCCGGCACCGGCGAGCGGACAGGTCCACTCGCCGTCGACGTGCACGAGGCGGACGTCCGGTCCGTCGAGCCAGCCGATCAACTTCTCGGCCTCCTCGATGCCCGCCGCGGTCCCGGGTCCCACGGGAGCGGCAACCGTCTCGGCCGTGGCTTGCAGGCTGCGGACGTAGAGCATCGGATCGGTGCCTCGCGGCGCAACGCTGGTCCCCGCGAAGCGGCCGTGCCGGATGCACACGATCTCCCAGCCACCGCCGAGCAGCCGCTTGGCCGCGACCAACTCGGGGATGCGCGCCAACGGCGCCAACCGCTGGCTGCGAGCCACCCCGCGCAGCAGGGCATCGGCGCGATCCCGGACCCGGGCGGCCTCCTCGAACCGCTCACCCTCGCTCAACCTGGCCAGCCGGGAACGCAACGGTTGCAGGATCGAAGAGACGTCGCCCTCGATGGCGGTGCTCACCCGGGTGACCTGTTCGGCATACTCGTCGCGGCTCTGGCGCCCCTCGCACGGCGCACCGCACCGACCGATGTCGCCGAGCGCACAGGCCGTCCCCCTGCCGCGCAGCGAGATTCGACCGGTGCACTGCCTCAACGGGATCGCCTCGTGAATGGCGGCAACGGCCTGCTCGGCGTCACCGCGCGTGGTGAACGGGCCGACATAACGAGCGCCGTCCGCGGCGGTGGTCCGCACGAGCGAGAGCCGGGGGAAGGGTTCGTCGGTCAACTTCACCCAGGTCACCTTGTCCGGCCGCTTGGAGCGTCGGTTGAACCGGGGTTGGCTCTGCGCGATGAGCCGCAGCTCCCGGATCTGCGCCTCCAGCTGGGTCTGACAGGGGATCGGGTCCACCCGAACGGCGAGTGCGACCATGTGCGCCATCCGGGTGCGCTGCTCGGCCGCGGTGAAGTAGCTGCGCACCCGCGTGCGGATGTCCTTGGAAGTGCCGACGTAGAGGGCTCGCCCGTTGGCATCGCGGAAGACGTAGACCCCGGGGCCGCCCGGAAGACCGTCGGCGAGGACGCGCTTGCGACGCTGCTCAGGGGTGACCTTCGCCGAGAAGCTGAGCAACTCCTCCAGAGTGCGCACCCCGATATTGCCGACCCGGCCGAGCAGTCCGTGCAGGACGTCGACGGTGGCCCGCGCGTCGTGCAGCGCGCGGTGGTCAGGAGTCGTTTCGGCACCGAAAACGACTGCCAGAGAGCCCAACCGGCAGTTCGGCGCTTCGTCGCGCGACACCAGCCGGCGGGCCAGTGGCACCGTGTCGACGACCCGGAAGCCGGGCCACCGGTGCCCGCAGCGCTTGGCTGCGCACTGGAGGAAACCGACGTCGAAACCGGCGTTGTGCGCGACCAGCACGGCGCCCCGGGCGAATTCGAGGAAGGCGGGCAGCACGGTCTCGATCCGCGGCGCGTCGGCGACCATCGCGTCGGTGATGCCGGTCAGGACCTGGATGAACGGCGGTATGCCGGCCTGCGGATTGACCAGGGTGTGGAACTCGCCGAGGACCTGCCCGGCCCGGACCTTGACGGCACCGATCTCGGTGATCTCGCACGCCGCGGCCGACCCGCCCGTGGTCTCGAGGTCGACGACGACGAACGTCACCTCGGCCAGTGGGGTCCCGATGTCGTCGAGAGTCGCTTGGATCACCTTCACATTCGCGACCGTATCGGGGGGCACCGACAACGCCTCGGACGCCACACGGAACACAGAGGACGGAACTCCGAGGACGGAACTGGGAGCAGGGAACTTGGGGCACGGAACTGATGCGGGCCGATCTGGGCTGTCGGTGCTGCCTCTTACTGTGTGGCTCGACGAAAGGAGACCGATCATGTTGATCGACTGCGCGACCTGTCCGGCCTCGCCGGAACGGGCGGCCCGGTTCAACGGGCGGGGACCCGACCACTGCGCGGATTGTGTCGTCACCATCATGAGGGTGTTGCCGCCCTCGCCGGTGGCGGTGGACTCCGGTGATGGCGACTGGTCTGGCGAGGGATTCGGCCCGTGGCGCGACGAGGTCGTCGATCTCGATCTCGACGAGGGGGAGTGGGCCGCCGTCGGACTCTTCGTCCGCGCCGGTCTGGTCACCCGTGAATCGGCCCGCCTGCTGCGCGCCTTCGCCGACGAGCCGAACCGGCTGCGCGTCGTGCCGCAGGGTCTGACCGGCTGACCGACCGGGCGTGGACGCCCATACGATGAGGGCCATGTCCCGGCACCGGCCCCGCCGCGCCTTTCGTGTGGCTGCGGAAGGTGTTGGCTCGCCCCGGTCGTGGGGGTCCGGGCGGCGCGTCCTCAGGTATGCCGGTCCGCTCCTGCTCACCGTCCTCGTCACGGCGTGTTCGGCGGCCCCCGACGCCTCGCGGTCGAGTCTGTCCGAGCTGACCACCTCGCCACCGGCGACGGCCGCGCGCGCTCCCGGCGACGGCACGACAGTCGGCTCTGCTCAGCCCGATTCGACCGGTGGAGCGGATTGCGCGGGGGTGGCCGCGGCGCTACAGACCAGGGCACGAGCGCTGCAGGCCGGTGATGCGCGGCTGTGGAGTTCGTCCTTCAGCAGCGCCGACCCGAGCGCCGCGAGACGGGACGCGGCGGTCTTCCCGGTCCTCCGCAAACTTCGAATCTCCTTGTCCATCGGCCCGATTCGCCCGCGGGCGAATCCCGCCGAAGTAACGGGAGCCACCGTCTGCGTGGCCGACCTCGGGTATGCCATCGCCGGCTTCGACCGAACGCCTCGGGTCGTGGTCACGACCGTGACGACTCAGCCACGACCGGCCGGCGGCGGTGCCGTCATCACCGCGCTGGCCGCCGACCCGCAGCCCTGGGACCTGCCCGATGTCGACGTCTGGCGTGATCCGCAGGCCACCGGCGTCGTGGTCATCGGCAATGTCCCGCAGACCGAGCTTCGGCGTGCCGACCGGGAGGCGAGGGACGCCCGGACCGCCGTCGCCGCCGTGTGGGGCCCATCCCCGGGCCTGGTCATCGTGCTACCTCGCAGCTCGGCCGAACTCGCCGCCCAGCTGCGCCGATCCGAGGCGAGCCTGACCGCGACGGCCGCCGTCACGGACGGGCCGCTGACAACGGGGGAGCGGGCCTCGAGTGACCGCATCTACCTCAATCTGACCGCGATGGCCGGGCTCGGTGACCGCGGCCGGCAGACCGTCGTCACCCACGAGGTGACGCACGTCGCCGTTCGTGCCACGACCACCGAGCCGGTCCCGATGTGGCTGTCGGAGGGGTTCGCGCAATGGGTCGGCTACCACCACGTCGGGGCATCCGCCGCCGAGACGGCACCGACACTGTTGGCTGCCGTACGCGCCGGACACCCGCCGAGTGCGTGGCCGACCGACGTCGAGTTCGACCAGCAGACCGCGAGCGGCCGGGCCGACATGCTGAGCGCCTACGAGCGCTCCTGGAGCGTCGTCGCCTATCTCATCACGCGCTCCGGGACTCAGCCTCTGATCGACTTCTACCGAGCGTGTGCCACCCGGCAAACCGACTGCGAGACAACTATGCCGACATTCTTCGGTGCAGCTCGCGCAGAGCTGGTGACCGGTTGGCGCGGTTGGCTGACGACCTGGGGGCGGCACGCGTGACCGCGCACCGCCCCCATGGCCGACGCCGGCGATAGTCCGCCGCCGGTGTCGTCACAATCCGGACGGGTCAGTCGCCCTTGGCTCCGGCATACAGGGCCTCGACGTTGTCGGAGAAGTCCTGCATGACGACATTGCGCTTGAGCTTCAGCGACGGGGTCAGGTATCCGTTCGCCTCGGTGAAGTCGGTGTCCAAGACGACGAACTTGCGGATCGACTCGGCCTTGCTGACCGTCTTGTTGGCCTCGTCGATGACCCGCTGCACCTCCGCGTGGATCGCGGGATGGTCCTTGGCGGATGCGACCGTGAGGTCCTTGAGATGGTGTGCCTTGGCGTAGGCGTCGATCATCTCCGGGTCGATGGTGACCAGCGCACCCACGAACGGGCGCCGGTCCCCGACGACGATGCACTGCGACACGACGGGGCTGGTGCGGATGACGTCCTCCAACTGCGCGGGTGCGACATTCTTGCCGCCGGCGGTCACGAGAATCTCCTTCTTGCGACCCGTGATCCGCAGATATCCCTCGCGGTCCAGCGCCCCGAGGTCGCCCGTCTTGAACCAGCCGTCCTCGAAGGCGTCGGCGGTGGCCTGCGGGTTGTTGAAGTACTCCTTGAAGACCGCGATGCCCTTGACGAGGATCTCGCCGTCGTCGGCGATCCGGACGGCGTTGCCGGGCAGCGGCTGGCCGATCGTGCCGATCTTGATCGCCTCTGGGGTGTTGACCCCGACCGGCGCCGTCGTCTCGGTCAGGCCGTAGCCCTCCAGCACCTCAAGCCCGATGCCGCGGAAGAAGTGGTTGATGTGGGGCGACAACGGCGCGCCGCCGGAGATGGCATACGAGCAGCGCCCGCCCATCAACGCACGCAACTTGCCGTACAACAGCTTGTCGTAGATGGCCCGCTGGATCTTCAGCATCCAGCCCGGGCCGCCGGTGTCCAACGACTGGCTGTATGCCACCGCGCAGTCCGCGGCCGCCGAGAAGATCCGGCCCTTGCCGTCGGCCATCGCCTTCTGCTCGGCCGAGTTGTAGATCTTCTCGAAGACCCGCGGGACGGAGAGCACGAAGCTCGGGTGGTAGGTGCCGAAGTCCGCGGTCAGCGTCTTGATGTCCGCGGTGTGGCCGAGCTTGGATCCGGTCTCCAGGCAGAGGACTTCGATGAACCGGGCGAAGACATGGGCGAGCGGCAGGAAGAGCAGCGTCGAGGCGCCGTCGGCCCGCACGATCTCCGCCAGGCGGTCGGCCGCATTCGCCGAGAGCTCAAGGAAGTTCGCGTGCGTCAGGACGCAACCCTTGGGGCGGCCCGTCGTGCCCGAGGTGTAGATGATCGTGGCGACACTCTCGCCGTTGGCGTGCCGGCGGTGTTCTTCGAGGACCTCGTCGGAGACGTCGGACCCGATCCGGACGAGCTCGTCGAGCGCGCCGGCGTCGATCTGCCAGATGTCCTTGAGTTCGGGAAGCTCCGGGTGAACCTCGGTGGCCTCGCTGAAATGACGAGCGGTCTCGACCACGAGGGCCTTGGCGCCGGAATCCGCCATGATCCAACGCAATTGATCGGGGGAGGAGGTTTCGTAGACGGGGACGACGACCAGGCCCGCGGTCCACGCCGCGAAGTCCACCAGCGTCCATTCGTAACGCGTCTTGCACATCAGGCCGAGTCGGTCGCCGGGCACGAGGCCTGCGGCGATGAAGCCCTTGGCGAGTGCGTCGACCGCGGCGGAGAACTCGGCTGCGGTGATGTCGCGCCACCCGGCGCCCTCACGCACCGCGAAGGTGGCCAGTCGGGGATTGGTACGCGCCTTCTCGACGGGCAGCAGGGCGAGATTCCCGTCGGGGTTGGGGGTGGCGATGGCGGGGATCTGGATCTCGATCATGTCGTCCTCTGAACGGGTCCTGCGTGCGGCGTCGCACGCCAGGCGATGGATAGGTCGACTGTCGTCTCCCCTCATGATTGTGTCCAGGGGCTAAAGGCCCGGCAACAGTGGGTGAGTCAGTTCACATCCGGAGGGCGGGTAGCCCGACCAACATGCGGCACGTTCCCGGCCCGGGCATTAGCCTTGGACCTCATGGCCGACCGCACGGAGTCCAGCATCGTCGTCGCCGCCACTCCGGCGGCGGTGATCGACGCCATCGCGGACTTCGAGGCCTACCCCGAGTGGGTCTCCGACGTCACCGAGGCGTGCATCCTCTCCGAGGAGGGCGACGGCTGGGCCGACCAGGTCCGCTTCACCCTCGACGCCGGTGTCCTGCGCGACACCTATGTCCTCGAGTACGACTGGGACATCGTCGAAAGCGGCGCCGGTGTCGTGTCGTGGAATCTGGTGAAGTCGAACATCTTGAAGGTGATGACCGGGTCCTACACCCTCAAGCCGGAAGGTCGCCGCAAGACGCACGTGACCTATCGGCTCGCGGTCGCCGTCAAGATCCCGATCATCGGGGCGTTGAAGCGCCGCGCCGAACAAGTCATCGTCGACACCGCACTGGCCAACCTGAAGAAGCGCGTGGAATCGTGATGACGCCCGGAGCGCGCGTGAGGTCACCGCGCGACCCGTCGGGCGCCGTCTCCGAGGTGACCCGCTTCGGATGACCTACGACGACGAACCCGTCGGCTCGCTGGCCGACGAAACGGCACGGCTCGTCGCGGCGTTGACCTCCCTGGCCCGCGACCACGCGCCCGCCGGGCAAGAGGCGGCCCCTCCGCCCGACGACGCGTCCGACCCGTCCGACCCGTCGTCCGTGGCCGACGAGGCACCGGCGGCCGGCGAGACACGGCATACGACGGACAAACCACCAGCTCAGGACGCGCCCCCGCATACGGCACATGACCACGCGACCTGCCCGACCTGCGGCGGGGGCGGGACCGGCGGGGGACGCGGTGCGTCGGGCGGCCCGACCGGTCGGGACCCGGTCTGCCGGATCTGCCCCATCTGCCGGGGAATCGACCTGTTGCGCCGGATCAGCCCCGACACGATCGAACAAGTCGCCTCGTTCGCCGGATTCGTGGCCGAGGCGTTGAAAGATATCGCCGATGCCCAACGCGCGGCCGCAGCCCCCACGCCGTGGGAGACCGCGGGCAGCCAGCCGCCGCGCGACCCCGAGGACGGGAGGACCAGATGACCGAGCGCCCGTATGCCATCGGGATCGACATCGGGGGGACCAAGGTTGCCGGCGGGGTCGTGGACCTGGCCGGCAAGGTCGTCGGCCGGGCCCGCCGGGACACCCCCGACCGGTCCAAGTCGCCCCAGGTCGTCGAGGACACCATCGTCTCGGTGGTCGAGGAGTTGACCGCCACGGTCGGCGAAGATCGGGTGGCGGCGCTCGGGATCGGGGCCGCGGGCTTCGTCGCGGCCGATCGGGCGACGGTCGTCTTCGCCCCCCACCTGTCCTGGCGGGGCGAACCGCTGCGTGATCGGCTGGCCGCCCGGTTGCCGTGGCCGATCACCGTCGACAACGACGCCAACGCCTCCGCCTGGGCCGAGTACCGGTTCGGCGCGGGTCAGGGCGAGAGCCACCTGATCATGGTCAACCTCGGCACGGGGATCGGTGGCGGCATCGTCCAGGACGGTGTCATCCAGCGCGGTCGCTACGGATTGGCCGGGGAGTTCGCGCACATGCAGGTCGTCCCGCAGGGGATTCGGTGCGAGTGCGGCAATCGTGGCTGCTGGGAGCAGTACGCCTCCGGCAACGCCCTGGTCCGCGAGGCCCGTACCCTTACCGACGCCAACTCGCCGCTCGCCGCCGAGTTGCTGTCGATGACCGGCGGCGATCCGAAGGGCCTGACCGGTCCGCTGGTGACCGAGGTGGCCCAACGCGGCGACCTCACGGCGATCGAGTTACTGGCCGAGATCGGACAGTGGTTGGGGGTCGGGATGGCCAACCTGGCCGCCGCCTTCGACCCCGGAACCTTCGTGATCGGCGGCGGGGTCAGCGCCGCGGGGGAGCTTCTCCTCGGCCCGGCCCGCGACACCTTCCGGCGGCACCTGACCGGCCGCGGCCATCGACCCGAGGCGCGGATCGTCCAGGCGGCGCTCGGTAATGAAGCCGGCGTGATCGGAGCCGCGGATCTGGCCCGGCAGGCGTACCCGGAGTCGTCCGCCGGCTGAGGGGTCCGACCGGCTCGAGCGTGCGCCCCTGTTTTCGCAGGGACGACTACAGCCGTATGCCGAAATCGTCGTCGTCGCGACTATTGCCCTTGCGCAGGACCAGCAGGACGAAACCGACGACGGTCGCCGCGATGCCGGCATACAGCCAACCCGTCGACCCGCCCTGCCGGAAGAGCACCACCCACAACACCAGCAGCGGCCCGCCGACGAGACCGACGACGATCGCCCAGAAGAACGGATCGTCCTCGGGGGCCGGCAGCGGATCCGGCGGCGGGGGTTCGAAGTGCTCGTCGATCTCGTCCGGGCTGTGGCCGCGCCACGCCTGAGGCTCGAACGGGACGAACCGGGTGGCGGCGCTCGCGGCGAGAGAGCCGGCCGAACCGGTCGGGGGGTCGGTTGCCGGCGGGTCGGGCTCCGGTCCGGCCGTCGCGTCGGTGGGCGCGGCCGCGTCGTCCCAGTGGGCCACGATGCTGGCGAACCGTTCGTCGAGGTCGTCGTCGCGATCGCCCGCGGCCGCGCCGTCACCGAAGTCCCCGCCCAGTGGCACGACTGGCCCTGGGGGCCCGACGGGCGCAGCGGGCCCGAGGGGATCGAGGTGGTCGGGGGGCTCTGAGGGGTGATCGGCGTCGTCCGCGTTCCTGTCCATCACCGACGATGATGACACGCCATCCGCCGGGCCGTCGGAGGCCGGGCGTCCGCCGGTCGGTCCGGCACCGACCGATACCGGCGGCTCTGCCGCCTGGGCGGCGCGCGTGCCATAACATGGCGCCATCCGACGTGGAGGCATCACCGTGATCTACTGGCTCTTGAAGCGGGTCCTGTTGGGACCGATTCTCAAGCTGCTGTTCCGGCCGTGGACCGAGGGGGCCGACAACATCCCCGACGAGGGCCCGGTTATCTTCGCCAGCAATCACCTGTCCTTCTCGGACTCGATCTTCTTGCCGATCGTCCTGCCGCGCCGGATCACCTTCCCCGCCAAGATGGAGTACTTCACCGGCGACGGTCTGAAGGGGCGGCTGACGGCGGCCTTCATGCGCGGGGTCGGTCAGATCCCCATCGACCGATCGGGCGGCAAGGCGTCCATGTCGGCGTTGAACTCCGGCCTGCGGGTCCTGCGTCGGGGCGAGTTCTTCGGCATCTACCCCGAGGGGACCCGCTCGCCCGACGGCCGGCTCTACCGGGGCAAGACCGGGGTCGCCCGGCTGGCCCTGGAATCCGGCGCGCCGGTAATCCCGGTCGCGATGATCGGCACCGACGTCGCCCAGCCGAGCGGCAAGCGGCTGCCGAAGATCGTGCGGATCGGCGTACGCTTCGGCAAGCCTCTCGACTTCTCCCGATACGAGGGCATGGAGGAGGACCGCTTCGTCCTGCGCTCGATCACCGACGAGATCATGTACGAGCTCATGTTGCTCAGCCAGCAGGAGTACGTCGATGTGTATGCCGCGTCCGTGAAGGATCGTCTGCTGGCCGCGGCCAAGAAGGGCGCCCAACAGATCCAGGACGTCGCCAAGGCCACCACGCGAGGGCGTGAGCACGATCCCGCCAAGGGTCACGAGAGTGTCGACGACGCACCGCAGGTGACCGGCTCCACGCAGGACGACGGCACCGACGAGGCAGCGGGCCACGAGGAGGCTCCGAGCGAGGGAGCCGAGTCGGCGGGCGGATTCGTCGACCACAAGCATCGCGCCGCCAGTTGATCCAGCTCTCGCGGACGGCCTTGGTGCCGCCGCCGATCCTCAGCACCGCCATCCGGGCGATGATCGTGCTTCGTCCGCTCACGATCCTGTGGGCCGGGCTGGCGGTTCAGCGCAACCGAGAGCACCTGGCTTCGACGACGCTGCGGCCGTCCTGGTCTTCCTCGGGATCTGGGCGATCGGGCTCGCCGTGTTCCGCGCGCCCAATACGCGCGTCGACATCATCGAACTCGGGCTGGCCTGTGTCGCCATCCTGCTGACCCGAGTCGCCTATGGCGGCGCGGCCCCGGGAGACCTGCAGAATCTCGCGGGGCTGTTCCCGTCGAGTTCGCTATCATGCTGGCGATCTGGTACGGCTGGCGCGGCGGGCTCGTGGCCTCACTGGCGATCTCGGCGGCCGACCTGCTGCAGGGCGGCGCACCGACGTTCTCCACCGTGTCGGTGGTCTTGATCCGGGTCTCGGCCGCGACGGCCATCGGGTATGCCGTGGACCTGGCGTGGGCGGCATACGAGGCGCTGGCAGCGGCCCAGGACGTCGAGCGCATCGCCACCCAGGCACTCGACCGCAGCCGCGAGGTGGCCGAACGGCTGCTCCAATCGCTGACCCTGGTCGAGCGGGAGGCGATGGAGTTGGGCCCGCAAGCACAACGGATCAGCTCGGTCTCCGGATCCTCGGCCCGGTTACTGCGCACCTGGTTGCACGGCGGTCCCACCGGGGCCGTCGTCGAGTTGCTCGACGATGACGTCGATCTGCGGACGGGGCTGGCCGCACTGGTGCCGCCGGGATTCGTGCTCAGCACGCCACGAGTGCCGGTCGTGGTGCCGCAGGCGATCGCCGACGAACTCCTCGAGGCGACCACGGAGGTCGTCGACAATGTCACCCGTCACGCCGGTCCGGACGCACAGGCCGCGGTCCTGCTGGTCGACGACGGCTTGGATGTGACGGTGCGCATCCGCGACCGGGGGACCGGGTTCGCACCCGGAGTCGTCGCGCCTTGGCAGTCCGTCGGGCTTTCGCTTTCGGTGCGCCAGCGCGTGGAAGACGCCGGTGGAGCGGTCTTCGTCTCCTCCATCCCCGGCTTGGGGACGACCGTGGAAATCACCCTGCCGGCCCGACGCGATGCCCGGTAAACGGCAAGCGCCGGCTGGCGGAGTCGCCCGTGGAGATGACATCCGCTCCGACCTCAGATCCCGGGTGAGCGCCGTGGTCCTGGATCCGGATCCGGCCTGGCGATCGCGGGTCATGCACGATTTGTCCGACGAGGGCATCATCGTGCGCGGTGCCGGCCGCACCCCCGAACTCGTCTTGGGTCGGATCGGCGGCGTGCGTCCGGAGGTTCTCGTCATGGGACTGCTCCGTACGTCCCAGACCAGCGGCGCCGAGGTCATCAGGGCGATGGCGAGCTTGGACAAGGTGCCCCGCGTGCTCGTGTACACCTCTCACGGACCTCGACCCATCCTGCTGGACGCGATGCGAGCCGGCGCTCTGGGCTACCTCGTCAAACCGGCCTCGCCGGCCGCCTTGGCCGAGGCGGTGCGGATCGTCGCCGCCGGTGGCGCGGTGCTGGACCCGTCGCTGCAGGGAATACTCGCCGACGAACTCGGCCGTCTGCACCGAGCCGACGACGACCCGTGGCGTGGGCCCGCCAGTGGCTTGGGGCAGGACGTCGTGCAGGCGATCTTGATCGCCGGCGCGCTGGGATTCACCCGCGATGACATCGCGACACACCTTCCGGACATCGTCCGTGGCTCCCCGTCAGCGGAGTTGGCGCCGCAGGACGTGTCAGCGGCGTTGGCCGACGCCCTGGTGGCCTGGCGGGAGGCGCCGCTGCTCGACGGGGCCGGAGAGCTGGAACTGCGGACCACCGCGCTGGCGAGCATTCTGCACGGGCGGCTGGCGCGGACGCTCCGGCTGCGGCCCTGATCACCGGGCCGGCCCGTGCTCCGGAGCCCATTAGGCTTGGCCGGGTGAGCGTTCCCACCCAAGCCTCGGCACCGCATACCAACCGATCGGACCCGGCCGCGAGCCAGCAGCCGGTCTGGCCGGACGCCGAAGCGCTGGCGGTGGCGACCGAACGGCTGTCCAGCTACCCGCCGCTGGTTTTCGCCGGCGAATGCGACATCATGCGCGACCGGATGGCCGCGGTGTCCCGGGGCGAGGCGTTCGTCCTGCAGGGCGGCGACTGCGCCGAGACCTTCGCCGCGGCGACGGCGGACGGCATACGAGACCGGATCAAGACGATCCTGCAGATGGCGGCGGTCCTCACCTACGGCGCGAGCGTCCCCGTCGTCAAGGTCGGCCGGATGGCGGGGCAGTTCGCCAAACCGCGGTCCTCCCCGTCGGAGACCCGAGCGGGGGTGACACTGCCGGCATACCGCGGCGACATGGTCAACGACATCTCCTTCACCCCGGAGTCGCGCCGACCCGACCCGGACCGGATGGTGCGGGCGTACAACGCCGCCTCGGCGACGCTGAACCTCGTGCGCGCGTTCACCGGCGGCGGGTTCGCCGACCTGCGCCACGTCCACGACTGGAATCGCGGTTTCGTGACGAATAGCGCGAACGCCAGGTACGAACGCCTCGCCCACGACATCGACAAGGCGATGCGCTTCATGGCCGCGTGCGGCGCGGATTTCGACGCGATGCGCACCGTCGAGTTCTACGCCGCACACGAGGCGCTGGTGCTCGACTACGAGCGCCCGCTGGTGCGCATCGACTCGCGCAGCGGCAAGCCGTACTGCACGTCCGGGCACTTCCTGTGGATCGGTGAGCGCACCCGTGACCCGTTCGGTCCGCACGTCCAGTTCCTCGCCGGCGTGCACAACCCGATCGGGGTCAAGCTCGGGCCCTCGGCCTCACCGGATGAGGTGCTGCGGCTCGTGGACCTGCTCGACCCGCATCGCGAACCCGGCCGGCTCAGCTTCATCACCCGGTTCGGCGCGACCCAGATCCGGGACTCCCTGCCGCCGTTGCTGTCCCGGATGAAGGACGCGGGGGTGGTCGCGTCGTGGATCTGTGATCCCATGCACGCCAACACGATCGCCTCGACGACCGGCTACAAGACGCGGGCCTTCGAGGACATCTCCACCGAGGTCGACGGCTTCTTCGCCGCCCACCGCGAGGCGGGTACGGTCCCGGGCGGGATCCACGTCGAGCTCACCGGCAACGACGTCACCGAATGTCTCGGCGGGGCCGAGCAGATCCTCGATGCGGACCTGGAGAAGCGCTACGAGACGGCGTGCGACCCCCGGCTCAATCACCAGCAGGCGTTGGAGCTCGCGTTCCGGGTCGCCGAGATGCTCGAAGACGCCGATGACGGCACCCGCGCTGCGCGCTGACCTGCTCTCCGACACCCTGACCCGCCCCGACGCGGCGATGCGGGCCGTCATGGCGGCCGCGGAGGTCGGCGACGACGTGTTCGGCGAGGACCCGAGCGTGCGATCGCTGGAGGAGTATGCCGCGGGCCTGCTCGGCCACGAAGCCGGCCTTTTCGTCCCGTCGGGGACGATGTCGAATCAACTGGGCTTGCGCTTGCACGTGCGTCCGGGCGAGGAACTGGTCACCGATGCGCTCGCCCACGTCGTGCGGGCCGAGCTCGGTGCGGCGGCGGTCTTCTCCGGCATCAGCGCGCGCACCTGGGTGGCTCCCCGGGGACGGTTGGTCGCCTCGGATCCATTGGGACTCATGGCTGTCGGCGTCGGACCCTATCAGGTCTGCACGTCCCTGGTCGTCGTCGAGAACACCCACAACTTCGGCGGCGGGACGGTGCAGCCGCTGGCCGAGATCGAGGCCGTGCGGGCGGCCACGGCCGCGGCCGGCGTTGCGATGCACCTCGACGGCGCCCGGCTGTGGAACGCGCACGTGGCGACCGGCATACCGCTCACCTCCTATGGTCGGCTGTTCGACTCGGTGTCCGTATGCCTGAGCAAGGGTCTGGGGGCACCGGTCGGGTCGGTGTTGGTCGGGTCCGCGGCCGCGATGGCCGAGGCGAGGATCTGGCGCAAGAGGTTCGGGGGAGCGATGCGGCAGGCGGGGGTGCTGGCGGCCGCCGGCCGATACGCCATCGACCACAATCTGGAGCGGTTGGCCGAGGACCATGCGCGGGCGGCGCGGTTCGCGATGGCCTGCCACGACGTCGCGCCCGAGGTGATCGAGGCCGCCACCGTCGAGACGAATATCGTCCTGCTCCACGTGGGAGCGCTGGGCCTCGGCGCGGCGCAGTTCGCGGCGGCGGCCTTGGCGCAGGGTGTTCGCGGATATCCGTCCGGTGCGGGCACGGTCCGCTTCGTCTGGCACCTTGACGTGGACGAGGAGGCGACGGCATACGCCATCGACGTCGTGACCGGCCTGCTGCGGCAGGAGACCAGCGCTCGGGGGCAATCGAATCCGTCGTCGGTCGCTAGCGAGTGACGGGGCGAGGCGTGGCCCCCCAAGCGGTATAACCCGCTCCGGCCAGGGCGGTCAGTGCGCCGACGACAATCCATTGACCCGGACCGGTTTCGGGATCGATGAGGATGCCTAAGGCATTGAACCCCCAGGGCTCTTGGCCGATCAGGACACCGATGGTGAGCAGGAAGGTCGCCGGAGCCCAGGCCAGGACGCTCCACCCGAGCGTGCACATGATGGTGGCGATCGCCAGTGAGAGCAGAGCATTCCGGACGGGAGGGCCGGCTGGGAATCCTCGCACCAGAGGAAGCGCCGCCACGGCGGCAACCAGTGCGCACAGCGTCAGGAACCAGCAGGCCCGCCCACGGGCAAAACGCCGGGATCGGACGACGACAGGGTGGTATGCCGTCGTCGTGAGAGCTCCCGCCGTCACCCCCGCGACCGTTGCCGTCAAACACGGCGCGGGGATCGGGAATCTGACGGTCAGCGGGCCGACCTGTGCCACCGTGACGTCGACCAGCGCGGGGCCGGCAGCCGCCAGGAGGAGCAGGACGAGCGCTGGACGCGCTGCACCGTGGGCACCGACCCAGCCGAGAAGCACCGAGGCCCGCCGACGCGACGCAGGCATCACCACCGGCAACCCTGCACCTGCTGCACAGTGGCCAGGGCCTGGGCCGGCGACAGCCGGACCGCGCCGGCTGGCGAGGACGGTGACGAGGCCGGTGGCGAGGCCGGGTGCTCGACGAGGGCGAGCCAGGTCGCCGTCAGGTTGTCGACCTGGCTCCAGAACGCCTCGGAGGGTGGCTGCGCCGCGTAAAGTCCCGGACAATGTGTCGGTAGCACGAGAGCGCGCACCAGTTCCTCGTCGTTGATGCTGTGATCGTCCAGGTAACTGCTCAACATCGGGAATGAGGCGGACGTCGCTGTTCGATTGGCCGCCGTCGCCGACGACTCGTTGATCACCGGGTAGGAGAATGCGTCGTAGCCGGCTCGTCGGGCCGCTTCGACAAGTCGGCGGATCTGCGGGGCGGCGGCTGCTCCGAAAGCCGTGTGCTCGCCGTAATAACAGATGCGCGGCGCCACCCCGTCACAGGTTTGCGGGAGTTCCTGTGCGCCGACGACGTTGCGTTGCACCCACGGCGAGAATTGAGAGGCCAAGATCGGGACGATGACAACCGCCGAAAGCGCCACGGAACCCATCCGGGTCGGGGCGAGACCGGTCGTGGTGCCACGTGACGGCAGCAGGATCGCGAGGGCGATCGTCGCGCCGAAGAGAAGAGCTTGCAGAGCGAGGAATCCTGCGTTCCACGTCAGGCCGATGCGTGGAATCGTCGCCCCGCCGAGACTGAGCAGCCCGAACCGCGGCCGACCGTAGGTCGAGAAGATATAGAAAGCGCCGAACGCGGCCGAGGCCGCCAGCACTCCGGCTGCCGCGGGTCGGAAGTAACGGCCGATCAGGAGCCCGATGGCGCCGAACCAGAGCAGCCCCAGACACTGGACAATGACGGCCATGATCATGGCGATCCAGCCGACGGAGGGGTTGCGTACGCCCCCCAGCGCCAGGTGGACGGCTATTCCCGCGATGTGGACGCAGATCGCGGGTACGGTCGCGGCACTGAAGAGCATGAGCCACAGGCGACTCGGGTGTCTGGCCGTCAAGGCGACGTGATAGCGGCCCGGTGTGGTGAAGCGGGCAGCGTCCACGGCGGCGCCACCCGCAACGAAGATGCCGATCAGCGGAATGGCGATCGCTGCCCACTCCACCGTCCACATTCCCTCGCCGAGGAATGTCCTATTGCGCTGCATCCAGTTGGCTATCGACAGCCCGATCACCGGCAGCACGATCCACGGTGAAACGCAGCTACGGAGAACGAACGAGAGGCGCCTCATGCCGAATCCGCCGACATGAGGCGAGCGACGGCACGCTCCATGGCACTCTGGCCGATCTGATCGGCGGAGTCGAGGCGCTCGAGCTCATCCGCGGTCCCGTCGAATGTCACCGAACCGCTCTTGAGAATGACGATCCGATCGGCAACCTCGCGGACATCCTCGACGAGGTGCGTGGAGACGACGAGCGTGCGCCCCTTCGCCAGGGCCGGCAGCAGCTTCCTCAACTGGATCCGCTGCAACGGATCCAGGCCGGTCATCGGCTCGTCCATCAACAAGGTGTCCCCGGGCGCCAGAAGGGCTTGGGCAATGGAGAGTCGGCGAGCCATGCCGCCCGACATTTCGCCAATTTTGGCCGTGGCACGATCAGTGAGATCCACCGCACCCAACACCTTGTCCACCAGCGCCTGACGCTCGGTCTTGGGAACACCCTGAAGCCACGCGATGAAAGCCAAGTAGTCCTGGCAGCGAGCCGCGTGCGGTAACGAGGGTTCCTGCGGAAGGAATCCGCAAGTGCCGCGACGCGCCGGGGATATCCGTCCGCTCGTCGGCTGTTGTTGGTCCGCCAGCAACCGAAGCAGAGTCGACTTCCCGGCTCCATTCGCGCCGAGGAGGAAGGTGATGCCCTGATCGAAGCTCATGCTCAGCGGGCCGAGCGAAAAGCCCCTTCGATACCGAACGACGACGTCATCGAGCTCGATCACACCGACTCAACTCTCCCCGGCAGCCTGAGTCTAGTACCTAGCACTTAAACCCCTGTGTGAGGGCCTGATCGGATGTAGGATCTATCCTCCACGGTATATCGATGCTTACCTCGATACGACCGCGCGCGTAGTCGGCTGCCGGGTTGACGCTTGTCGTTCTGTAGTCCTTATACCAGGAGGTCGACGAGATGTGGGCCGTATCCACCTGCGCGTACCAGTAGTACTGAGCCGTGCAAGAAGTGTAGTTGGGAGCGAAACAAGTACCGGCATTCGTCCATGTAGCCAGCGTGTCGTAGATCCGGTAACCGGCGCCAGTGGAATTACGTAGATATGCGTTGTAATGGGCCTTCGTCCCATAAGGGCTTGATCCGACCCAGAACTCAGCATATGTGTAAGCGCTCATGTCATAGGCTTGCACCGAGGTTTGCGAAGACCATACGCTCGCCGCTAGCGCACCTGGGACGGCGCCGCTAGAAATGGCTAGAACGGCCCCCCCCCATGCCTCGTAGAGCTTTCCCCGATAGGAGTTTCATCAGATGCCTCCGTCACCGCTCGTCCGACTCGCACGCGAGTGACCACCTGTGGATCTGAGATTGTCTTCGCGCGTCCTTGAGCCGAAAGTACCGCACTCCCCTCGTGACGGCCAGGGTCCGCCAAGTGTTTTGCAACACACCCAGGTTGGGTAGGAGGGCGATGGGGGGCAGATTCGGACTTGTGCCCAACCCAATGATTGGCGTGGGCCATGCCTGGACAGCAGCAAACGGAATACCTGGGCAGAGTATGCAGTGACGGGTCAGGATCGGGCGGCCGGATCGGGGAAGATTTCGGGACCGGCGCCATCGGCGGGTTGCGGACCTTCGGTCGGTGCCGAGGACGACCCGCCGCGCAGCTCGACGAGGTACATCGCGCCCACCACGAGAGCACCCCCCACCACCATGCGGGCGGTCAGCGACTCCCCACCGAAAGCCACCGCGAACCCGGCGGCGAACACCGGTTCCAGCGTCATCACGATCGCGGCCCGGGTCGCCGACAGATGCGCCTGCGCCCAGGTCTGCCC